>DHMK01000049.1:354-14673 GCA_002405755.1 Clostridiales bacterium UBA4644
TCGCCGGCGATGTCGTTGGTCTTAGTGGCGACCTCCTTCACCAGCTGCGCGCCCATGTTTTCAAAGGGATCGTCCAGCTCGATGTCCCGGGCGATGGTAACGCCATCGTTTGTGATCAGCGGCGCGCCGTATTTCTTGTCCAGCACCACGTTGCGGCCCTTGGGGCCCATGGTGACCTTGACGGTATTTGCCAGATGGTTGACGCCGCGCTCCAGCGCGCGACGGGCTTCTTCACCATACAGAATTTCTTTTGCCATAATTTTTCCCTCCGCTTCTTATTTCACAATGGCCAGAATATCGCTCTGCTTGACGATATTATATTCCTGGCCTTCCATTTTGACCTCGGTGCCGGCGTATTTGCTGGTGATGACCTTATCGCCCACGCTGACCTCCATCTTGACGGGATGCTCGCCGTCCTTGATGCCGGGGCCAACGGCCACGACCTCGGCCACCTGGGGCTTTTCCTTGGCAGATCCGGTGAGGATGATGCCGCTGGCGGTGGTCTCCTCCGCCTCTACCATTTTAACAACTACTCTGTCCTGCAGCGGAAACAGCTTCATAAGATACAACCTCTTTTTTCTTGGATTTTTAGCACTCATTCATTCTGAGTGCCAATCTGTTGTCTTTATCATAGCACGATTTGCGGGAAAAACAACCCCTTTTTTAAAATTTTTCCCAGTTATTTTTGAAACAAACTGTGAACTTTCGCCAAGGTCTGTCGGATCCTGTCGAACGCTGTCCTGCGGGAGTGCCAAAAGAAACGGCTCCCGCAAAACGCGGGAGCCGGCAGCCTCGCTATCTTAACACCGATAGATCCGCTTTACCCGGGGCGTGATCAGGCAGAGGGGATAGGAGAGATTTTGCCCGGTATACTGCTGCAGCTCGGCCAGGGGCAGCTTTGCGCCGTTTTTGGAATAGCCGAAAACGGTGACCTCATCGCCCACCCGGCAGTCGATGCCGGTGGCATCGATCATAGTCTGATCCATGGAGGTGGCCAGATAACGGGTGCGGGTGTCGTTCAGCAGGATGACGCCGGTCCCCTGGGCCATGGGACGGAACAGACCGTCGGCATAGCCGATGTCCACCGTGGCCACCAGCGTATCCTTTTCCGCCACAAAATGGTTGCAGTACCCGCAGCTCTCCCCCGCGTGGATGGTGTGCAGATTGGTGACGAAGGCCCGCCAGGAGATGCCCTCCTGCACCTGGAGCCAGTTGGTGCCGTCGTCCATGGAATCATAGCCCATATACAGGCTTCCCGGGCGCACATGGGTGGAGATGGCGTCGCCCTTGAACCAGGAGGTGGCGCCGGTGTTGCAGCAATGGATATACCGGGGCGCAAAGCCGGCGGCGCGGATCTGCTCCACGGCGCGGCAGAACTTTTCGTAGGCCACGGGCGTCTGGGGATCGTCGGTATAGGTGGCGTTGACAAAATGGGTGAAGACGCCGTCCACCGCAATGCTCCGGAGGGTCTTCAGATGGGCCAGCAGCGCGTCCAGGTCCGGCCCGGCGCAGACGCCGATGCGGTTCATGCCCGTATTGATCTTCAGCTGCACCCGGGCCACAATGCCCTGCTCCCGGGCCGCCGCATCCACCATGTCGGCGTTTTCCCGGTTAAACACGGGCAGCAGCAGGCGGTTTTCCACGGCGTAGGGCACGGCATTTTCCGGCGCAGGCCCCAGCAGCATGATATCCGCCCGGCGGAAGCCGCCCTGCCGCAGAGCCACGCCCTCGCAGGTCTGGGCCACGGCCAGCACCTCCGCCCCCATGGTGTTCACCAGGAAATCCGCCATGGGCAGCAGTCCGATGCCGTAAGCGTTGGCCTTCATCACCGGGATCACGCCCCGGGGCGCTGCCGCCGCCTGGACCTTCCGGTATTGCTCCTTCATATTGCCGAAATTCACTTCCAGGTAGGAATGATACATTCCGATCTCCATAATCCATGTCTCCTTTGCCGGGCTTTGGCGCTTCGTGCGCCGCTTTCTTCCGATTCTTTTACGATACCCCAAATTTCCGCATTTTGCAAGGGAAAAAATCGCGTTCCGCTCTTGAAAGCCCATCCGGACTGGCGTATAATGATTCCGATCAAAAAACTGCGCTTGCAGAAAGGATGTCTTACGATGTATAAAGAAGCCATTCGTCCCGTCTGGGCAGAGATCAATCTTTCCAACCTGGACTACAACATCAAGAATATCATGAAAAAGGTCGGCCCCCAGCGGGAGATCATCGGCGTCATCAAGGCCGACGCTTACGGCCATGGCTCCGTGCAGTGCGCGGAGGTCCTGCGGCAGAACGGCTGCAAGATCTTCGCCATCGCCACCCTGCAGGAGGCCGTCACTCTGCGGGAGGCCGGCGCCAAGGAGGAGATCATCTGCCTGGGCCTGACGCCGGACCTGTATGCCGATACTGTGGTGAAGTATGATATCACCGCCGTCACCTGTTCTGAGAGCAACGCCAGGGCCTTCTCCGACGAGGCCGTCCGCCAGGGCAAGGAGGTCCATGTGCTCATCGCCGTGGACACCGGCATGGGCCGCATCGGCTATCAGGCCGAGGATGTGGACCGGGCCGCCCGGGAGATCGCCGCCATGGAAAAGATGCCCAACCTGAAGGTCAAGGGAATGTTCTCCCATATGTCCTCCGCCGACTGCATCGACAAGGCCTACGCCTGCTTCCAGGCCAACCGCTACAAGGCCTTCTATGAGGGCGTCACCGCCCGGGGCGTCAAGCTGCCCTTCCGCACCTTTGCCAACTCCGCCTCCATCATGGAGATCCCCGATGTTTATTACGACGCGGTCCGTCCCGGCATCATCCTCTACGGCTGCTATCCCTCCGATGAGATGCGCCGGGAGGAGCTGGACATCAAGCCCGTCATGAGCGTCAAGGCCAACATCGTCTGGCTGAAGGATGTTCCCGCCGGCTTCTCCGTGGGCTATGGCCGGAAATATGTTTCCAAAAAGCCCGCCAAGATCGCCACCATCGCCCTGGGCTATGCCGACGGTTATCCCCGCCCCTATTCTCCCAACGCCAGAGTCATCGTCAACGGCGTGGTCTGCCCCATTGCCGGCAACATCTGCATGGATCAGTGCATGATCGATGTGACTGATGTGCCCGATGTAAAGATCGGCGACGAGGTCATCGTCATGGGCTCCGACGGCGTCAACTCCATCACGGCCGACGATATCGCCCACGCCACCGGCACCATCAATTATGAGATCACCTGCGCCTTTGGCCAGCGTCTTCCCAAGGTCTTTGTCAAATAATCGGCTGCAAAAGCAAAGCCGCCCAAATTGGGCGGCTTTTTTCTTCTGATACATTTGGAGCGCTTTACCCTGCGGGGGTCTGCTGCTCTGGCTGCTGCTCCGGCTTTTTCCGGAGGGACGGGAGCTTCTTCAGCAGGAAGGTGGTGCCGTCCAGCGCCAGGCTGGTGACCACGGTATAGACCGCGCCGTAAACAAAGGCCCAGACCTCCCGGAAGACAAACACCGAGAGCACGATCACGGTGCTGTCGATGAAAAAGACCAGCAGGCCGAAGGAAAGCTTCGGATGGTGCTTCTTCAGCGCCACCACGATAAAATCTGTCCCGCCGGTGGAGGAGCCTTCATTGAAAAACAGCGAATAGCCCACGCCCGCCAGAATGCCCGCAAAGATGGCGGCGGTCAGGCGGCTGCCGGTATAGGGCGGGATATAGCAGCAGACATAGTCGGTGATCAGCGAGCTGATGAGCACGGATTTGATGGAGATCAGGAAAAAATCCCGGCCCAGCTCCCGGAAGGTGAACACGATGATGGGGATATTGATCAAGACCGTCAGCCAGCCCACCGGCAGATGGAACAGATAATTGCCCAGCACCGCCAGTCCGCTGACGCCGCCGGGGGCAAAGCTGGCCTGCATGGCGAAGCTGACGATCCCGCAGCCCAAAAACAGCGAGCCGATGATATCATAAGCCAGCATTTTCCAGTATTTTTTCTTCACGATAACGCTTCCTTCTGCTGCAATGCAAGATTTTTCGGGAAGATCAGGACCAGAGAATGCTCCAGATGACGAAATCCACCTTTTTCATGTCGGAAAACCCCGTCTCCGGATAAACGGTATCAAAGACCTCCACCGCCATGCGGCCGTCCCGGGAGAGAAGATAGCGGCCATACCAGTCCCGCAGGGTCTCATAGGCCTCCAGCGTCCGCTCCACCCGCCGATGATCCCGCTCCAGCGTCAGCGGCCGCACGCCCAGGCGGCCCAGCATCTGCGCGTCCCACACCGGCAGAGAGGGGTCGATGGTGGCGGCCAGCTTACTGGCGGCCGCCGGCTCCAGAAGGCCGAAGGCCCGGTAAAGGTCCAGCAGCGCCTGCTCGAAGGAGACGCTCCGGCGCTTATGCTCCTCCAGCCAGCGGAAATAAAACCGCAGGACCTCCCGATCCTGCTGCCGCAGCTTGTATTGGCTCAAAAAGGCCCGGCGGAAATGCCGGTCCTCGGAGATGTCCCGGGTCTGGAGGGCATGGATCATCCAGGCATATTGCTCCACCCTGCGGCGGATGGTGGTAAGCGCCGCCAGCGCTTCCTCCCGCTCGATCTGCTCCAGCACCGGTCCTCTCCCCCTTTCCCGTGGTTTCCGTTCTTATTATACGGCACGGCGGGCCGGATGTCAAAACGAATCGCTTTTTTCACAAAATTTAGAAAAGCCGGAACCTTTCCGGCGGTTTTCCCGTCTAATCAAATACGAACGCAAAGAAAAAAGGAGGTCTCCCCATGAAAAAACCGCTGGCTCTGCTGCTCTCTCTTCTCCTGCTGGGCCTTGCCGCCTGCTGCCCGCCCGGCGAGGAGGACGATCAGCCCGCGCCGGAAAAGCCGGTGATCTATCTTTATCCCGAAACGGAAACCGACGTATCCGTCCGCCTGACGCTGGACGGCGTCCTCACCTGCACCTATCCCGCCTACCCCGCGGAGGGATGGCGCGTCCATGCCCAGCCCGACGGCACCCTCACCGACGCCGCCGGACAGACCTACCGCTATCTTTACTGGGAGGGCGTCTCCCGGGCGGAGTTTGATCTTTCCAGCGGCTTCTGCGTCCGTGGGGAAGACACCGCCGCCTTTCTGGAGGATGCGCTGGCCCGGCTGGGCCTGACCCGGGCCGAGGCCAATGAGTTCATCATCTACTGGCTGCCCCGAATGGAGGGCAACGCCTATAACCTGCTGTCCTTCCAGCAGGAGGCCTATACCGATTCCGCCGTCCTCACGGTGGAGCCTGCGCCGGATACGGTGCTGCGGGTCTTTCTGGCCTGGAAGCCCCTGGAGGAGCCGGTGGAGCTTCCCGCCCAGCAGCTCACCGCGCCGGAGCGCCGGGGCTTCACCTTGGTGGAATGGGGCGGGAGCCAGCTGAACTGAAAAGCGCCGGCGGCAGGAAGCTCCTGCCGCCGGTTTTTTTGACGGTGTAAGAGAAAGCGCGAAAAGGTCAGCTGCGCCTTCCGGTCCTTCCGCAGAGCAGCATCAGGCCAAAGGCGATCAGCAGCTGGAGCAGCGCGCCGGCAGGCTGCAGCAGCGCCGGAAGGCAGGTCCCGCTCTGTCCCAGCAGACAGAAGGGCAGGGTGCAGACCGCCGCGATACCCGCCTGCAGCAGGGCGTAGCGAGCCAGTCCCCATCCGTCCAGCGCCGTCCTGCCGCCGGTATATTCCCAGAGCAGCAGCAGGTTCAGCAGCATCCAGAGATGGCTTCCCACCGCAAGGACCGTATCATAATCATGCCGCAGCGCCAGCCGCAGCCCAAAGCACAAAAGCAGACTCAGCGCCAGCACGCAGCTGCCCGCCAGGGCCAGCTTTTTCCAACAGGGCATCCCGGTAGTTCCGTCTTTTTTCATGGTTTTACCTTTCTAAAGTTGTCAATAACGCAAACGAATCCGGATCCGTCTCTGCTTTTACAGGAATTCCTGTAGGTCCGACTGGAATTTCCATCGTCTTCGTAATCGTATAATTCGCCGTAACACCACAACTATAGTCCGTACAATAAGAAGGAAGAGATGCATTTCCCCAGCTACAAGAAGATGTATACAGAGTAACATTTATCCTAGGTGTATTGATATTTGTCATCACACCATCACGCACTACAACATAATAACTTAACTCGACAACATATTCCGCCTCTCCAAGAGTATCAAAGCTTGAATAACCATGCGCCGTTGCAGTAACACGATGGCTGCCGTTTCCCGAAATGGTTTCATATACTACAGAGGGTTCAGCTGTGTAGGGTCGCACATTTCCATGTGTATTTCCAGTGTTCTCATTTGAAAGTGCTGCCACCACTTCCGCATCAAATGCATCTCTTCCAATAGACACTAAATACATAGCAGTTTCGATCAAATCATTTTCTGATTGGAAGTCAAAAGAAAGCGTATAAGTCTTGCCCTGTGAATTTGTCCTGACCATACTATAATTTTGCAGATATCTTTTGGCTTCTGCAATTTCGTTTTCAGACGAGGCAAAAGTGGAAAAGCTAAGAATCATCAGTAACGCCAACAATACAGACACATAACGGATACTTCTTGTTTTCATTTTTGTCTCCTTTCAGCTCAACATTGAACTCCCTTGCAACTACTCGCCAGCCTTTAGCGGCCCATTGGTTTCACCTCTCTCATGAAATATTTCTAATTTTATAATATAGCATAATCATCCATATGTCAATGACATTTTTTGTTTTTCCGTGGAAAAAGCACAAATTGCAATAAGATGACCACCCTGTATGTATGCAAAAAAGCTGCTTTCGCAGCCTTTTGCGTTGAAACGCGTTATTTGTCCCACTTCCGGATGAGCTCCTCCAGCTCGGAGGCCAGCCGGCGCAGATCCCGATTGGCTCCGCCCTTGCTGGCGGCGATAAGCTCCTGCAGGGCGCGGCCCTGCTCCTGCAGCGCCCGGAAGGCAGCCGTGTTGCCCTGCTCGGCGGCGGGCTGACGGCGCTCCGGCGTCTTGCCCTCCCGCAGCATCCGGTCGCCCAGCAGATCATAGACCTCGCCCAGCTCCGGCGCATGGGCGGAAAAGCCCAGCCTGCACAGGCGCTCCGCATAGGCGGGAGCCACCTCCGCATCGCCATGGACCACGAACACATGGGTAGGCTTGGGAGAATAGGCCTGGATCCAGTTCAGCAGGCCGGTCAGCCCCGCATGGGAGGAAAGGCCCGGGAAGTTGACCAGTTCCGCCTGGACAGCGATCTCTTCGCCGAACAGCTTGACGGAGGCAGCGCCGTCCAGCAGACGGCGGCCCAGGCTTCCCTCTGCCTGATAGCCAACGAACACCACGCTGCATTCCGGCCGCCAGAGATTATGCTTCAGATGATGCCGGATGCGGCCCGCATCGCACATGCCGCTGGCGGAGATGATGACCTTGGGTGTCTTGTCGTCGTTCAGTGCGCGGGATTCCTCTGTGGTCTCCGTCAGGCGCAGCTCCGGGAAGGTGAGCATCCGCACATCGTTTTTCACCAGCTCCACGGCCTCCTCATCCAGATACCCGGTGAGGTCGCCGTCGAAGATGGTGGTGGCGGCCTTGGCCAGCGGGCTGTCCACATAGACCGGGAAGTTGGGGAAGGAGGTCACCTGCCCCGCCTGCTTGATCTCCCGGATGAAATAGAGCAGCTCCTGGGTGCGGCCCACGGCAAAGGCCGGAATGATCACATTGCCGCCGCGGGCAAAGGTCCGGTCCAGAATCTCCGCCAGTTGATCGGTATATTCCCCTTCGCGCTCGTCGTGCTCCCGGTCGCCATAGGTGCTCTCGGTGATCACATAGTCCGCCTCGGTGATATAGGAGGGGTCCCGGATGATAGGCTGCTTCACATTGCCAATGTCGCCGGAAAAGACCAGCTTACGGGTCTCTCCGTTTTCCGTGACCCAGAGCTGGATCATGGCGGAGCCCAGCAGATGGCCCGCATCTACAAACTCCGCCTCCACGCCGGGGCACAGGGTAAACCGCTGATGATAATCGTGGCATTCCAGATGAGCCAGCGCATTCTGCGCATCGTCCACGGTATAGAGCGGTTCCACCGGTGGGCGGCCCGCCCGCTTGCCCTTCTGATTGGCCCACTGGGCGTCGCTCTCCTGAATATGGGCAGAGTCCAGCAGCATGATGCTCATGAGCTGGCCGGTGAGCCGGGTGGTGACGATGGGGCCGGTATAGCCGTTTTTATAGAGCAGAGGCATCCGGCCGGTGTGGTCGATATGGGCGTGGGTCGCCAGCACCAAATCCACCTCGCCGGGCGCAAAGGGCAGCGCATTTTCCTCCACCTCGTCCCTTCCCTGCTGTAGGCCGCAGTCGATGAGGATGCGCTTGCCGCAGGCGTCCAGGCAATGGCAGCTGCCGGTGACGGCCCGGTCCGCGCCAAAAAATGTCAGGTTCATAAAAAAGCCCTCCTTTGAGCATTTGCGTCCATTTTGCTTGATTATAACACATTCCGGCGGATGAAACAATCATCCGCCGGAACAAAAGGCCGCTTAAAATAAAATTTTACAGAATGCCGTAAAGCAGATCGGTATAGGTGGGCATGGGCCAATATTCCTTGCCCAGCAGCGTCTCCAACCGGTCGGCCGGCCCGCGCAGCGCCTCCATGGCGGGCAGAAGCCTCTCCTGGAAGAACCGGGCCTTTTCATAGCCGTCCTCCATGGCGGCACCCTTGTCCAGCAGCTTTTCCAGCTTGCCCAGCGCCAGCCGCAGGGCGGCGGATGCAGCGGAGACCTCCTTCAAGAGGCCTGCCTCCAGCGTCACATCCAGCGTCAGGCCGGTATCCTTCAGGCGGCAAAGGGTCTCCGCCAGAAAGCGGGAATACGCCGTGACAGCGGGAATGATCTGCCGCAGCGCCATCTCCACCATGGTGCTGGCCTCGATCTGCACCGTCTTGCAATAGCTCTCCAGCCGGATCTCATAGCGGGATTCCAGCTCCTTGCGATTGAAAACGCCATGCTTTTCAAACAGCTCCACGCTCTTCTGGGTGATGAGCTCGCCGGCGGCGTCTACCGTGCTGGCCAGCTCCGGCAGGCCCCGCTGCCGGGCCTCTCTGCGCCATTCCTCGGAATAGTTATTGCCGTTGAAGATCACCCGGCGATGGTCCCGCATCACATCCCGCACGATGGCGCGGCATTCCTCATGAATATCCTCCGCCTTTTCCAGCCGGTCGGCGATGCGGCTGACGATCTCCGCCACGATGGTATTGATGATGATATTGCAGTCGGCGATGGACATGGAGGAACCCAGCATCCGAAACTCAAACTTCTTCCCGGTGAAGGCGAAGGGCGAGGTCCGGTTGCGGTCGGCAATATCCTTGGGCAGGTCAGGGATGGTGGTAACGCCCATCTGCAGGTTGCCGCCCTGCCGCAGCGCGGAGGGCTTGCCGGTGGAAAGCTCGTTGAGCACGTCGGTGAGCTGATCGCCCAGAAAGACGGAGATCACCGCCGGCGGCGCTTCGTTGCCGCCCAGGCGCTGATCGTTGCCCGGGCCGGAGACGGAGACCCGCAGCAGCCCGGCGTATTCATCCACCGCCCAGATCACCGCCATCAGAAACAGCAGGAACCGCTCGTTGCTTTCCGCCGTCTTGCCCTGATCCAGAAGACTCTTGTTGCCGTCCAGATTCAGCGACCAGTTATTGTGCTTGCCGCTGCCGTTGACCCAGGCAAAGGGCTTCTCATGGAGCAGGCAGACCATATCCTTCCGCAGCGCCACCTTTTTCAGCGTCTCCATCATCAGCTGGTTCTGGTCGCAGGCGATGTTGGCCGAAGCATAGACCGGCGCCAGCTCGTGCTGGGCGGGGGCGGCCTCGTTGTGCTCCGTCTTTGCGGGGACACCCAGCTCCCAGAGCTCCTCGTCCACCTCGCGCATATAGTCTATGATGCGCTCCTTGATGTTGCCGTAATAATGATCGTCCAGCTGCTGGCCCTTGGCGGGCTTTGCGCCGAAAAGCGTCCGGCCGCAGGTGAACAGATCGGGCCGGCGGGCAAACAGCGCCTTGTCCACCAGGAAATATTCCTGCTCCGCCCCTGCCATGGGCACCACCCGGCGGGTCTCGTGATCGCCCAGCAGACGCAGCACCCGCAGGGTCTGCCGCTCCAGCGCCTCCATGGAGCGGAGCAGCGGGGTCTTCTTGTCCAGCACCTCGCCGCCCCAGGAGCAGAAGCAGGTGGGGATATAGAGGGTATTGTCCTTCACGAAGGCGGGAGAGGTGCAGTCCCAGGCGGTATAGCCCCGTGCCTCAAAGGTCATGCGCAGGCCGCCGGATGGGAAGGAGGATGCGTCGCCCTCGCCGCGGATCAGCTCCTTGCCGGAGAAGCGCATCATGATGGAGCCGTCCGGCTGGGGATGGATGAAGCTCTCGTGCTTTTCCGCCGTGGAGCCGGTGAGGGGCTGGAACCAATGGGTAAAATGGGTGGCCCCCTGATCCAGCGCCCAGCGCTTCAGGCCGTTGGCCACGATATCCGCCAGCGCGGCGTCCTGCATGGGCCGGCCCTGATCGATGATCTTTTTCAGCTGCTTATAGGTGTCCCCCGGCAGATAGCGGCGCATGGCGTCGTCGTTGAAGACGCGGCAGGCGTAGCGGTTGACGATATCGCAGGATCGCTCGTTCATAAATGATCTTCTCCTTTCTGCGGGCGCTTCTCCGGCCCGTGATCAAAAATAATGGAATCATTTTACGCTTTATCTTATTAAAAATCAAGCGTTTTCCAGAAAAGACTTGCAGAATAAAAAACAGCGTCAAAAAGCATTCGCTTTTTGACACTGAAGAATGAATATTTCATGAAAATGACTTACGCGATGTCTTCCTCCACGACCTCCAGCCGCTGCTCCAGCACCTCCGGATTTTCCAGCACCCGGCGGAACAGCCGCATGGAGCGGGCATAATACAGGCCGTCGCAGACGCGCTCGTCTGCCACCACCATAATGGTGATCACCTTTCCCGGGCGGACCTGGCCGGTCTTTTTGTCGATGACGGGGATCCTCCGCTCCTTGCCCACGGCGATAAACTGCCCCACCGTTCCCAGGTCATAGCAGTGGTGATAGATGCCCGGGATGCCCAGCGACTTGAGATAGGTGATGAACACGCTGGTATGGAAGGGGCTCACCTCCACCAGCTTGGCCGGCAGCATGCTGCGCTTGTCCAAAAACCGGATCCACCAGAAGGCGAACCGCAGCACCCAGTTGGGCATGATCCGCATGAGCCGGGCGGTCTTATCCGTGCCGTTGGCCCGCTCCATGCCCTTCTGCGCATAGATCAGCTCATGCATCCGCTCGCGGACCTCAAAAATGTTCTCGTGACCGGTAAAGGGGACCTTGATGGTGGTCTCGTCGCAGTTGTCCCGCAGCAGCTTTTTCACCGCCATGGAAACATAGATCTTGTCGTTGGCAAAGGTGCGGCCGCCCATGATAAAGCGATTCAGCGCCGGGCGCTTGGCATAGAGCCGCACGGTGGCCGCCGTGAAAATGTCCAGATAGGTGAGCTCGATGCCCTCCGCCTTTTTCTTTTCGATATATTCGTCCAGGATCTCGCAGTCGATATCGTCGCTGTAATAGACCTGTGCGTCGCTGCGGGTGGGCATGATGTGCCCCATGACCCGCTCAAAAGGCGTCAATGTTTTCAGACACCGGGCGTTTTTCCGCTTGGAATACATAGTTCTTCCCCGGCAGGCGCTTTCCTGCCTCTCCTTTCCCTGTTACGGCAGATCACTTCCGCCAGCCCCGGACCTTATCCATCAGCCGGGAGACCGTGGCGTCGCCGGGTCCCTCCGGCGGTCTTTTGTCCTGCGGCGCAGGCTGTGGCTCAGCCGGCTGCGCCGGTGTCTCCCGGGGCACGCTGCCCAGGATCGTGCCGGACTGACGCAAAAGCGCCTTATCCTCCTCCGTGACGGGGTAGCAGACCATATGATGCGGCCCGTCCATGGCCCGGTCCAGCAGCTCCAGCGATCGCTCCAGCTTGCGGCAGAGGATCCGCAGCTGCTCCTCCCTGTCCGCGCCCACGACCTTGGCGTTTTGCAGCTGGCGCAGCTCCTCCTCCAGACGGTCGGCCCGCTGCCGCTGTTCCTCCAGCGCCAGGCGGCTCTGCTGCAGCTCCCGGGGCGCGTTCTGCCCCGCCTCCAGCGTGCGGATCCTGGCCCGAAGAGTCTCCAGCTCCATGTCCCGAACGGTGCGGCTCCGGTCCGCGGCGGCCCGCAGAGTCTCCAGCTCCTGGGCCTGCCGGCGGTTTTCCTCCTGCAGGGTCTCCAGCTGCGTCTGCAGCGTCTCCGCCTGCTGGCGGCTGCTCTGATCCTGCGTCTCCGCGTCTGCGGCGGAGCGCTCCAGCGCAGTCAGCTTTTCCTGCAGCTCCGCAAGCTCCCGCTGCTGGCGCTGCCGCTCCTCCGCCAGATAAGCCACCACATCCTTCTTCCGAAAGCCGCCCAGCAATGACGTATGAAAGCTTTGTCTGTCCATAAGCTGCTCCTTTGCCGATCTCATCTAATATTCAAGATTATAACACGCCTGCCGGCAAAAGGAAAGAGCTTTTCCCGCATTTGGGAAATAATTTTAGAATTTGAAGTATCATTTCCATTGCGTCCGCCCCAAAAATGTGGTATTTTTTAAGAAGGTTCATCAAAAAGGAGAAAAGAACATGGCGATCGTAATGGATGGCAAGGCGCTGGCCAAAAAGGTGCGTCTGCAGGTGGCGGAGCAGGCTGCAGCGCTGCCCCGGCAGCCAGGTCTGGCGGTGATCCTGGTGGGAGACGACCCCGCCTCGGCGGTCTATGTGCGCAACAAGGAAAAGGACTGTCAGCAGTGCGGCATCCGCAGTCTGGAATATAAGCTGCCCGCGGAGACCACCCAGCAGGCGCTGCTGGCGCTGATCGCCCGGCTCAATGAGGATCCCGCCGCCGACGGCATTCTTGTGCAGCTCCCCCTGCCCCGGCACATCGACAGCCGGGCCGTTTTGGAGGCCATTCGGCCGGATAAGGACGCCGACGCCTTTCATCCGGAAAACGCCGGGCGGATGCTCACCGGCGAGCCTGCCGTCTGGCCCTGCACGCCGGCGGGCGTTATGGAGCTGCTGCACGAATACGGCATCTCTCCGGCGGGCAAGCGCTGCGTGGTGCTGGGCCGCTCCAACATCGTGGGCAAGCCCATGGCGCTGCTGCTGCTGCGGGAAAACGGCACCGTCACCGTCTGCCACTCCGCCACGCCCGACCTGGAGGAGGAGACCCGCCGGGCGGATATTCTGGTCTCCGCCGTGGGCCGCCCCGGCCTGATCGGCCCGGCGCAGGTCAAGGAGGGCGCGGTGGTCATCGACGTTGCCATCAACCGCACGCCGGAGGGCAAGCTCTGCGGCGATGTGGATTTTGAAGCCGTGGCCCCGAAGGTCTCCTATATCACCCCCGTCCCCGGCGGCGTCGGCCCCATGACCCGGGCCATCCTCATGAAAAATGTCCTGGCGCTGGCAAAGAAGCATCAGGAAGAGGCAAAGTAAAAAGAACCCCCGGCGGCATTTGCCGCCGGGGGAAAGCTTTGTTTGGAACATCTCACCGCTCAAGCGCAGAGAGGTGCAGCGCATAAAATATCACTTTACGACCACGGTTGTTTTTTCGTTGTCAGTGGATTCAAGGATTTCGTTCACATTGCTTTCAGTGATCAAAACACCTTTGTACCGGCAATTCTCAAAGGTTACGGTAACCGTCTTGTTCGCAGCCCCAAACCAGAACTCGTCACCGAAATCGCAATTGACAAAGGTCGTATCCGTATATCCACGCACACAATTATATCTGTAGCTGTCCGGATTCACCTCAAAGGTACAATCGGTAAAGGTCGCCGATTCCACCGTACCGGTGTAGGAGGTCCAGCCCTTAAGAACAGAATTCTTCACAACGAGCTTTCCGCTGCCGCCGTCCACATTCAGGCAATAGCACTGCGGCGCCAGCGTGGAGTTTTCGATCAGCAGGGTGCCCTTCAGTCCATAGGATTGGATCGCGCGGAAAGCGCCGCTGATGGTGGAATTTTTGACCGTCGTGACGCTGTTTTCCGGCACATCCGCTCTCACGGTATGACCATATGTGTCTGTACCGCCGCCGACCAGGGTGACATTGTCCAGAACCGCATTGCTGCCCGTGATCTGGATCGCACCGTTGTCATCCACTTCGCTGACCGCCGTACCGTCAATGGTAACATCCTTGATGGTCACATTGTCTCCGGTGAACGCATAGTTCTTGGAACCCGTTTTCAGCACCGTCTTGTCAGCGCCCGCTCCGGAAATTGTCACGCCAGCAGAAACGCCAGTGCCAGGCAGCGTGTATCCGCCGGAAGCAATGTCCACCGTGCTGCCGTAGAGACCGGCTTCATGCAATGC
>DHMK01000049.1:14757-14894 GCA_002405755.1 Clostridiales bacterium UBA4644
TAGTAGCGCCCTGTGTGTTCCAGCACAACGCGGGTTTCGCCGTCAAGTGCTTTCAACTGCTCGGCGAGAGAAGCCAATCCTTCCGTGCTGTGGGCAACATCGAATGGCAGCCGAACGACCTCGCCAAAGGGACGAAG
>DHMK01000006.1:0-150 GCA_002405755.1 Clostridiales bacterium UBA4644
TGAAGGCCAAGCCTGCGGAGCTGCGGGAGCGCGCGCTGGCCGTGATGAGCGAGCAGCGGCATCTGCAGCAGCTCATCGAAAAATATAAAAGCCGGGAAGCCGCCAGCGAGGCGGAGCGCTTCCTCTTCGGCGCAAGAGAGCTGGGCGGCG
>DHMK01000006.1:203-13899 GCA_002405755.1 Clostridiales bacterium UBA4644
GAAGGTCATCACCGCCACCATCCCCGAGGCCGACGCCGGCAAGCTGCGCCAGATGGGCGATATCGTCCGGGACAAGGCTCCCAATGTGGCGGCGGTCCTGGCCACGGTCAACGACGGTAAGATCACCTTCCTGGCCTGCTGCGGCAAAAACGCCGTGGCCCGGGGCATCAAGGCCGGCGACCTGGTGAAGGCCGTGTCCGCCATCTGCGGCGGCAAGGGCGGCGGCAAGCCGGATTCCGCCATGGGCGGCGGCAGCGATCTGCTGAAGCTGGATGACGCCATGGCTGCCGTGGACAATTTTGTGGCCTCCAAGCTGGGCCTTTGAAGGATCGAAGGGAGAAAAGCCATGTCTGATGTTTTGAATTACCAGTCCGACTGCATTTTCTGCAGGATCATCCGGGGCGAGATCCCTTCCGCCAAGGTCTATGAGGATACGCTGTGCTACGCTTTCCGGGATATTCAGCCTGCAGCGCCCACCCATATCCTCATCGTCCCCAAGGCGCATATCGCTTCGGCGGCACAGATCGGCAAACAAAACTCCGCGCTGGTGGCCCACATCTATGAGGTGGCCGCCAGGCTGGCGGAGCAGGAGGGCCTGACGGGCGGCTGGCGCGTGGTGACCAATGTGGGCGCAGACGCCGGACAGACGGTGATGCACCTGCATTTCCATCTGCTGGGCGGCAAGCTGCTGGGGCCCATGGCATAATCGAAAATGCTGCAGATCAAGTGGCAGAAGGGCCGGCAGCCCAGACGACTGCTGTGCTTTTCTGCCGCTTTTTTTCTGATGGCGCTGGTTTTTACCCTGCTTCTGGCAGACGCGGAGCGCATCCTCACGGTCATGCTGCTGACGGGCGCCATCGCCATGCTGCTGTGCGCAGGACTGGCGCTTTTGTTGCGGGAGGAGATCCATCGCTTCCGGGCGCTGCTGCTGGGACTGACCGCCGGATGGCTCTGGTGCTGCGGCTATGGCTGCGTTACGCTGTTGCCTGCACAGAAGCTGGACGGCTACGCCGGAACGCTGCGGGTGGAGCTGACGGAATATGCCGAGAGCCATGTCTCCTACGGCACGGCGGAGGGGATCCTGACGCAGGCTGACGGCGTGGACTGCCGCCGGCGGGTGAAGCTCTATCTGCTGGACGGTACGCCGGCGGGTGCGCCGGGAGATGTGCTGACCCTTCAGGGGACGCTGCACGCCGCCAGTCTGGACTGGCGGAACGGGCTTTTGACCGGCGGAACGCTGTTGACCGTCTCCCAGGAGGGACCGGAGACACTGGAGCCGGGCGCGGCCATGACTGCGCTGCGGCGAATGCGGATCTTTTCCCGGAAAATGGCCCAGCGCATCGGCGCACTGCTGCCGGGAGAGGAAGGGACGCTGCTTTCCGCTCTGCTCTGCGGGCAAAAGGCTCCCTCCGGCAGCGATCTGGAGCGGGCGTTGACCCTCAGCGGCACCCGCCACATCACCGCTGTCTCCGGCCTGCATGTTTCCATTCTGGCGGGGGCCATGATCTGGCTGTTGGGCAAAAAACGGGGCCTGCTGCTGGCCATCCCGGTGGCGGCTTGCTATGGAGCCATCGTGGGCTTTCCCGCTTCGGTGGTGCGGGCAGGCGTCATGCTGCTGTTTTGGGCGGGCTCCTTCTGGCTGAAGGAGGAAATAGATCCATTGACGGCGCTGGCGGCGGCACTTTTGCTGCTGACGGCGCAGGATCCCTTCAGCTGTCTCAGCCCCGGGCTGCTGCTGTCCTTTGGGGCGACGCTTGGCCTGATCCTGCTGGCCGGTCCGCTGCAGCGGGCCTTTACCGCGCCGCTGAGCAAGCTCTCCCGCCCCTGGCTGCGCAGGCCGCTGTTTTATATCGCTTCCACGGCGGCCTCATCCCTGGCGGCCACGCTGTTCACCCTGCCGCTGAATCTGCTGTTTTTTGAGACGGTGCCCCTGCTGAGCCTGCTGTATAATATCCTGATCCTGTGGGCGGTGGCGCTGGGCATGGAGCTGGGGATCCTGACGCTGGTGATCTCTCTGGCGTCCATGCCGGCGGCGGGTCTGTTTGCCCGCTGGGTCGCTCGATGGCCCCTCTGGTGGGTCGTGACGGCGGTAAAGAGCGCGCTGGGACTGCGCTTTGCAGCGACGGACAGCGCAAATCTGTTTTTGGCGGTCTTCAGCGGCCTGATCCTGTTGGTATTGCTGCTCTGGAAAGGCGAACGGCTTTCCGGACGGAAAACGCTCCTTGCGGCGACTGTTCTGCTTTCGGTCACGGTTTTGCTGACGGCGGCGGAGCGCGCGGCCTTTGGAGAGCTTCGGGTCGTCAATTCCGGCGGACAGGCCGTCCTGCTGCTGCGGGGAGAGGAGGTCTGCGTGATCAACGCCGGCGCACGGCGGGAGACTGCCGGGGAGGCTCTTGCGGAGGCCATGACTCGCTGGAACGCAGCGGAGACGGACCTTGTGCTTTGCACCGGTGAGGGCTATAAAAGCCAGGGCGGCCTTTTGCCGCTGCTGGAGCAGGGATGCCCGCAGACGCTTCTGCTGCCCTCCGCAAGCGGACAGCTTTCCGCGGAATATGAGGCCTATGGCGTAAGATACTATAAAAAGACCGGTGCTGTAAAGTGCGGAGACTTTACGGCTGAGCTTGTGCAGCTTTCCGACAAAAGCTATCTCTGCCGCCTGCTGGGACAGCGAAGCTCCGTGCTTCTGGCCGCCGGACTGAAGAAAAAACCGCTGCTGGAGATCCTGCAGCAGCAGGACTGCCGGGCCGAGGTCCTGATCCTGGACGGCGGACAGGCCCAGGACTTCCGGGTGCTTTACCGCCTGTTTGCCGCGGCGCAGCCAAGGCAGATCTTCTGCATCACCGGCAGCTACGGCGGCGACCTGCCGGAAAAGTGCTGCGGTGTTTCCCTCCAAAAGGTGGGGAACAACGGCGCGTCCATTTCTTATATGAGGTGATTCCATGGCGACGAAAAAAACTTCCGATGGCGCAGAGGGACTGAAGCGGCTGAAAAGCGAGCTTGCGGCCGGTGCGCCGGGGCGGCTCTATCTTTTTTACGGGGAAGAGGGCTATCTGAAGCGGCATTATCTCCGAGAGCTGCGGCAGCTCTGTCAGGGGGCTTTTCCGGAGTTTAATGTGATCCTGCTGGACGGAGAGCAGGTCTCCGTTCAGACCCTTTCCGACGCGGCGGACAGCATCCCCATGGGGTCGGAGCGCAAGCTGGTGATCGTCCGGGATTATAACCTGATGCAGCCGGCGGGGCCGATGAAGGAATATCTGCCCCAGCTGATCGCCAATCTGCCGGATTATCTCTGTCTGGTGTTTTATTACGATGCGCTGGAGTTCAAGCCGGACAAGCGGCTGAACCTCTGGAAGCTCCTGCAGCAGGCGGGCTGTCCCGTGGAGTTTCAGCAGTCCTCCGCCGCCAGCCTGATCCTCTGGATCCAGCGGCATTTTCAGCAGCTGGGCAAGCGCATCGCTCCGGCGGAATGTGAATATCTGATGTTCCTTTGCGGCGCCTCCATGGAGAATCTGCTGACGGAGATCCAGAAGATCGCCGCCGGCACCCGGGAGGAGAACATCCGCCGGTCGGATATCGATGCGCTGGGCTCCCGCGTGCTGGAGGCCACCGTTTTTGAACTGGTGGACAGCGTCGTGGCCCGGCAGCACAGCAAGGCGCTGATGATCCTGCGGGATCTGTTTGACCTGAAGCAGGAGCCGGTGATGATCCTGGCGGTGCTCACAAAGCAGATGCAGCGGCTCTACGGAGCGAAGCTGGCCATCAGCGCCGGCAAAAGCGAAACGGAGGTGGCCAAGCTTCTGGGCTACGTCTCCAGTTATCCTGCCCGCCGCCTGATCCAGAGCGCCCGGAGGTGCGGCCTGGCGGAGCTGCGGCAGGCACAGCTGGCCTGTCTGGAAACGGATCTGGCCCTGAAGAGCAGCCTGCCGGACGGACAGCGCACACTGGAGCTGCTGCTCCTGCGGTTTGCGGAGGGTGCGCAATGACCCCGCTGGAGCCGGTGATCCTGGTGGAGGGAAAGTATGATCAGATCAAGCTTTCCGGCATTTTTGACGGTCTGATCCTTACCACGGAGGGCTTTGGCATTTTTAAGCAGCCGGAAAAGCAGGCGCTGCTGCGGCGGCTGGCGAAGGAGCGGGGACTGCTGATCTTCACCGATCCGGACGGCGCGGGCTTTGTCATCCGCAATTTCCTGCGGGGGATCCTTTCCGAGGGCACGGTCTACCACGCCTATCTGCCCGATCTTTACGGCAAGGAAAAGCGCAAGACCCATGCCTCCAGAGAGGGCAAGCTGGGGGTGGAGGGCGTTCCGGAGGAGGTCATCGTGGAGGCCGTCCGAAAAAGCGGCGCGCTGGACAAAACGCCCCGCGCCCATGGCGGGATCACAAGGGCAGAGCTTTATGCCCTGGGTCTTTCCGGCGGGAAGGACAGCGCCGCCCGGCGGACGCTTTTGCTGCAGGCGTTGGAGCTGCCGCAGCGGCTCAGCGGAAAGGCGCTGCTGCAGGTGCTGAACTGCGTTACCGATCTGGAAGCGCTGCAGACGCTGGCCCGGCAGCTCTGGGGCGACGAAGCGGAAAAATAAAAAAGCGCGGAGCTTCCGCGCTTTTTTCTGCGATTTTTTGTAAGATTTCCGGCGCAAAAGCGTCTAATAGGCGAGGGGGTGAGAATGTGATCACCATGGAGCAGTTGTATCAGGCCTGCTTCCGACAGGTCTACGCATCGCTGGTGAAGCTTTGCGGCGACCCGGGGCAGGCGGAGGAGCTGGCGGCGGAGACCTTTCTGCAGGCCATGGAGCGTCTGCCGGGCTTTCGCGGCGAATGCGCTCTGGAGACCTGGCTGCTGCGCATCGCAAAAAATCGCTGGATCTCCCAAAAACGAAGGGAAAAGCGGCTGGACCAAAGCGCGCCGGCGGAGGAGCTGACGCTGCCCGCACGGGAAAAGGGGCCGGAGGAGCAGCTGATCGAGCACAGCGAGGCCGACCGGGCGCGGCAGGCGCTGCACGCCCTGCCGGAGCCTTACCGGGAGGTGTTTCTCTGGCGGGTCTACGGCGAGCTGAGCTTCCGGGAGATCGGCCGGCTCTTTGGCCGGACAGAAAACTGGGCCTGCGTCACATTCTACCGTGCCCGTGAAAAATTGCGGAAGGAGCTGGAGCCATCATGAAACAGGAGTGTGCCATCACGCGGGATCTGCTGCCACTTTATCTGGAGGGGCTGGCCGGGCCGGAGAGCGCGGCCTTTGTCCGGAAGCATCTGGAGGAATGCCCGGACTGCCGGGCGGAGCGGGAGCGCCTTTCCCAACGAATTCCAAGGGAGCCGGGGCTGCCGGTGAAGCGCCTGCGGCAGCTGCTGCTGCGGGAAAAATATGTCCGCCTGCTGGCGGCGGTGCTGGCGGCGCTGGCTGTGGCTGCGGCGGTATTTTCCCGGCTGTTTGCGCCGGAATATCTTTCCTTCGGACAGGCTGCGCCGGAGGCTGCGGAGACAGAGGATGCGCTGTGCATCGTTTTTTCTCCGGCGGTGCATCATGTTTCCTGCACTGGCTGGACAGATGAGACCGGCGCGCCGGTCTATCAGCTGGAGGCCTGGACCACTTTGCTGGACGGCGGGGAGCCGCAGGCCGGGCGTCAGAGCGTCACGCTGCCCCGGCAGGAGGGCATGACCGTTTTTTATGCCCAGAACAATGGGCAGGACGATGCGCTGCTTTACGGAACGGCGGCGGATGCTGGCGGACGGGCGCTGCCCCGGCTGGCGCTGAATTATTACGGCGCTGCCGCGGCGATCCTGGCGGCGGCGCTGACGCTGGCGGCGCTTGCGATCAAGCCGCTGCGATACCGATTTTTGCAGGGGCTGACGCTGCCGGCGGGCTGGCTGCTGGCCACGCTGCTGGTGAAGGGAAAGCGCTGGAGCAGCTACGCGCTGCCGCGGGATCTTTCCATGATCGCGCTGACGGCCATGGCCCTCTGGGTCCTGGCGCTGCTGCTCCTGAAATGGAAACGGCAGAAAACGCAGGCGAAGAGCTGAAGGAACGCGCAGCTGCAGCAAAAGGGAAGCAGAAAAAGGGAAGCGGCAAAAGCCGCTTCCCTTGATGCTATAAGATAATTTCGCTTAACCGAAATACCGCTTCAGCAGGCCGGCGAAGGCCTTGCCGTGACGGGCTTCGTCGCGGGCCATCTCATGGATGGTATCGTGCAGGGCGTCCAGATTATATTTCTTGCAGAGCTTGGCCAGATCGGTCTTGCCGGCGGTGGCGCCGTTTTCGGCCTCCACGCGCAGCTCCAGGTTCTTCTTGGTGGAATCGGTGATCACCTCGCCCAGAAGCTCGGCAAACTTGGCAGCGTGCTCCGCTTCCTCATGGGCGGCCTTTTCCCAATACAGGCCGATCTCGGGGTAGCCCTCCCGATGAGCCACGCGGGCCATGGCCAGATACATACCCACCTCGGTGCATTCGCCCCGGAAATTGGCGCGCAGACCATCGATGATCTCCTGCTGGACCTCGGCGGGGACATCCGCGCCGAACTGGTGACCAACGCCTACCACATGCTCCGCGGCCCAGGCCATGTCAGCCTTCTGCTCGATAAACTTGGAGCCGGGGGCGCCGCACTGAGGACACTTCTCCGGGGGCTGCTCGCCTTCATGAACATAACCGCACACAGGACATACCCATTTCTTCATAATTGTTACCTCCAATGTTATTTTTTGAATGAATCCATTTTGATATCGTAAAGCTCCTTTTTGAGCTTTGCGTTCAGCTCGTCGAAAATGCAATGGAACTGACAGACGCGCTTGTCCTTCACCCGGGTACAGTCGTATTCCTCGTTGAGACAGTGGTTCAGCTCAAAGGGTCCGTCGATGCTCTCGATGATGAGGCCCAGAGAAATATCCGGGGGATCCATGGCCAGGGAATAGCCGCCGCTGGCTCCCTTCTGGGCGCAGACGATGCCGGAGCCGGCCAGCTTCCGCAGGATCTTCAGCGTAAAGCGCAGCGTTACGCCGGACTGCTCCGCCAGCCTGCTGGCCGCAACGGGCGGCTGCTCTGCCTGCATGAGCGTGTAGACGATACGGACCGCATAATCAGCCTCGTGGGTGATGCGCATTGGAAAGCCTCCTCTTTTGTTTACGATTTTAGTATACAATCCATTGCCGCAATTGTCAATGGGTTTTGAAAAATTATTTTTCCCGCTTTTTTGGGCTTTTTCGGAAAAAACACTTGACTTTTCCCCTCGGCTGATGTAAGATAGCTCTTGCAGTCGCGGATGTGGCGGAATTGGCAGACGCGCATGGTTCAGGTCCATGTGAAAGCAATTTCATGGGGGTTCAAGTCCCTTCATCCGCACCAAACAGCACCCTTACGGTCTCGTAAGGGTGTTTTTGCGTTTTCCTGCGCAAACGGCGTTGATGTTTCTGCAAAAATCTGCTATGATTGACCCATCCTGTTTATTTCAGCATTCAGAAAGGAAGCTTTATCATGCCGGATTTTTCTGCTTTGGACAAGCATATTCAGGGACTCATCGATGAGGGCTGCTTTCCCTCCGCAACGCTCTGCGTGTTTCATCATGATCAGCTGGTGAAGGAGGAGGCCTATGGCTGCCCCGATCCCATCTCCGGGCTGCCTGCCCGGAAGGACACCTGCTACGATATCGCATCGCTGAGCAAGCTTTTTGCCGGAACGGCCTTCATGGCCCTCTGCGGACAGGGCGTTTTTGATCTGGACGAGCCCCTCTGTAAGAGCTTCCCCGCCTTCGCGGGGGAGAAGGAGATCCGCGCCAGCGCCAACGCGCTGCTGCAGGACCAGCCGGACGAGCTGCTGGGTCATTGCGACGGCAGCGTGGTCACCTGGCGCAACGTGCTGGTGCACAATTCCGGCCTGGGCTGGGCTCCGCTGCATCTGCGCTGCAAAACGCCGGAGGAAGCCGTAAACTATATCTGCACCATGCCCTTTGCTTACCGCACCGGCGACACGGTGCTCTATACCGATCTTGGCCTGATCCTCATGGGCGTCGCCATGGAGCGCCGCTGCGGCAAGCCGCTGGACGAGCTGGTGGAGGAGCTGGTGTGCCGGCCGCTGGGGCTGGAGCATACGGGCTATCGCCGGGTGAGCCAGGGGGCAAAACCGGAAAACACGGCGCCCACCGAGATCTGCAAATACCGGGGCTGCCGGATGCATGGGCTGGTCCACGATGAAAACGCCTATTTCTTCGACGGCGTTGCGGGCCATGCAGGCGTCTTTTCCACGGCGCAGGAGGTGGCCCGGCTGATCCAGAGCTATTTTGAAGCCATCCAGGGCAAGACCGGCGGCCCGGTCTCCCCGGCGGTGGCGAGAGACATGATCCGCTTCCGCCAGATGAACCGCTGGGACCGGCGGGGCATCATGTGGCAGCTGCGCATTCTGGATACCGACGCCCATTCCTTCCCGCTGTCCCGGCCCAGCTTCGGCCATACGGGCTTTACCGGGACCTGCACCTGGTGCGATCCGGAGCGGGAGATGTGCTTCGCTCTTTTGACCAATGA
This sequence comes from Clostridiales bacterium UBA4644, assembly GCA_002405755.1. Taxonomy (GTDB): domain Bacteria; phylum Bacillota; class Clostridia; order Oscillospirales; family Butyricicoccaceae; genus UBA4644. Next base: position 8,705 of record DHMK01000006.1, read on the forward strand.
TGTTTATAACGGCCGGGAAAACCGCACGCTGGGCGCTCGCCGGAAGGGCATCGTGGAGCAGCTGATCTCCGCCGTGGATCATGCGGATACCTGCACCCGGGCCGCGGATGTGAAATGATCGGCATCGGCCTGATGTGCGGCACCAGCGCCGACAGCATCGACGCCGCCTGCGTCCGGCTGGAGGGCGCGCCGCCCATGCTGCGCTGGCAGCTGCTGCGCTTTACGACCCACGGGCTGGAGCCTGCCCTGCGGGAGGAGATCTTCCGGGCCTTCCGGCCGGAGACAGCGACGGTGGACCGGCTGTGTCAGCTGAACTTTATGCTGGGAGAGGCCTTCGCCTCCGCTGCGCTGGAGGCGGCAGCTGCCGCTGGCCTTTCGCCGGAGCAGGTGGACTTTATCGGCTCCCACGGCCAGACCGTCTGGCACATCCCGCCGGGGAGCGGCTTGGGCGTCCCCTCCACGCTGCAGCTGGGCAGCCCGGCGGTCATCGCCCAGCGCACGGGCATCACGGTGGTCTCCGACTTCCGCAGCCGGGATATGGCGGCGGGCGGGCAGGGCGCGCCGCTGGTACCCTTTGTGGATGCGCTTTTGCTGACCCACCCGGAAAAAAGCCGCGCCGTGCAGAATATCGGCGGCATCGGCAATGTTTCCTGGCTGCCTGCCGGCGGAAGGGGGCCGCAGCTGGGCTTTGACACGGGTCCGGGCAATATGCTGCTGGACCGGGCCGCCGAGGTGCTCACCCAGGGCCGGCTCCGCTGCGATCTGGACGGAAGGCTGGCGCTGGCGGGCCGCGTTCATGAACCGCTGGTGGAAAAATGGATGGGGGAGGAGCCATATTTTGCCCTCTGCCCGCCCAAATCCACCGGTCGGGAGCTGTTTGGCGTGCAGCGCTGCGCCCGGTATCTGGAAGAGATGCAGGCCCTTTCTCCGGAGGATATCCTTGCCACGCTGACCGCCTTTACCGCCCGCAGCATTGCCGACGCCTATCGGCGCTTTTTGCCAGAGACGCCCCGGGAGGTGCTGCTCTGCGGCGGCGGAGCGCGCAATCCCGCCCTGCGGCAGCGATTGGCGGCGGAGCTGCCTCACAGCTTCGTGGGCCGGACGGAGGACGCCGGTCTGCCGGGCGACAGCAAGGAGGCCGTGGCCTTCGCGGTGCTGGGCTATGAGACGCTTTGCGGCAGGCCGGGCAACCTGCCCTCTGCCACCGGCGCGGCCATGCCTGTGGTGCTGGGCAGCATCACGCCGGGCAGCGGCGTAAGGCTTGCGCCGATCCGGGCCTGACACAAAAATAAAGCAGCCCCGCTGTACGCTTCGTCATACAGCGGGGATTTCTTTTGAAAAAATAATGAAAGATGCGGTCAGCGCAGCTGCGCAGCGCACAGCGCCGCGCCGATGGCACCGGCGAAGCGGCCGTTGGGATGGGTCAGCAAGGGCTGGCCGATGGCGGCGGAAAGGGCCTGCGGCAGATAGTCGCACTGACACAGTCCGCCCGTCAGGCAGACGGCGGCAAACTGTCCGCCCAGCTTCTGCCGCTGGGAGGCCACCTTTTTCACAATGGAATCCACCACGCCGAAGGCGATGTTCTCCCGGGGCTCGCCCCGACCGATGAGGCTCACCACCTCGGATTCGGCGAACACCGTGCAGAGCGAGCTGATGGAAACGCCGCTGCCCCGGCGGGCCAGCGCGCAAAGCTCCTCGGGCCGGAGCGCCAGCCGGGCCGCCATGATCTCCAGAAACCGCCCCGTGCCGGCGGAGCATTTGTCGTTCATGAGAAAGTCGCAGACGGCCCCGTCCCGGATGCCGATGATCTTGGTGTCCTGCCCGCCGATGTCGATGACCAGGAGCTGGTCGGTCTGCTGCAGAAAGCAGGCCCCTCGGGCGTGGCAGGTGATCTCTGTGACGGCTCTGCCCGCGTAGGGAACGGCGACCCGCCCATAGCCGGTGGCCACGCAGTTGGTCTCACAGGCGGGATAGCCGGCCTCTGCCAGCAGCTGCCGGAGGGCTTCCGCCGTGTCGACGCTGCTCCAGCCGGTGGGCAGGACCTGCCGCAGCAAAAGTCCGCCGTCCCGGCGCAATACCACGGCCTTGGCGCAGGTGGAGCCAATGTCAATGCCGATGAAGTGATCTGTCTGCATGATGGGACAGCCCCTTTCTATGGCTTCAAAGCAAAACGCCTGCCGGCAAACGACCCGCCGGCAGGCGCAGTGAGAAGAAGGAGTTTCTTTCGGAATTTCATAAAAGCAAGGCTATTATAGCACCCTTCTGCCCGCAGCGCCAGTCCTTTGTGCAGATCATTCCGATATCCGTTCAAAGGCGTATTCGTTCGAAAAAAGCGATAATAAGCGAAAAAATAAAAAAGAAAAAGGAAAAAGGCTTGACTATGGGAAAATATCGGAAGATATTACGAAAATTTCAGCAAAAAATCGTTGACTTCGCTGAATTGGCATGGTAAAATAAAAAACTGTACCAGCATGGGTACAGTGCGCTCTTTTGCAAACTCAGTATAGCGCACTTTGCGGCAAAAGGCAAGAGCAAATGCTGCGAAACGAACAACTTATCCGGGCGTATCACAAACCGGATGTTCCAAAATAAAGAAATGGAGTGAGGCAACCGATGAAAGACCTTCGCTGCGGTAAGAAGATCCGCAAGAGCTTTTCCCGGACGGATGAAGTCCTGGAGATGCCAAACCTCATTGAAGTCCAGAAAAAATCCTATCAGTGGTTTCTGGACGAGGGGCTGCGCGCCGTCTTCAAGGACGTGGGCGCCATTACGGACTATACCGGCAATCTGGAGCTGACTTTCCTGGATTACACACTGGAAAACACCCCGAAATACAGCATCATCGAGTGCAAGGAGCGGGATGCCACCTATGCTGCCCCGCTGAAGGTCCGCATCCGGCTGCGCAACAAGGAGACGGAGGAGATCAAGGAGCAGGAGATCTTCATGGGCGACTTCCAGCTCATGACCGACAGCGGCACCTTTATCATCAACGGCGCAGAGCGCGTCATCGTCTCTCAGATCGTCCGTTCCCCGGGCATCTATTACGGCCTGAACAACGACCGTCCGGAAAAGACCTGCCATACCTGCACCGTGATCCCTTACCGCGGCGCCTGGCTGGAATATGAGACGGACGTCAACGATATCTTCTATGTCCGCATCGACAAAAACCGCAAGCTGCCCGTCACCTCTCTGATCCGTGCGCTGGGCGTTCAGACCGATGCGGAGATCCGGGAGCTTTTCGGCGACGATGAGCGCATTCTGGCCACCATCGAGAAGGATACCGCCGCCCACAACCGGGAGGAGGCCCTCATCGAGATCTATAAGCGGCTGCGTCCCGGCGAGCCTCCCACGGTGGATTCTGCTCAGACCATGCTGCACAATCTGTTCTTCGACCCCAAGCGCTACGATCTTTCTGCGGTGGGCCGCTACAAATTTAATAAAAAGCTGGCGCTGGGCACCCGGATCGCGGGCCATCGCCTGTCCCGGCCTGTGGCCGATCCCCTTACCGGCGAGGTCATTGCCGAAGCAGGGGAGACGCTCTCCCGGGAGCGGGCCGCCCAGATCGAAAAGCTGGGCGTTTCCGAGGTCTGGCTGGAGGTTGATGGCCGCGAGATCAAGGCCTTCTCCAACAAGATGGTCTGGCTCCACGATTTTGTGGACTGCGACGAAAAGGCCCTGGGCATCCATGAGCATGTGAGCTTCCCCGTGCTGCAGCGCCTGATGGAGCAGTATTCCGGCGACGAGCTGCTGGACGCCATCCGGGATAATGCCGCCGACCTGATCCCCAATCATGTGACGGTGGACGATATCCTGGCCTCCATCAACTATATGTGCTGCCTGGTCCACGGCGTGGGCACGGCGGATGATATCGACCATCTGGGCAACCGCCGTCTGCGTTCCGTGGGCGAGCTGCTGCAGAATCAGTTCCGCATCGGCTTCTCCCGGATGGAGCGCGTGATCCGCGAGCGCATGACCATTCAGGATCTGGATATCGTCACGCCCCAGAGCCTGATCAATATCCGCCCCGTTACCGCCGCCATCAAGGAATTCTTCGGCTCCTCCCCCCTGAGCCAGTTCATGGATCAGACCAATCCTCTGGCGGAGCTGACCCATAAGCGCCGTATGTCTGCTCTGGGTCCCGGCGGTCTGTCCCGCGACCGGGCCAGCTTCGAGGTCCGCGACGTGCACTACAGTCATTATGGCCGCCTATGCCCCATCGAGACGCCTGAAGGCCCCAACATCGGCCTGATCTCCTATTTGGCCACCTATGCAAAGATCAACGATTACGGCTTTATCGAAGCGCCCTATCGGGTCATCGACAAGGCCACCGGCCGCGTCACCGACGAGGTCCGCTATATGACCGCCGATGTGGAGGATCAATACATCATCGCCCAGGCCAACGAGCTGCTGGACGAGGAGCGCCGCATCAAAAACAGCCGCGTCACCTGCCGGCACCGTTCCGAGATCATCGAGGTGGACCGGGACCGGGTGGATCTGATCGACGTTTCGCCCAAGATGATGGTGTCTGTGGCCACCGCCATGATCCCCTTCCTGGAAAACGACGATGCCAACCGCGCCCTGATGGGCTCCAACATGCAGCGGCAGGCCGTGCCGCTGATGATGACCGAAGCGCCCCTGGTGGCCACCGGCATCGAATATAAGGCCGCCGTAGACTCCGGCACCGTGCCGCTGGCCAAGGATTCCGGCGTGGTCACCCGCGTCGCTGCCGATTCCGTCACCATCAAATACGATCACCTGGGCGAGCAGACCGTCAAGCTCATCAAGTTCCTCCGCTCCAACCAGGGCACCTGCGTCAATCAGCGTCCCATCGTGAACGTGGGCGAGCGGGTGGAAAAGGGCGATGTGATCGCCGACGGCGCTTCTACCAGCCAGGGCGAGATCTCTCTGGGCAAAAACGCGCTCATCGGCTTTATGACCTGGGAGGGCTATAACTACGAAGACGCCGTCCTGCTCAACGAGCGTCTGGTCCGGGAGGATATCTACACCTCGCTCCATGTGGAGGAGTATGAGATGGAAGCCCGCGACACCAAGCTTGGTCCCGAGGAGATCACCCGCGACATCCCCAATGTGGGCGAGGACGCCCTGCGGGATCTGGATGAGCGCGGTATCATCCGCATCGGCGCGGAGGTGCGCTCCGGCGATATCCTGGTGGGCAAGGTCACGCCCAAGGGCGA
>DHMK01000006.1:13940-14746 GCA_002405755.1 Clostridiales bacterium UBA4644
ACGCCCAAGGGCGAGACCGAGCTGACCGCGGAGGAGCGTCTGCTGCGGGCTATCTTCGGCGAAAAGGCCCGGGAGGTCCGGGATACCTCGCTGCGCGTGCCCCACGGCGAAGCCGGCACCATCGTAGATGTAAAGGTCTTCTGCCGGCCCAACGGCGACGAGTTGACCCCCGGCGTTAACATGAAGGTCTGCTGCTATATCGCCCAGAAGCGCAAGATCAGCGTGGGCGACAAGATGGCCGGCCGCCACGGCAATAAGGGTGTCGTGTCCCGCATTCTGCCCCAGGAGGATATGCCCTTCCTGCCCGATGGCCGTCCGCTGGACATCGTGCTCAATCCGTTGGGCGTGCCCTCCCGTATGAATATCGGACAGGTGCTGGAGGTCCACCTGGGCTATGCCGCCCGGGCGCTGGGCATCCATGTGGCTACCCCCGTCTTTGACGGCGCCAAGGAAGACGATATCTCCAACCTGCTGAAGGAAGCAGGCCTCTACCGTGCACTGCTGCGGGACGAGAACCGGGATCCCAACATCGTCAAGAAGGAGCTTTTTGAAGAGATCGTGGATCCCGATGGCGGCAAGCTCTACCGCCCGCTGACGGCGGAGGAAAAGGCCGACTTCAATTATCGGGAGACGCTGCGCCGCAGCGATAAGCTGCGCATCGTGGACGGCAAGGCCATCCTCTATGACGGACGCACCGGCATGCCCTTCGACAACCCCGTCACCGTGGGCGTCATGTATTATCTGAAGCTGCACCATCTGGTGGATGATAAGATCCACGCCCGCTCCACCGGCCCCTACTCCCTGGT
>DHMK01000006.1:14822-16200 GCA_002405755.1 Clostridiales bacterium UBA4644
GGCCAGCGCTTCGGCGAGATGGAGGTCTGGGCCCTGGAGGCTTATGGCGCAGCCTACACCCTGCAGGAGATCCTGACGGTCAAGTCCGATGATATCGTGGGCCGCGTCAAGACCTATGAGGCCATCGTCAAGGGCCACAACGTGCCCAAGCCCGGCGTGCCGGAATCCTTCAAGGTCCTGGTGAAGGAGCTTCAGTCTCTGGGCCTGGATATCCGCGTGCTGGATAAGAATATGGAGGAGATCACGCTGGTCACCGACGACGATGAAGACACCAGCTACGAGAAGATCCTCCGGGAGGATTCCTACGGCTCCGACCGCGAGTTTGAAAACGCCGGCTACGGCATTGAAAACGAAAACGGCGAGGCGGAGACCGCCGGCGAAGGCGAGCTGGACGAAGAGGCCGATGATTTCGACTTCGATAAGGTCGTGGCGGAAGAGCTGGGCGACGATCTGTCTGACGATGAATAAGAGAGGAGAAGAAAAGAATGGCTGATATGACTTTCGCGGCGATCAAAATTGGTTTGGCTTCTCCCGAACAGATGAAGGAATGGTCCTACGGCGAGGTGAAAAAGCCGGAGACCATCAACTATAGAACGCTGAAGCCCGAGCGGGACGGCCTCTACTGCGAACGCATCTTCGGGCCCACCAAGGACTGGGAGTGCCACTGCGGCAAGTATAAGAAGGTCCGCTTCAAGGGCAAGATCTGCGACCGCTGCGGCGTTGAGGTGACCAAGTCCAAGGTGCGCCGGGAGCGCATGGGCCACATTGAGCTGGCCGCTCCCGTGTCCCACATCTGGTACTTCAAGGGGATCCCCTCCCGCATGGGCCTGATGCTGGATATGTCTCCCCGCCTGCTGGAAAAGGTCCTGTACTTTGCCAGCTATATCGTGGTGGATCCCGGCGATACGCCCCTGATCAAGAAGCAGATACTTTCCGAGCGGGAATATCAGGATTATCGGGAAAAATATGAAGACGATTTCAATGCGGAAATGGGCGCCGAGGCCATCCAGAAGCTGCTGGCCGAGATCGATCTGGACGCGCTTTCCGAAGAGCTGCGGGCCGAGCTGAAGGACTCCAACGGCCAGAAGCGGATGCGCATCAGCAAGCGCCTGGAGGTGGTGGAGGCTTTCCGCGCCTCCGGCAATCGCCCCGAGTGGATGGTCATGAGCGTGGTGCCCGTTCTGCCGCCCGAGCTGCGTCCAATGGTCCAGCTGGATGGCGGACGCTTCGCCACCTCCGATCTGAATGACCTGTACCGCAGGGTCATCAACCGCAATAACCGTCTGAAGCGCCTGCTGGAGCTGGGTGCGCCGGACATTATCGTCCGCAACGAGAAGCGCATGCTGCAGGAGGCTGTGGACGCCCTGATCGACAACGG
>DHMK01000042.1:0-5922 GCA_002405755.1 Clostridiales bacterium UBA4644
TTTCCTCCACGGTGCGGCGCAGCTCCACATTGGCCGCAGAGAACTGCAGCCCCTTGTACTTGCCCTCGTGAAAGTCCGTCACGGTACACTCCGTAAAGGCGACCGTCGACAGCTTTGCCGCCTCCAGGTACGCCCAGTCGATGGGCAGCTCCGGCGTTTCCGGCTCCGGGCCAAAGGCTTTTGTCAGCTCCTCGCGGAAATAGCCGCCCAGCTGCTGCTGCAGCAGGGCTTTTTTCTTGTTCTGGGCGGGCTTTGCCACCAGCAGAAACAGCGCTACGCCGGGAAAGACCAGCGCACAGACCAGAATGACATTCCGCTGGATGAACATCGAGATGCACCCTGCGATCACCAGAAGGACCCCCAACAGGATCCCGATGCTCTCCGTTTTCTGATAGCTTCCCAGCTTTTTTGACAGCTCCGCGTCGCTCATTTGCTTCTGTATATGCTCCATAGCTCGTTCCTCCTTTATTCCTGTGCTGCGGGAGCCGCAGCGTCTGCAGCTTCCCGGTAAGGCGCATCCTCCGGCAGGAGGGCGTCGATGAGATCCGTAAACCAATGCAGCTCGTCAAGAAACCGCTGCCGCAGGCGCGGCGGGTCTGCCTTGCCCGCGCCAAGTTCCAGAAGATCCCGCCCGCTGTTGACAGCCACGTGCAGCCTGCCGTCGGGAAGAAAAGCCAGATAGACCTTGCCGCTGCTCCGGTCCGCCGCGGCAAGGATCGACGACATCATGCGGGGCGTGAGCAGGCTTTTTGCCTCCTGCGGGCTGGCGGCGGTGACGAGAAACCGCCCATGAAAGGCTGCGCTTTCCGCCTCCACACTGTCGTTTTTGTGCTGCCGGCGCAGGGCGCTTGTGCTTTCGGAAAGACGCACCGGTCCGGAAAGCGCATTGCCCAGATCACACACCAGCCACTGTCCCTGAAATTTCTTTTCCTTCCGTTCCTCCCAGGCGCTGCGCTCCTCGCTGTAGAAGCTTTCCGTTTGATAAAGCGTAATGTTGCTGAGCGCCACCTTCCGCCCGTGATAGACGCCCCGGATATAGTCGCTGCCCCTGCTGCCGTTATATTCGAAGGGGAACACCATGCCCGCAGCCTCCACCAGCTCGCTGGGAATGCCGCGGGAGGGGGTATATTCCACCTCCTCCAATACCTCGCGGAGCGCGTCGCTGACGATATGATCGCTCAGCAGCGTTTTCACGGCCTGTCCGTGCTTGCCCATCTGATAGCCAAATACGAATGTGAGCACCAGACAGGCAAAGGCCAGCGGCGTGCTGTCTCCGCTGAAGAGCAGGATCGTTCCAAGACCTGCGGCGCAGGTCAGGATCTTGAAGACCACGCTCAGCGCGCGATGCTTGCCCAGGGCTGCCGTCAGCTGTTCCTTCGTCAAAGTCTGCTTTTCCTTCATAAGCATCGATCCCCTTTTCAAAAGTGCCGCGCTGTCTTCCGGCTCAGTCACACAGATCGAAATACAGGCTGCTGTAGGGATCCAGCGTGTCAAGCTCCAAAACGGCTCCCTCAGGGGAGATGCTGTCCAGCTGCATCCTCTTTGCGCAGTCCCGATAATTGTCCGGCTGGGCCTCGCCGGCAAAGATCAGACCGTCATAATCCGCCGGCACATAGACGGCGTAGCTCTTGGTAAGGACCAGCCCCCAGTCGCCCACGTCGGAGCGCCACTCCGTGGAATAGGCAAACTCGATCAGATAGCTGTTTCCCTGCCAGCTGACGGTGTGGAGATAATAGTTGTCGCCGCGGCTGCTGTTGTCATAGGCCGAGGCCGTGGTGAGCCACATGCCGGTATAGGCGTCATACAGCTCGCCGGAGACCACATTGAAGATCTGCCCCACGCCCAGGACGGCTTCCTCCGGAAGATAGCAGATGGCGTCGAAATGCAGCTCCCGGATGCCGTCGTGGGTATAGTCGCCGTTTTTGACGATCTCCCAATAGCAATCATTCAGCCGGTAGCCGTCGCCCAGACCGGAATAGGTGCAGACGCCGTTCGGCAGCAGATAGGTGCCCGCGTCTGCCTGTGCATTGATCTCCAGCCCATTGCGGGAGAAATAGGGCTCGCTGGACTGGATCCCCTCCACCGGAAAGAGCGCGCCGCCGTTGGCAATGTCCATCAGGTCGCCGCTGACCGTCCGGTCCAGCTGCAGCACATCGCCGCTGCCGTCAAAATGAAGGGTCACGCCGGTCTCGTCGGCCCAGAGGGTCCCATAGTCCAGGACCTCGTCCTGCTCGTTGACAAATTCCCAGGTGGCGTCGTCGCGGATCCGGAGCCAGAGGTTTTCGCCCTGATATTCCCAAAGGCCCACATAATCCTCCGGCACCTCCGGCACCTCCGGCTCGATCAGATCGCCCCGGCCCTCCTCCTCGATAGACACCGTGGACAGATCCTCCCGGAAGACATAGCGCTGCACCGGATCCCAGATCCAGATCAGCTCCGTCAGATCGTTGTTTTCGTGGATGAAGCTCACCAGCACGTCGCTCTCGCCGTCGCCGCTGAGGTCTTCGAAGGAGATGGCGTTGAAGGCCTGCTCCGCATCGGGGATCTGCATGGGGAAGGCCACGCTGTCAAACAGGATCTGTTCCGGCAGATCCCGGTAAAAGGCCGCGCTGCTCTCGCTCACCGTCACCAGCACATCCACGCTCTCGCCGTCGTGGGTGATGGTGCCGCTGGCCGCCACCACGCCGCTGACCCGCCAGTCGTCGCCGGTGAGCTCCGGATCCGACCCGCAGGCCCCAAGGCTCAGGCAGAGTGTGGCAGCCAGCAGAAACACCAGGCCCCGCTTCAAATGATTCATCATGGTCATCCTCTCTTTCTGTCACTCCATCAGATAATAGGCCCCGATATCGTCCCAGATCAGGGTGTCCGTATCAAACTCAAAGACCCGGTACGACACGCCCGCATACACGGTGGAATCTGCATAATAGATGCTCGCCTCATCGGTGGAATAGCTGAAGGTCCCGTGGTCCATTTCCGCCGGCTCCGCGCCGGGGGCGCGCTGATAATAGCTCCAGCTGCCGGAATCGTCGATGACGATATAGGTCTCCGCAGAAAGATCGCCCTCATAATACCAGACGCCCGCAAACTCCGAAACATTCCGCTGATAAAGCTCGGAGTTCCAGCTGTAATAGGGGTCGTCCGTCTCGTTCTGGCCGCCGCTTTCATAGGAAGGATCGGGCAGATCCGTCTCGTCGTCCTCCGTAAGGCCGTCCCGACCATTGTCCGGGAGGTCGCCGCGGCCATCGTCCGCGTCCCACAGCGCATCGTCATCGTCATCGCTGAAATAAAAGGAGCCGTAGGCCGCGAAATACAGCGTTCCGTCGTCCTCCTCGGTGAAAAGGCTGCTGCCGCCGCTGTCCTCATAAGCATAGGCCGCCTGATATTCCGTGTCGTAGCCGATCCAGCCGCTGATGTCGGCGTTTTCACCGAAAAGCGTCCAGGTACCATCGGCAAAAAGCTCCAGATACACCCATTCTCCGGAGGGATCCGTAGGCAGATAGATGCCCGCCGGGGCATCGGGGGCAATGGCATAGATCGCGCCGCCCGTCTCATCCTCCGGCGGATCGGGCAGGTCCTCGATCCGGTCGCCCCGGCCCTCGTTGGGGTCGGCAATGTCCTCTGCGCCGCCGCAGGCCGCACAGATAAGACACAGCGCCAGCGCAAGGCATATGAGAAAATACCGTCGTTTTTTCATGCTGATCCTCCTTTTTGCGCTGGCCGGTTACGCCGCTCTCATGTAGCAATCGTATTCGCCGCCCCAGTACAGCGTGTTTTCCTCCGCCACGGTCATGTCATAGACCGTATCGTCAAACACCGTGGAGCGGGCATAATACCGGTCCGCAGCGTCCGGATCCGGGCTGAGGACGCCGCTGTCCACCGCCGCAAGATCGCCGTCGCCGTCTGCGCGCTCATAAAGCGTCCAGCCGCCGGCCTCGTCGAGCTCAAGGACGCTGGGCGCGCCGGCGTCTCCATCCAGATACCAGACGCCTGCCAGAGCCGTAAAGTCGCTGTCGCCGACGTTCTCCCCCGGAAGGTCGCCGCTGACCTTCGCAAAGGCGCCCAGAGACGCCGCATGCAGGCCGCCGTCCTCGTCAGACCAGCTGCGGTAAGCCACACCGTCGTGCTCGTTATAGAAATAATCGCAGCCGTACTCCGGGACAGACTGGATAAAGCCGCTGGCCGTCACATCGCCTGCAGCGTCATACAGGGCAAAGCGCACCTCGTCGCCATCCTCAGACGGCTCCACCGTCATCGTGCCGCCGTCCTCGCCCGTCCAGACGCCGCCGTAAGCATCCAGATCCGCCATAAGCTGCGGGTCCTTCACCAGCCCTTCCAGAGAATCCGGGGCGTCGACGGTCTCGCCGCTGTCAACGTCGCCGCCGCAGGCGGAAAGGCACAGACAAAGCGCCAGCGCCAGCAGCAGAGACAAAGAATGTTTCCAGAGCTTCATGATCGCTCCTCCTTTTTCTAAAATGATCAGGTTTCGTGCTCCTGCTCCGCCATGGATAAAAGCTCGTCGTGGCTCATCTCCACATTGCCGAAGCGGACAAAAATGCCGTTGGTAACGGCGCTGTTCCATACCTGCGGGTCGGAAAGAGACCGGAAGCGGAACTTATCCAGATACGGTCTCATGTCCAGAAGCAGACGGCTGCCGGAAACGAAATCCACCTGCAAAACATGGCCGGCCAGCGGCTTGACCGCTTCAATGTATTTCCGGTCCAAACGCACACCTCCTTTTCCAAGCATAAAAAGATCCACTGTACCGTCATTGTACAGTGGATCGGAAAAAAGAACCATTCACAAGTTGTTAGGTATTTGCCGCCAGCAGGGACAGAAGCAGTTTTCGCTTTGCTCTCGGCTCGCCCTCCAGCTGGAGCTTTCCGTAGATCTGATTGATATACTGCCGGACGCTGCCCTCGGAAAGGTAGAGCCGTTCCGCGATCTCCCGGTTGCTCATGCGCTGCGCCATCAGCTCCACGATCTCATATTCCCGCGCTGTCAGCCCGGAAAGCGCCGCCGGCCGTCCGGCTTTCGCCATACGGCGCTCCGCCGCTTCGCCAAGGGCAAGGATCTGCTCCGTCAGCCCTGCTTGCGGCCGCTCCTCCAGCAGGGGACGGAGAAAGCGGAGGTTCTCCGCAAAGGGGATCGTAAGGCCGTCCGGCGCGGCCTCGGTCAGGGCCTGCTCCAGCAGCGTCCGCGCCTCCCGGTGCTTGCCCAGCATCTCATAGGCCGCCGCCGTCTGAATGCGGACGTGCAGGCCCACCAGCGCGTAGTGCATCTCAGCGCAGACGGCCAGCAGCCCCTCGCTGCGGCCGATGACCCGGGCATAGTCGCCCTGGGCGAGATAGACCTGATTTTCGATCATTTCGATCATGGGCTTGCCCGGCGCAAGGAAATTCACCGTGGAGAGCCGATGCTGCGCGAAGATCCCGGGGATCCGGTCCGGCTGGCCCCGCAGGGCGTGAGCATAGGCGTCGGCCGCATTCCAGATATTCAGCCACGCCGCATTGTGGTGCTGCAGCAGCGCGCGGCGGCGCTCCTCCGGCGTGCATCGCAGCCGGAGATCCACAAACAGCGAAAGCCGCCGCGCCAGAAAGTCGCAGCACAGCGCCATGTTTTCCTGCCCATTGTCCCGGATCTGGGCATAGGCCCGCTCCAGCATAAGGTGGGCGTCGGTAAAGCGGCCCTGGCAAAACAGCGCCTCTGCCCGCATGAGCGTCTCCGCGCCCTGGCCGTGGTTGTTGGTGATCTTATAATAATGGGGCATACATTCGTCCATCTCGGCCAGCTCGCCCTCCAGCTCTCCCGGCCCCCGGTAAAACATCATCAGGACAGAGGGCGAGCCGAAGGTCCAGCCGCCGCTGCTGCGGATGCTGATGGCGGGACGGGACATCTGGGCGCTGGCGCTGCGGTGCAGACGGC
>DHMK01000042.1:5973-22556 GCA_002405755.1 Clostridiales bacterium UBA4644
GCGGTGCAGACGGCTCATGGCGCGGATGTCGTTGTAGCAGAGAAAGCTCAGGATCAGGTCGCATTCGCCCAGCAGATCGCCCCGCTGCCGGGGAGAGAGCTGCGGGCTTTCATCGATGGCGGCCAGCAAAAGCGCCTTCAGCTCCAGCATTTTTGGAATGCACCGCCAGTTGAACATGCTGCGCATCAGCACCAGAAGGGCAAAGGGATGGGCCTTCAGCGTTTCCGGCGGACACTGCTCCAGCGCCTCCAGCACGGAGACCGGATCCAGAGAGGAAAGCAGAATGCCGGCGTCCTCCTGCACCACCCGGAGCAGCGCGTCATAATTCCCGGCCGCCCGGTAGGCGGCGATGGCGTGGAGATGCTGCCGATGCGCCTCATACCATGCGCCGAAGCGCTCCCGATAAGCCGCCTGGCGGGCCTCCGGAAGCTTTTGGAATGCGCGGAGCGCACATTCCTTCATCATGTGGTGAAAGCGATAGGTCGTGCCGTCCGGCAGACGCTTGACAAAGGCGTTTTGTCCGGTCAGCGCATCCAGCAGCGCTTCCGCGCGGTCGTCCTCCATGACGAACCGGGCCATTTCCACGGTGAACTCGTCGGCAAGCCCCATAACGGTCAGAAACTCCCGCTGCTTTTCAGGGAGGGGGTCGATCATGGCGGCGGTAAAGATGGCGGAAATATCGGAATTGCGGTCAGGCAGCGCGCCGTGCTCATAAAACATCCGAAGATTCAGATAGACCGCGGAAAACCATCCCTCGCTGTAATACAGCAGCGTCTCGATCTGCTGGTCGGAAAGGGCCGTGCCGCAGCGGTTTGTATAGATGGCAAGCTCCGTGTGATTCAGCCGGAGCTGCTCCGTGCCGATCTGATAGACCCTTCCGCCCAGCCGGACGAGCTCCGCCGCCGGCAGAAAAAGATCCCGGCTGGCAACGATCAGGTGCGCGTTGGCAGGCAGCCGTCCTGCCAGGGCGCTGAGAAATTTCGGGGCGCGCCGGTCTGTCAGCAGGTGAAAGTCGTCTATGAAGATATAGCAGGGGCGCGGTCCCGCCAGCGCATGGCAAAGATCCTCGATCAGCAGACCGCCGCTGGCCTCGTCCGTGGGGCAGACATAGTCCTGCAGAAGATCAAACCCCGCCCTGGCAAAGGCGTCCTGCGCGCTTTTCCAGAAGATGGCCAGATTGCCGGAATAAACACTGATCCGGATCACGGCCGGCGCTTCGGCCTTGGCTCGTTCTGCCAGATACCATTCCACCGCCGTGGTCTTTCCGTAGCCCATGGGCGCCACCAGGGTGGTCAGAGCACAGCGGGAGATCGGCCGCAGGCTCTCCTGCAGCCGCTCAGATATATAGATGGTGTTCAGGTTCCATTTTGGCTTTGGCATGATGTTCCCCTCCCGCTTTGCTGCCGGGCCTTCCGGATCTGGTTCCATTATATCGGAAGGGAAGGCTCTTTTCAAGGGAAAGCATGCGTGTCTGGTCAAACAGCGGCAGCAGATCTCCTTATTTCGGCTGCTTTTCCGGCAGCGTTTTGGTCAGGAGCAGGGTGTAGGCCACGGTGATGGCGATCAGAGCGGCGAGATGGAGCAGGTGCGTTTTTGCGGCAAGGTCCGCGTCATTGGCGAAGGTGCCGAGCGTGTTGATGGCGGAATGGACGGCGATGCAGGGAAGCAGGCTGCCGCCGCGATAACAGATCGTCACCAGCAGGAAGCCCACCGCGACGGCAAAAACGATCTGGCACAGGTTATTGACAATATCCATACCGCTGCCGTTGAACAGGTTGATGATATGCCCGATACCGAAGGTGACGCTTGATATGACGATGGCAGATTTGATATTGTCTTTTGCGATGGCCTGAAACAGCAGCCCACGGAAGATCACTTCCTCCAGGAATCCCACGCAGAGCATACACACGATCCTGCAGGCCGTTTCCGCCGGCGCGTAATTGACCGCAGCGCCGTTCCAGAGATTTCCCGATGCCAGGATCACAAGCGGCACATAGAAAAGAAACCGACATGCGGGAACAGGCGATTTACAAAGCCCATACCGTTTCTGCAAGTTGTTCTTTCGGATAAAGGCAAAAAGCACGACCGTCTGCAAAATGCCGAAAGCGGCGCTTGCCGCATATGCGACCCCGATGGCCTTGTTCAGCGGATTCGCCAGCGATTGCAGAACGCAGTAAACCGCGATCCATACGATCGCAAAGGTCAGCTCGTTTTTTTCATATAGCTTTTTCATTCTGTTTTCTCCTGTAAGGCCAAAACGGCAGTTTTACGATTGGGTTTTGAAGTGCAGCGCGGATAAGACGCCGATCGGCAGAAAATAGGCGCACCAAAGCTCCAAGGCAATGATCCCGCTGAGCCTGCCGCTCCCGTCTGCCATGGCGGCCCGAAACATGCCCGTCATCGGCAGGAGCAGGCAGCCGAAGAAGAACGCGCCATGGATCAGCATAAGGCGCTTGAGCCATTTGTCCCGCCTGTTTTCCGGGTGAAGCGTCAGTCCTGTAAAAAATGTGGATAGCGCCATCATGCCATAGCCCAGCAGGTCATAGCTGAAAAACAGGCCGCCCTTGGAAAAATCCAGAAGCATCGCAGCCTGTTCGTTCAGCGGATCGTTTCTGACAGCTGTCATCTGCGCGAAATAGACCAGCAGGATCAAAACCGCATAGATACATCCGAACAGCAGTCCGGCATTTGCGGCGACCTTTTGTTCTTTGCGGCTCTCGTGATGAAATCCGGCGAGCATCAGAAGATAGCCAAGCGCGAGAAAGATGCAGACAAAATAGCTTCCAAATGCGGAGACCGGCAGGAGAACCGCAAACAGCACCACGATTACCGTGACGATGATCGCCCCGACTTTAGGGATCGTTTTATTCATTGACATATTCTTTCCCCCAAAAATCTGGCAGCAGCTCCTTGAGGGTAACGGTTTTCCTGCTTTCGTAATCCACCAGGATCTCTGTATTTTCGTTTTCCTCGTTCAGCTGATACAGAAATTCGCGGCACGCGCCGCAGGGCATCCCGCTTCCGCCGCCATACGGCGGCCTGTCCCGAAAGGCGATCAGCCTTTTGATCCGCGTCTGACCGCTGCTTACATACATATTCAGGGCGGCGACCCGCTCGGCACATAGATTCATAACGCCGCTGCACGCCTCGATGCAAAAGCCCGCATAGATCGTTCCGTCCTCGCTTTCCAAAGCGCATACCACATGATGCGCCTGGATAAAAGGGCTTACATCCTCCGGATGATATTCCTTTTTCGCCCGCTCGTAGAGCTTTTCCCATATATCCATATCGTCCTCCGAAATTCTCGATAATTACTTTTCGATGATATCCTGAAGCGTCAGGATCTCACAGCCCTTGCTTTCGTAATAGGCCAGCAGCTCGGGCAGCTGCTTTTTGTCGTAGCTGGTGATGCAGTCCGACAGGACATGAACGGCGTAGCCGCTTTTCGCCATGTTATAGCAGGTGGATTTGATGCAGGCCGCAGCGTCGGCCCCGACAATGTAAAACGCGGAAATCTCATGCTCCTGAATGAAATCGGCAAACGCCTCGCTGGTCAGGGCGCTGCTTTTTGACTTTGTGAAAATATGATCGGACACGATCCTCAGCTCCGGCACCAGCTCCGCGCCGCGCGTTCCGGGCTTAAAGGTCCTTGTCCCCGCAGACAGGTTGTTGTGCTGAATATAAACGATCCACAGTTCCTTCCGGATTGCCCAGTCGACCGCCGCATTAACTCTTTCAATGATCTCCCTGTAATTCTTCGTGATGTCATTTTGCAGATCGATCACGACCAGCGCGCTGTTTTTCACCCGGCATTCCTCCTTTTTTGCGCTCATGGGCATTTGCAAAACCAATTTATCGCATCACGGCGTTTCTTCCTTTGCCGCCAGTATTGCGCCCCGATATGCCTGCTCCAGCTGAGCGGCGATAAGCGCCTCGCCGCATTGCAGCGCGTTGTTGGCGATGATGCTTGCATATCCGTGGGCAAACAGGAAAACCGTCAAAAAAACTCGCTTGGTCTGCGCCAGATCAAAGCCCAGGGCGCGCTGCATCGCCAAAAGAACAGGGAGGAGCGCCTCGTCGTCGATCAGCTCCAGCAGGGTCTTTCCACCGAAATGGTCCGACTGAAACAGGAAGCGGAACAAATGCGGCTCTTTGATCGCGAAGCGGATATAATTCATACCGATCCCGAGCGCAGCGCCCTTTGGCGGGCTTTTCAGATCCATCAGATATTCCGAGTGATAAAGGTCTGCCTTCGCATAGACCTCCCGCTTCAGCGCTTCGATCGTTTTGAAATGATACATAACGGGCTGCGTGGAGCAATGCAGCCGTTCCGAGACCGTCCTTGCGTTGATATTGTCCGCACCGGTCTCACGGGCGACTGCAAAGGCCGCATCCACGATCATCTCTCTTGTGATTTTTGCTTTCGCCGGCATAGACGCACCTCGATCTGTAATTCGGATTATGCATAACTTGGATTATAGAATAAAAAGCAGGATCTGTCAAGAGGTGGTACAAGCGACGCGGCGCAAACGCAAAAGCATTCGCCGCGCGCCATCATGCAAAAAGCAACAAACCCTTGAAAACACTGCGTTTGCCAGCATTTTCAAGGGTTTGCGTTTGGCGGAGAAGGAGAGATTCGAACCATCCGAGAATCCTGAAATATCAATGGTTTGCGGGCACGATACAGGATTTTTACATGATTTGTCAAACTTTGATATCGGCGGACATGATCTTAGAGGAGACTTTTTTTCGGCGGGTCTCGCGGATATGGGTATAAAGATCCAGGGTCATTTGAAGGCTGGAATGGCCGAGGATGTATTGGGCATCTTTTGCGTCCACGCCGGATTCGTAGAGGATGGTGGCGAAGACATGACGCAGCTGGTGGAGGGTGCAGGAGATCTTTGCTTCCGCGACATAGTCTCGCCAGAGCTTTTGAAACTGCGTTTCGGTGAACAGCTCGCCGGAGCTGTTTGGAAAGACAAGACCGGAGGAGGGCTGAAGAACATCGGCCAGCCGGTCGATGATGGGAACGGTGCGCGTTCCGGCGTCGGTCTTGGGTTCCTTGATATACGGACGATTGGCGGCGTGGTAAAGCGATTTTGTCACATGGATCTCGCGCTCGTCCAGATTGATATCGTCCCACCGAAGGGCCAGCAGCTCTCCCTTGCGCAGGCCGGAATACATGGCAAAATAGGGAAGCAGGCCGCCGGGGAGGGAAACGGAATCCCGCACGGCGCGGATGTCCCGATCGGAGGGCAGCGGACGGGGCTTCCCGGGTTTGCCCCGCGTGATCGGAAGATCGCGCACAGGATTTGTGTCGGCGGCGCCGGTGGCGCAGGCATGCTTGAAGATCAGGCTAAGCACCAGGCGCTGCGTGGTAAGGGTCTTCTGGGCGGGGTTTGCATCGGAAATATAGGCTTGGAGAAATTGCGCTGCCATGGCCGGGGTGATAGAGCGGATGGGGATCTCTCCGAAGCGGGCGCGGGCCCGGAGATAGGCCGGGTGATAATTTTTCGTGGAATTGTAGGCGATGCGCTTCTGTGCGTCTTCCCACCAATCATCGGCAACGGCGGAAAAGGAGGGGCCGGCATCGCGCCGCCCTTCGTCGGCGAGGATCTTTTCCAGAACCTCCTGTTTGGTGCGGCCATAGAAATACTTCTGGGACTTGCGGCCATCCTGGGTGACGGTGACCTGCTGCTGCCAGAGGCCGTCTTTTCGCTTGACGGGCATAAGAGAGGCTCCTTTCGAGGGAGAATAAAAGCGGAGGGGATGGGGTTGGGAGCCTTTTGAGCAAACCGATGCTTCATCGGGAAAAAGCAGTCTCAGCATTGATCAGCTGCGCGATCAGCTGCTCTGGCCGGCTTTCCCAAAATTCGCGGTCGCACGCGATCACGAGCTGCCTTTTGGCGCGGCTTATGGCCGTGTTGATTACGGCCTTTCCGCGGCTTGCCTGCAGAAGAGAATTGGCAAACCAAAGCGAGCCAGAGTTGTTATCGACAGGACTGAAAATGAGCGTGTCCCATTCCCGGCCCTGGGAAGCGTGGACCGTGAGGATGCGCCCGTCCTTTGCGGCTTTTGGAAAGCTCCGCGAAAGAAGGTTCCGCTGGCCGTGATAAGGCGTCAGGATCGCATAGTCCTGGGGACATTCGGACGCAAGAAACTGATCGATCGCATGAACCTCGGAGACGCTTTGCCTTTTGCCGCTGGGGGCGCGGGGCGCGTCTAAAATGAGGATCGAGGTCCCACCCGGATTGGCGCTGCTGAAATCGGCAGAATAGACAGAACGGGCAAGGACGGATGCAATGGCGTCTCCAAAACGATGCGTCAGCGTAAGATCATACTTCGGCATGTTCCGGAAAGCCGGCTCGGTGCCTTCTTTATAATCGCAGAGCATCTGATCGAAGCTTTTCTCAAAAAGATCCTCCAGATAAATTGCGGATTGCGACCACAAAAAGACGGAGGAGGCGGAGCCGCTGAATGCGGAATCGTTCATCTCGCATACCGGCGGAAGCTGCATATGATCGCCGAGGAATGTAACGGGAACATTGCGGGCCAGCAGCGTGGCGGCTTTGATCAGGCAGCAGTAGCCGGCTTCGTCCATGAAAATGTGGTTCGGGACGAAGGAGCTATCCGCGCCGGGAGGGAATACGCTGATATAACGGTCGACCGTGCAGGCGACGATGCTTTTGCCGCTATATCTGTCGCGCTCGGCGCACTGAAGCTCTTTCAGCTCCTGCGTCAGGGCATCTGTTCGGGCGGATAATTCATCATCGGAAAGAGGGCGATATGCTTCGTACGGTTCCTGCTTTTGCTCATTGCTGCGGAGCATATCGTCAATTGCAGAGAAAAAGTCAGAACGATCCTGAGGATCGGAAAGCGCCTTTGTGGAGGCAAAAAGCTCCTGAAGCTTTGGGGAAAAGCGAACGGTGGAATAGGCTTCTCTGGCCAATGACTGCCCTTCAGACATGAATGCGCTGCACGAATCCTCCAGCTGCGAGATCTGATCGTCCGTCACCTTTATCTTGGAAGAAACGGCAGACGAGAGCTCTTTGCTTTCCTTCAGGGATCGATAAAGCGCTTCCAGCTGGCGCACCCGCTTTTGATAAGCTTCCGTGGAAAACAGCTTCCCCAGCCTGGATCGCAGACTGTGCATAGACCGTTCCGAAGCGGCGATATCCCGAAGCAGGTCATTCATTTCTTTAACGGCAAGGGTCTTTTGCGCATGCAGTGAGGTCAGCTCCTGCCGATGCGCTCTCTGCTGCATACGGGCTTTTACATAATCCTCCCGGAGCTGCATGGTGCGGTCGGCCAATGCGGAGACCTTTTCTTTTACGGAGGACAGCGCCGCAGCTTCCGCGCGCAAGGAAAGATAATCCTGATATATTTTCAGCTGGCGCTCGGCGGCGGCTGTCCTTTGCGCGAGAGCGGCGCTCTCGCAGGCGGCGGAATATTGCTTGGCAAATGCCCGGGAGGGAAGCCCGAGCCGAAGCGCACAGTCGGCAGAATAGCCGGCCTGCTCGAGAATGGGGATCAGACCAAAAAGCATCTGCTCAACGGCATTATTGGTGGGCGCGGTCAGCAGGACCTTTTTCCCGGCACGCAGAAGCGCAATGATACAGTTTGCCAGGACGCAGCGTGTTTTGCCGGTGCCGGGCGCGCCCCAGATATAAGAAAACGGCTCTGTCAAGGCACCGTGGATGGCCGCCTGCTGTTCGGGGGTCGGCTGGTCGCCGAAATATTCCGCAGGAGGCGGCAAGGACGGCGCGGGACGGGAAAGATGGATCCGCGACCCGAAGCTGTCGTACCAGTTATAAACGCGCTTGACCAGGAACTTCAGATCGGAACAAAGCAAAAGGTCGGCCGGACTTGCAGAGGCGATCAGGTCAAATAAACGCTGATTCTGCGGCCGGAGCAGGAGCGTTGCCGCCTGGGCATCGTAGGAAACGGGGTTGATCTGATGGGCAGTATATAATTTGCCGCATACCTTGAACTCCAGACTATCCGGCGAAGCCTCCGCAGAAAGCCGGGAAGCAAGCTTCAGCAGAAAGCCGTCAATTGTCTGCTCGATATTGTATACGCGCGTCTCGGCGTAACCCCGGCCGTTGGCTTCAAGATAGCGATAGTAGAGCGCGGCGCTGGTCATGGCGAGAGATCTGAAATCGTTAATATCCATGGTCCTCTCCAATGGTTCCGCAGGCAGATCGGCCTGCGGTATTTTTATTTCAGGCCTGGCCGCTCACCGGACGCCGGAGGTGAAGGCGACGGCTTTTCCGAGGATGCGGAGGGCGTTCATCTCCTCGGCCCAGAAGGCCATCGGGCGGTATAGGGGATTTTCGGCCTCCAGGATGACATGATCGGGAAAGATGCGAACGCGCTTGAGGGTGGCCTCGTCGTCGATGAGGACGGCGGCGATCTGGCCGTGCTCCACGGTGTCCTGCTGGCGGATATAGACGATGTCGCCGTCGAAGATGCGGGCGTTGATCATGCTGTCGCCCTTGCAGCGGAGGGCAAAATCGGCGTGGATATGCGCCGGGATGTCTACATCCCCCTCGTGGTTCTCCTCCGCCAGGATGGGCGTGCCGCAGGCGATGGACCCCACCAGCGGGATCTTCCGCATGGCCGGCATGGGGAGGAGGTTGTCGGGCGCGGGAGAAGATTCAACGCCAAGCAGGACAAGCGGGGAGATCTTAAGTGCTTCAGCAAGCTTGTAGATTCGACTGCGCTTCATGTTCGCTATATTGCCAGATTCCCAGCGGGAAACAGTTCCTTCGGAAACACCGACATAATCTGCCACATCCTTCATGGTAAGGCCAAGCTCGATGCGGCGGTCTTTGATGATATTGGAAGTCATGATGTTCACCTCAAGGTCATTATACGGCATGGATTGCGGAAATGCAATAAAAATCGCTGAAAATGCAGAAAAACTTGCGTAAATGTATTGACAAGCGGAAATCGCTGTGATACTATACTTGCGTAAACGCAAGACGAAAGGAGGGAAACACGGTGTTTAACGCGAATAAGCTCAAGGGCGAAATGGCCGAAAAAGGTTGTTCTGCCGAAAAGCTTGCTGCGGCATTAGGCATAAATCCAAGCACCCTATACCGCAAGATGACCGGAGCCAGCGAATTTACCAGATCAGAAATTCAGCTTGCGGCGGCGTTTCTTGACCTTTCGGCAAGCGATATACAGGATATTTTTTTTGCGAAGGAACTTGCGTAAATGCAAGCAACAAGGAGGCAAACACAATGGAAAACAACCATGATGCGGCGCAGCGGTGGTATGCAGCGCTGGAGGAAAAGCACGAAGCCATGAGCGACGAGGAGCGGAAGCTTTGGTATCAGACGGAGGAGGGCGGCATCTTCCTTGGGGTGCTGCAGGATCTCTGGCGGGAGGATCTGGACGAGGTGATCCTGCGGGCCTATGAGAGGGCACGGAGGGCGGGGGAGAGGTGAACGCGATGGAGAGCATCCTGATGTCGCCGATGGCGAAAGCGCATCCAAAAGCAAAGCCCCTGGCCCTGGCGCTGGTAGAAGCAGCGGCAAGACAAGGGGCAAGCGCGGAGGAGCTGCGCCTGGCGTGCGTCATGGCGCAGGAGGCGTATCGGCTGGCGATGGACAACTCACGCGTCCCGGTCACGGAGTTCGAGCGCGACGCCAAAGCCGCCCTCGAGCGCATCTAACAAACAACAGGAGGGAAACAGCATGTTAAAGCGAGATCTGGCGGCGGCGGAGCTGGAACGGCTGCAGGAGATCTTTCCGGGAAACGGAACGATCTCTCTGCGGCAGGCGGCAAAGTATCTGGGGCGGGATGTGCGGACGCTCCAGGCGAACCGGAGCTTCCCGCTGAAGAAGGTGGGGCGCCGGTACTGGGTGAGCCTGGTGGGGCTGGCGCAGTGGATCCACAGCTGAAGGAGGAGGCGGCGATGTGGGATGCGCGAAGCTGCTGGCTGTGCGGGCGGAACGGCACGGCGGATCCGCTGGACAAGCATCATATCTTCGGCGGGGCCTGCCGGAAGAAAAGCGAGAAATACGGGCTGGTGGTCTGGCTCTGCCACCGGCGGTGCCATCTTTCCGGCAAGCGGGCGGCGCACAGCTGCCGGGAGACCATGGACGCGCTGCACAAATACGGCCAGAAGCTGGCCATGGAGCGGATGGGCTGGACGAAGGAGGAGTTCATGCTGGAGTTTGGCAGGAATTATCTGGACGAGGGAGACCTTGCAGAGATTTAAGGGCAGGCCGCCGCCCCCGGGCGGCGGTGCTCCGAGCAGGAGGAACCAGCCGGGACAGCTGGCCGCCGGAATGCAGACAGGGATCCGGAGCGCTGCCGCCGAGGGGCGGCGAGACCCCTTGGAAAACAATTTTTATGAGGAGGAGCACTACAATGATCGAATGCAGGATCGGAAAAAACACGAAGGACAGGTATATCAGGATCAATGGGACGATCCAGGATCTGGCGCTGGATCTGGCGCTGATGATCAACAGCATTTACAACTCGATCCGCCGGCATCGCCCGGAGGCGGCGGAGGCCTTTGCCCAGGTCCTTCCGCAGATGCTGGCGGATCTCAGGGATGAGATCTTCGGGCCGGCGAAGCTGGAGGGCGTCTCGATCGTGACGGTGGTAAAGAAGAAAGAGGAAGAAGATGCGGCGGAAGAGGAAGAAGCAAGGTAGGCGGCTGCGGCCGCTCTGGGGCGCGCTGGCGGCGATGAGCTTTCTTTTGACGCTGGGAGCTGCCGGCGGAATGGAGCACGGCACCATGGCGCTGGGGCAGGGCGTCTGGCTCATGGCGGCGTCCCTGGGGGCGGGAACGGCCTTTGCAAAGCTGGCCGGACTGCTGGAATAACGGAGGGAGAGGAAATGAAGCTTTCGAAATATGCAAGCCTGGTGAAGCGCTGCGGACGGTGCATCGTGGCGCGGGTGGAGGGCAGCGGGATGTGGCTGGGGACGAGCGGCGCGCTCTACCGGGCGGCTGAGCTGCCGGAGCCGGAGGGGGAGGACCAGGTGCGGGCGATGCTGGACCTGCCGGAGCAGACCTGGAACAAGGTATATATGAGCGAGATCCGGGCGGAGAGCACGGCTGATGTTCTGGGCATGGACCTCTCCCCCTATGCGATGGGCGAGCAGGACGCGGACAAGCTGAAGATGATGGCCGCGCACAACGGCTTCTGGTACGCCTGCTACCGCTGCCGGGAGGACGGCGAGCTGATCTTCTTTGATGAGGAGGCGCTGGGGCCGGTGGCGGAGGAGATCCGGCGCAGCGATTACATCAAGTTTACGGCACGGCGGGCAGAGGATGGGACGCGGTATCTGGTGGTGCATGACGGCTTTGATGTGCTGGCGGCGATCCTGCCCGTGCAGGTGCTGACGGAGGAATATATGACGGATCTGGCGGAGTTTCAGGCGCTGTGCACCAGGCAGTATTGGAAGGACCAAGCCGACCGGCCGGCGGACGCGCCGGAGGAGGAACAAATGGAACTGGAGGGAACGGAATGCTGACGATGGAAGAGATGCGGCGCGTGATGGACCGCTATTCAGAGGAAGGCGAAAGCTGCCGCGCGGTCATGCCGGACTGGGCGCCGGACGTGGTGGAGGACCTGAAGCGGCGGCTCCAGGCGGCGGAGACGCGGGAAGCGCGGATGCGGGAGCGGATCGCGCTGCTGGGGCTGGAGGGGATGTTCGTCCCCAAGGAGGATCTGATCCCGGACAGGAAGACGGCGGCGGCGCTTTTGCGCCGGTGTACCGGGGAGGAGCTTCGCTGCGGGAAATGCCCGCTGCAGGGGCTGGGAGACCAGTGCTGCGACGCGCTCAAGCTCTGGAGCGCGGAGCTGCTGGAGGAGAAGAGCTGAACGAGGGCTTCGGCCCTCTGCCGGAGCTGCCGGAGGAACGGCGGCCTGGGAAGAGCGCCGGAACGGGAAGGGAGGAGACAGGAATGGACAGGAACGGACAGCGGGAGCCTTGGATGCGCATTATGGCGCTGCCGGTGTGCACCTGCGGGCGAGTGCTGACCAAGAAGAGCCTGCTGCGGGAGCTTTGGGCAGACAAGAACCACCGGCCGGGGCCGACGGTGAGCTGGATCCGCTCCAGCGTGGCGGAGATCGGGATGGCCTGCCCGGCGTGCAGCCGGGACAGAAGGGTGCGGTTTCTCTGCTGCGACCGGTTTGAGAGCCGGCGCCCGGCGCCGGCGGACATCTGGCCGATCCCGCCGGGGGAGGAGGCGGAGACCGTGCTCCGCCAGGTGCTGAAGCGCCGGGAGCAGGAGGGTCTGCCGAAGGAGCAGCCGGCGGAATATCGAAGGAGCACCCCGGAGGATGCGGCGCGGGCAAAGCAGTGGATCGCGCGGCTCCGGACGCAGGCGGGCGGCAGCTGAAAAGCGCGGGCAGGATCAGGGCTGCCCCGGGCGGTGAAATACAGACGTCCGAGGGTCACTTCCTTATGACCGGCGGCGAAGGCCGCGAGTCCCTTCGTCGTCCGGGGGAGCCTTGATCTATTTTATAAATCTCAAAAGGAGGATGACAGCATGAAGGTTATCTGGAAAAAGCCGGGAAAGCCGCCGGAGACGGCGGAGGTGGAGAACACGCCGGCGGCGCTGCAGGAGGCCGTGGGCGGGAGGATCGAGACGGTGCGCCTGGCGGAGGACGCCTGCATCGTGTGCAACGAGGAGGGCTGGCTGCAGCGGCTGCCCTATAACTGCAGGATCGGGGGAATGCCGCTGGCGGGAGATGTTTTGCTGGTGGGCGTATGCGGGGAGGAGTTTTGCGATATCCCCGGGGACCCGGAAATGATCGGCCGCCTGGTCTTTGGCGAAGGCGGGAGGATCCGCCAATGAGCAAAGGGACGCTGCGGCCGGAGGCGGGGGAGAAGGAGCGCCGGGGCGAGCGGATCCTCCGAAAGCGGGAGCAGGCGCTTCGGGGACGCTGCACGGCGGAGGAGATCGACAAGGAGGTCCGGGGCCGATGGACCAGCTCGGACTGCGGGAAATGCCGGTTTTCCGGCCAGTTTCTGGACGGGAACGGCGCGGGGAGCGGGCATTATTGCGACTACCTGCGGATCCGCGGAACGCCAAGGCCCAAGGCGGGCTACGGACAGCCCTGCCCGGCGTTTACACCGGGGCGCCGGCGAAAAAGACGGAACGCAGCGGCGAAGGCGCCGTGCAGATAAAAAGGAGGAACAACGATGAAGTAGGAAGTATGGGAAAGCATCCGGCTGATGCTCTGGGCCTGGGAGCTGGGGAGCGGGACGGCGCTGCCGCCGGGACTCCGGGAGGTGCTGGACAAGGCGGAGGAGCTGCTGGCCGGCGCAGCGGAGACCGGCGCGCTGATGGGCAGCGGGGAGGAGCCGGCAAAGGAAGCTCCGGCCCCAAGGCCGGAGACGGCGGAGGAGCCGGACCCTTTGGCAGTAAGGCTCCTGGACTATATGAAAAGCCGGGAGCTGAACGCCAGCCGGGTGGCAAAGGACCTGGGGTGCAACAGCCAGACGCTGCGGAACATCCTCACGGGAAAAACAGCGCCCTCCCGCCGGGTGGAGGCGGCGATCCGGGGGTATCTGGAGACGCGTGGACAGGAAGCTCCTGGGGCCGAATGACCCCGGAAGAGCGGGCCAGGGCGGAGACGCGGGGCGGCTGGGTGAAAAGCTGCCAGGGATGCCTGTGGCGAAACGGCGGTACCGGCACCTGCGACTTTCTGCTGCGCAACGGGCGGCGGAGGAGGAAGCCGGCGCGGTATGGCGGGGCATGCCCGGAATATGAAAAACGGCGAAAACCAAAATGACACGAAGGAAACCGGATCCCAGAAAATCAGGGCCGCAGGGGCGGCTCTGATTTTGTGGCATTCGGCCCCGGAAACGGGAGGACGAAAGCGGCAGAGCAGCACATAGAACGCGGGCGTGCGCGCGTTCTATGCAGGCTCATAAGAGGCCTAAGTTTAGGAACGGAGGAGAGAGGGCGGTGAAGAAGGTGCGGCGGATCCTGCAGACAGGGAACATCCGGGAGGTCCGGGAGATGTATGTCCCGGAATCCTTCCGGCCAAGGGGACGGCGGAAGGGGCCTTCCCGCCGGAGCCAGGAAAAGAACAATCTGGACGCGGCCATCCGGGAAGCGGCGACGATTTTGGACGCGAACTTTTTCTATGCCAGAGGAGACCGGCTGGTCACGCTGCGGTATGACGATGCGCACCTGCCCGAAACGGAGGAGCAGGCGCGGGAAAACGAGACGCGGCTCATCGCCGTCTGCCGGCGGTGGGCAAAGAAGAACGGGAAGAGCTTCCGCTTTTTTGCCGTGACTTCGGACAAGAAGCGGAACGGAGACCCGGCGCGGCTGCATCATCATCTGGTGATCAGCGCCGTCCCGGCAGAGGTGCTGCGGGCGGCCTGGCCCTATGGCACGGTGGACGATCGGAGCCTCTGGGACGAGGAGAGCCATGGAACGCTGGCGGCTTATCTGGTGAAGCAGGCCATCCGCGGAAGGAATGTGAAGAAATGGCGCAGCTCCCGGAACCTGGCCCGGACGGTGATGCTCTCGGAGCAGGAGGTTTTGCCGGAGAGCAAGTACCGGATCCCCAAGGGGGCGAAGGTCATCTGGCAGGGGGAATATGATCCGGCGATGGGGAAGCTGCTGCACCTGAAGCTGCGGATGCCGGAGAAGGAGGAAGCAGCTGACGCCGGGGCGAGGCCGGGAAGACGGCGGGCGGAGGGCCGGACGAGAGGAGGCGGCGGGCATGAAGTATAAAACGGCGCTCCCTCCGGATGTGCGGGAGGTATGCGCAGCCCACGCCCGGGGCTATGAGCGGCAGAAGCGCATTCTTGCGCGGCGGCGGGCGGAGCTTTGCCAGCGGGGACGGCCGGAAGCGGGGGCGCTGGGGCTGGCGGAGCTGGAGCAGAGCGAGGAGAGCCGGAGCGTCCGGGCGGTGGAGCGGGCCATGGAGAAGGCGCTGGGAGACATCCAGAACGGGGAGATCCGCCGGGCGCTGGCAAGCGGGATCCTGCGGAATCTGGAAAACAGAAGGGCGTGGCCATATGAGCGCCTTTTTTTGCCATGCGTTGGGAAAAAGCTGTTTTACCGGAAGAAAAATCTCTTTCTGCTGGCGCTGGCGCGGGAGCTGGGCTATCGGGTGGAGCCGTAAAAAGTGGGCGCCGCTGCCAGCATTGAAGCTGATAACATGAAAGCATGAGGAAGCATCGCAGGGGCGGTGCTTCTTTTTTGGCAGGGAGGGGTTTTTCCCCACGGCAGGCGCGCACGGCGCGCGGGCATATGCGCGGGAGACCCTGAAACGCGGCGAAAGGAGGCGGCCGGATGGGCAGGCCGAAAAAGTACACAAGAAAAGGGCTTCGGGAAGCGCTGGAGCGGTATTTTCGCAGCATCTCCCGCACGGTGACGGCGCGGGACGCGGTGGGCAGGATCCTCCGGAACGACGACGGCGAGGAGATCCGGACGGTGGAATACGGGGTGCCGCCCAGCATCACGGGGCTGTGCCTGTATCTCGGCATCGACCGGAGCACCTGGCAGAACTACTGCGACAGCCGGGAGATGGCGGACCTGTGCAGAGAAGCGCGGCTGCGCATCGAGGCTTATCTGGAGCAGGAGCTTCTGACCCGGAAGAAGGGGCTGCAGGGCGTGATCTTCAACCTGCAGAACAACTATGGCTGGAAGGAGAAGCGGGAGGTAGAGCTGGGGGACAAGACCCGCGGGGCCATCCCAGACGCCAGCATCGGAGAGAAGCTGGCCGCCATCGCGGCGGCGCAGGCGGCGGCCGGGGAGATCCTTGCGGAGGGATCGGGCCGTGAAGAAGGCTGAGCTGCAGGAGCTTGACCGGCTCTACAGGATCGCCCTCTGGTATAACCGGCTGCGGGAGAGCAGCAACGAGGCCTTTCTGCCGCTGTTTGCGGACGAGCACCGGTACCTGGTGCTGAAGGGCGGAGGCGGCTCGGGCAAATCCATCTTCGCGGGGCGGAAGGTGCTGGAGCGGGTGACCTCGGAGCCGGGGCACCGGTGGCTGGTGTGCCGCAAGGTGGGGAAGACGCTGCGGGAGAGCTGCTTCAAGCAGCTTTTGGGGCAGCTGGCGGAGTTCTATCCGGACAGCGGATACAAGGCGAACAAATCCGACATGGCCATCTCGTTCCGCAACGGCAGCGAGATCATCTTTGCGGGACTGGACGATGTGGAGAAGCTGAAATCCATCTACAACATCACGGGGATCTGGATCGAGGAGGCCAGCGAGCTTCTGGAAAGCGACTTCAACCAGCTGGACATCCGACTGCGCGGCCGGACGCGGGAATACCAGCAGATCATCCTGAGCTTCAACCCCGTCAGCATCCGGCACTGGCTGAAGAAGCGCTTTTTTGACCGGAAGGATCCCCGGGCGCGGGTGCATGAGAGCACCTACCGGGACAACCGCTTTCTGGACGCGGCGGCCATCCGGACGCTGGAGGGCTTTCGGGAGACGGACGAGTATTATTACCAGGTCTATTGCCTGGGGATGTGGGGCGTGACCGGCAAAACGGTATTCGACGGCAAAGCCATCGGCCGGCGGCTGCAGGAGCTGGAGCCGCCGGTGCGCACCGGCCTTTTCGCATACACGGACGACGGGCTGCGG
>DHMK01000051.1:0-14374 GCA_002405755.1 Clostridiales bacterium UBA4644
ATGACTTCGCCGGCGCTCATGGGATTGATCCGGATGATGGCCCGGCCGATGGTGGTCTTGCCGGAGCCGGATTCGCCCACCAGACCGAAGGTCTCGCCCTTGTAAATATCAAAGGAAACGCCGTGGACAGCCACGAATTTATTCCGCTTGCTGCCGAAGGTGACCTCCATGTTGCGGACGCTCACCAGCACCTCATTCAGTTCCTTTGCCATTACTGCGCGCCCCCTCTCTTGATCTCACGGATGTGGCGGATGACCTCCGGCGGCTCGATCCTGGGCGCGCGGGGATCCAACAGCCAGGTCCGGGCCTTGTGGGTGGGTGTCACCTCAAAATAAGGCGGACGGGCCACAAAATCGATCTTCAGCGCCTGGGGATTGCGTGGCGCAAAGGCGTCGCCGTGGATCTGGTTGAACAGGTTGGGCGGCGTGCCCTGAATGGAATACAGATCCTGGCCCTTGACGCCCAGCTGGGGCAGGGAGGAAAGCAGCGCCCAGGTGTAGGGGTGCTTTGGATCGTAGAATACCTCCTCGCAGGTACCGATCTCCACGATATCGCCGGCATACATGACGGCGACCCGGTCGGCCACATTGGCTACAACGCCCAGATCATGGGTAATATAAATAACTGTCAGGCCATATTTCGCCTGCAGATCCCGCAGCAGATTCAGGATCTGGGCCTGGATGGTCACATCCAGTGCGGTGGTGGGCTCATCGCAGATCAGGATCTCCGGCACACAGGCCATGGCGATGGCGATGACCACACGCTGACGCATACCGCCGGAAAATTCATGGGGATACTGCTTATAGCGGCGCTCCGGATCGGGGATGCCAACATCCGCCAGCAGCTCCAGCGTACGCTTCTTCGCATCCTCCGCAGAGACCTTATTGTGCAGGGTAAAGGCCTCCTGGATCTGCTTGCCGATGGTCTTCAGGGGGTTCAGGGATGTCATGGGATCCTGAAACACCATGGCAATGCGCTTGCCGCGGATCTGGATCCATTCCTTCTCCTTTTTGAACTTGGCCAGATCATATTCATGATACTGGATCGTGCCGGAATCCACCCAGCCGTTGTTGTCCAAAAGGCCCATAAAGGTCTTGGTAAAAACAGATTTTCCGGAGCCGGATTCGCCCACGATGGCCAGGCTCTCGCCCTTATACAGGTCCATGCTGATGCCGCGAATAGCCGTGAGCACCTTGTCCCGCAGGTTGAACTTGACTACCAGATCCTGAACGCTCAGGATGATTTCTTTCTTTTCGCTCATACGATTCCCTCCCTCTTAGCGATGGTTCCGCGGGTCGGAGGCATCGGCGAAGGCGTTCCCCAGATAATAGAAGGAGATGGTAATAGCCGAAACAACGCACACCGGGAAGATTAGCTGATAGCGCTGGGAGGGCACCAGCATGACCAGTCGGCCTTCATTGATCAGATTGCCCAGCGACGGCGTATCCACCGGCAGGCCCAGGCCGATATAGGTGAGGAACACCTCGGAAGCGATGGCATCCGGGATGGCCAGCGCCATCTGCAGCATAATGACCGACACCAGCTGCGGCATGATATTCTTCAGAATGATGCGCAGGGCGGGGGTTCCCAGACAGCGGGAGGCCAGATTGTATTCCCGGTCGCGGTAGATCAGGATCTGGTTGCGGATGTATTTGGACATTCCGATCCAGCCGGTGAGGCACATAACGAAGATCATGGTCTTCAGCGAGGGCCGCATGATGTAGAGCAGCAGCATCCGAAGGATCGTATAGGGAATATTGTCGAACAGGTTGTAGATCTCGGTGAACAGCCAGTCCATCTTGCGGGCATAGCCCCAGGCAGAGCCCAGCGTAATGCCGATGACGCTGTTGGTGATGGCAACGCAGAGGCCGATAAACAGCGAGACACGGGTGCCCTTCCAGATCCGAGCCCACAGATCCTGACCGATATTGTTGGTACCAAACCAGAACTCGCTGTTGGGTTCCACATTGCGCAGTTGGATGTCAGTCTCCGGGTTTCTGAAGATGTCCGAGGGAGCTTTCTGGTTGGGAAGCAGCGGCTGGATGAATGTGAACAGCAGCAGCACTACCAGGAAAATCATCAGACCCACGGCCAGCTTGTTTTTCAAAAAGGCCCGCAGCGTGCTGCCCCAATAGGAATAGTTGGAATAGCCGATACGCTCCGCCTGCGCGGCATCGTAGTCCGCCTCGACAAACAAATCATCGGTGATAGGCGTTGTGCCGTCATCGCAGAAGGCCTGTACGCACTGAGGCTTTTTCAGGTCATCCAGCTGGTGAGTCTCTTCAAAGCCCTTGCCAAGCTGTGCAATCTTATGATCCATAAAGCTGCGAAAGACGGGAGAGTTTTCCTTGTTCTTCTTAATCTGCAGCTTCACCTGATCTCGATTCATTTTCTTATCCATCAGCGGCTGCCTCCCTTCTTGGTCAGTGAAATGCGGGGATCACACAGCATCATCATGATATCTCCCAGCAGCAGGCCGATAACGCTGATGACGGAATACAGCAGCACCATCGCCTGCACCATGGTATTATCCTGGCGCTGGATGGAGATGATCAGCAGACCGCCCATGCCGGGGATGGAGAACAGCGATTCCACATACAGCGAGCCGGAGATGGTAAACAGCAGCGTGGTGGGCAGGCTCTGGGCCATGGGGATGAAGGCATTGCGCATCACATGGCGGAAGGCCACCTGGCTGGAGGTCATGCCCTTGGCCCGGGCCAGACGGATGTAGTCCAGATTCATCTGGTCCACCATATAGCGGCGCATCCACATGGCGTTGGAGGCGATGCCGGGCAGAGCCAGACAGAGGATGGGAA
The DNA here is from genome assembly GCA_002405755.1 of Clostridiales bacterium UBA4644. Lineage (GTDB taxonomy): Bacteria > Bacillota > Clostridia > Oscillospirales > Butyricicoccaceae > UBA4644. The sequence goes on from DHMK01000051.1 coordinate 2,817, forward strand.
GGATCATGCTGGACTTGTCGAACTTGTCGTAGAACATGGGCAGGCTCAGCAGCGTGGAAAGATACAGCTGGATAAACAGATAATAGACGGCGGCTGGCAGCGCGTTGATCAGAAGCACATAAGCGTTGCCCAGGCGGTCAAAAAACTTACCCTTCCACCGTGCCATCAAAACGCCCATGGAATAGCCCAGCACCAGCTGGAACACCATGGCGATGGCGCCGAACCGGAAGGAATTGATGGCCTTGGGGACCATCAGGTCGACACATTTCACGCCCTTCTGGATGACAATGGATTCGCCCAGATCGCCGTGCAGCAGCAGCTTGACCCAGAAGTTTTTCAGCTGCACATACCAGGGATCCAGCAGGCCCAGCTGACGAAGGATGTTTTCCTTGATAGTCTCGCTCATAGTGTCTGACCGGCCCTCGAAATAGGTATCTACGGGCATCAGACGCATCAGCAGGAAAACAATGGACAAAACGAGGAACAGCGTGATCGCTGCGCGGCCCAGACGGCCAAGGGCATATCTCAACAAGAAGCGTCACCTCTCTATTGGAGCTTTCAATTTAAGGAAGAGGACCCCCCATAAAACGGGGGGTCCTCCGTTTCGTTCGGAACAGCTGTGGGAATTGATTGGCAAAAGGCTGATCAATAATCCTTGCCCTCGGCCTGCGCCTTGGCGATCCGGTCGGCGCGCTCGGCCTCCCAAACCTTCAAACCAGCCAGATATTCCTCAGTGTTCATGGGCTTATCCATGACATACTGATACTTATAGCGGGCTTCAGACATACCAAAGGGTGCAAACTGAGACTCAAAGGGATTCAAATAGGAGGATACATATCCGCAGCCGCCCAGCATACCCAGCGGCAGGACCACAGCCTGATCCAGCAGATAGGCCTCCACCTCGGCAAAGGCGTGGTAGCGCTTACTCAAATCTACGACCTCTGCGGCCGCGTTATTGACCATCTCGTAATAGGGGAAATCCTTCCAGTAGGTCTCGTCATATTCATTGCGGCCCTTCACTCCATCGGAGTCTTCCACGGTAGTCTGGGTGGCGATACCATCCATATGCCACCAGTAGTTATAGGCCTGACCCAGGTTGAAGGGATCGGTCCAGGTCTCGGGGTCGGCATAGTCGGGACCCCAGTAGGACATCATGAAGCTGTAGTTGCCGGCGCGGCGGGTAATTGCCAGATAATCGGTCGCGGGATAAGCCTCCAGCACGAACTGGATATAATCATCGCCCAGCAGCTTCACCAGCTGGTCAGACACCTCCTGCGCCAAATCGACCTGAGTAGAGCCAGCCATATAAGGCATATAGGCCACAATGGGGAAGGTCACGCCCTGGGCCTCCAGCTCCTTGCGTGCCTTGGCGGCGTAATCCTTGGCCTTTTCGGGCTGATACTGGGATTCCTCGGTGAATTCCTTCAGTTCGTCAAAATCGGTGTAATCCTTACCGTCGGCAGCGCAGAAGTTCTCGGGAGTGATGGTGCGCAGCTCATAGGTCTCAGGCGTGTGCGGATCGTAGCAGGCAATGGCGGCAATCCGGTTCAGGCCATAGAACAGGGACTTGCGGAAGTTCATGTTATTTGCGGCCGCCGTCCATTGATCATGGCTCAAGGTCAGGCCGTTGACCGTCTTTTCCTCATAGGTGGGCATAAAGTTGATCAGGTAAAAATAGCTGTAGGAGCCGGGACGGTTGGGCCGGATCAGATCCGCCTTGGCAGGATCGTTCAACCACTCGTCCACCTGCGCGGTGGGGATGTCGGCATAGCTGACTTCGCCGCGGAGCAGCGCCTCGGGGGCCAGAGTGACGGCCTCGGCGTTGTAGCGGTTTTCAATGCGGAGCACATGGATATCCTCGATATCCCAATACTTCTCATTGCGCTCATCAACAAAGTAGGAGTTCTGCTCCCATTCGGTGCAGAGGAACGCGCCGCAGTACAGGAAGGTCTTATTGCTGGTACCGAAGTTCTCGCCCTGCTCCTCCAGATACTTGGCGTTGGTGGGGTAACCCCAGTTATAGGTCAGACGGGACAGGAAGTAGGGGCAGGCCTTGGTAAGCTTGATCTCCAGCTCATAGTCGCTGATGGCCTTGATGCCGACGGTGCCGAAATCAGGCTCGGCAACGCCGGCCACGCGCTCTTCAAATTGCTGCATCTGATTGAAATAAGCTTCCGCACCGATAAAGTCAAACATCAGGTCGGCGGTGAAAGCGCTGTTTTTGGGATCCAGGATCCACTTGGCGGAGGTGACCCAGTCTTCCGCACGGACATCCGCGCCATACTCGGTACCATCGTAATGCAGCCACTGGACGCCTTCCCGGATCTTGAAGACCCAGCGCTGACCCTCGCGCGTTTTTCCGTTCTCTTCATATTCGAAGGTTTCGTGGGTCCAGCTCTCGGCCAGGCAGGGCTGGCACATACCGTAGTTGTCATATTCTACCAGGCTGTCGATGTAGTTGGCCCAAGTGTGGGCGGAAGAGGGGTGCAGAGGGTTCCAGTCGGAAATTTCGTCGGAATAGAGGAGCTTAACGATCTGTTTTTCGTTGTGGCCCTCGCCGGTTTCCTCGTTGTTTTTGTTGCTGTTGTTGCCGCAGCCGGCCAAACAGGCCACCAGCATCATAGCAGCCAAAAGCAATGCGATCAGCTTCTTCATGTGTTACTCTCTCCTTACTTTGTCTCCTGACATGATTTCCCTTTTCCGGTGCGCGGACAGCCGGGAAAAGGATTTTCGGATGTTCTCACTATAGCACAGCAAAGCGAAATTTACCAGCGCAGAAACGCATTTTGTCTATTTCAATGCACGATTCTGTTCTTTTTCCCAATTTTGATTCGATTTTTTTATTCATTTAGCCGTTCATCATTTGTTTACATATTCTAAAGCCAGCTGCACTTTTATGTGCAATTTTGCCGTATCCTCCATCGGGGACAAATCGAAACGGCAAAGAAGATTTCCAGTTTTCTCCGGCTTTTTTCCGCGAAAAGCAAGGGGGGATGCTTCGCTTTTCCAAAAAATTTGTGGCATTTTTAACAATTTCTCTCTTCCGAGGCCTGCCTTCCGCCGCTTGACGGAGCGGGCAAAAAATGCTATGCTTGCAAAAGATATTCTCAGGGAGGTGGACCTGTGGAGCTTTCGCTGCTTTCCCGGGACTGCATACTGCGGCGGCTGGGTCCGGAGGACATCCCGACGGTGCTGACGCTTTGCTCCGGCCCTGTTTCCGTCTACCTGCCCATGGAGCGGCCCCTCTGAGCCGGGATCCAACACAGAAAAGGAGCATTTTTTATGCAGAGACCCACGCTTTTGGTTTTGGCTGCCGGCATGGGCAGCCGCTACGGCGGACTGAAGCAGATCGACCCACTGGGTCCCCAGGGGGAGATCATCATGGATTATTCGGTATACGATGCCATTTTGGCCGGCTTCGGCAAGGTGGTCTTCGTGATCAAGCGGGAGCTGGCCGAGACCTTTCATCAGGTGATCGGCAGCCGCTTTGCCGGCAAGGTGGAGGTGGAGTATGCCTTTCAGGAGCTTTCCGACTGTCCTGCCGGGGCGGCGATCCCCCCGGACCGGGTCAAGCCCTGGGGCACCGGCCACGCGGTCTATGCCGCCCGGAAGCAGATCCGTGGGCCCTTTGCCGCCATCAACGCGGATGATTTTCTGGGGCGGGACACCTTCCTGCAGCTGGGCCGCTTCTGCGCCCGGCACTGCGACGGCAGCCACGCCGCCATGGTGGGCTTCCGTCTGGGCAACACCCTCAGTGAAAACGGCACGGTCTCCCGTGGCGTCTGCCAGGTGCGGGACGGCTATCTGGTCTCCGTCACCGAGCACACCGCCATCCGCCGGGAGGAAAACGGCGCCATCGTCTGTCAGAATGAGGCGCAGCCTGTGGTGCTGGCGGAGGATACCCCCGTCTCCATGAACGTTTGGGCGCTGCACAGCGACCTGTTCCCCATTCTGGAGGAGGTCTTTGCCCGCTGGCTGGCGCAGCCCGGCGGCGACCCGCTGAAGCGGGAGTTTTACCTGCCGGCCTTTGTAGACGGGCTGGTGCGGTCCGGCCGGCTTTCCGTGCAGGTGCTGGACACGGCGTCCAAATGGTATGGCGTCACCAACCGGGCGGATAAGGAGGGCGTTCAGCAGGCGCTGGCCCAGCTCCACGCAGCGGGCGTTTACCCGCCCCTTCGGTAAAGAAATGCAAAAGAAAACCGGCTGAGCCTGCGCTCAGCCGGTGCAGCTTGTCGAAAAAGCCTGCGGAACCGCAGGCTTTTTCCTATGGGATGTTTTTTCAAGGACATGCGCCGGGAAAAACCACCGTGACCCGCCGATTTTTCGCAGAAATCGGTGAAACCGGCCCGCAGGCCGGAGCTAAACTGTCGAGAAAAACCCAGCGAAGCGGTTTTCCGACAGTCTCAACCGGCTGAGCCTGCGCTCAGCCGGTGTTTTTTGTGCGGTTTTCTTATTTTACCAGGTTCATGGTGTCCACGGCGATCATCAGCTCTTCGTTTGTGGGGATGAGCAGGACCTTGACCTTGGAATCGGCGGCGGAAATGACGGCTTCCTTGCCGCGGACATCGTTGGCGGCGGCGTCCATCTTCACGCCCATGAACTCCAGGCCGGAGGCGATATCCATCCGCTGGGACTTGGAGTTTTCGCCCACGCCGGCGGTAAAGATGATGGCGTCCACGCCGCCCATGGCGGCGGCATAAGCGCCGATGAGCTTCTTCACGCCGTAATTGAACATATCCACGGCCAGACCGGCGCGCTCGTTGCCCCGCTTGTGGGCGTCTTCCAGATCGCGGAAGTCGGAGGAAACGCCGGAAACGCCCTGAACGCCGGACTTCTTGTTGAGGATGTTCAGCATCTGGTCGATGTTCAGGCCGTGCTTGTTCATGAGATACTGCAGGATACCGGCATCCAGATCGCCGGCGCGGGTGCCCATGGGCAGACCGGCCAGGGGCGTGAAGCCCATGGAGGTATCCACGCTCTTGCCGCCGTCTACGGCGGTGACGGAGGAGCCGTTGCCCAGATGGCAGGAGATCAGCTTCAGCTCCTCGGGCTTCTTGCCCAGCATGGCGGCGGCGCGGGCGGCCACATACTTGTGGGAGGTGCCGTGGAAGCCATAGCGGCGGACCTTGTCCTGCTCATAGTATTCATAGGGCAGGGCGTACATATAGGCCTTGGCGGGCATGGTCTGATGGAAGGCGGTATCAAAAACGGCCACCATGGGGACGCCGGGCAGCACCTGCTGGCAGGCGCGGATGCCGATCAGGTTGGCGGGGTTGTGCAGCGGAGCCAGAGGATTGCAGTCCTCGATGGCCTTGAGCACCTCGTCGGTGATGACCACGGAGGAAGCAAAGGCTTCGCCGCCGTGCACCACGCGATGACCCACCGCGTCGATCTCCTTCATGGAAGCAATGACGCCGTTTTTCTCGTCCACCAGAGCGTTCAGAACAGCCTGGATGGCCTCGGAATGGGTGGGCATGGCAACGTCCACCGCGTCCAGCTTTTCCTTGCCGGCCAGCTGGGGCTTATAGGTAAACTTGCCATCGATGCCGATGCGCTCGCACAGGCCCTTGGCCAGCAGCTCGCCGCTCTGAGGATTCAGCAGCTGATATTTCAGGGAAGAGCTGCCCGCGTTGATGACTAAAACATTCATTTTTTGCACACTCCTGTATGTTTTATTTTCAAGTTTTATGCTACAATGAGGATACCTTATTATTTTACACGGTTTTTTCCGGTTTGACAACCCTTTCGGAGGTATTTATGCGGATTTGCGGCGTAGTTTCGGAATATAATCCCCTGCACAGCGGCCACGTATTTCATTGGGAGGAGATCCGGCGGCGGCTGGGGGCCGACTGCGCCATCGTCTGCTGTATGTCCGGCGATTTTGTCCAGCGGGGCGAGGGCGCGCTCCTGCCGAAGCATCTTCGGGCCCGGGCCGCCGTGGATGCGGGAGCGGATCTGGTGGTGGAAAACCCCGCGCCCTATGCCCTGCAATCGGCGGAGGGCTTTGCCGGCGGCGGCGTGCGCATCCTCAGCGGGCTGGGGGTTTTGACTCATCTGAGCTTCGGCGCGGAGGACGCGGACGAGGGCTGGCTCCGGGAGACGGCCTCCATCCTGCTGGAGCACGACACCGTGGCCGCCACGCTGGCCCAGCTGCAGACCGGCGTTTCCTACGCCGCCGCCCGGGAGCGGGCGCTCTTTGCCCGGATGCAGGAGCGGGCGGCGCTGGTGCAGAAGCCCAACAATATCCTTGCGGTGGAATACTGTAAGGCCGTCCTGCGGCAGGGGCTGACGCTGGAGCTTTTGCCCGTGGCCCGGCAGGGAGCGGCCCACGATGGCGCGCCTGCGGCAGAGCACGCCTCCGCCTCCTGGCTGCGGCAGCAGCTCCGGCTTGGAAACACGGCGGCGGCGCTGCCCTATCTGCCGCCGCCCTCCGCCGCCGTCCTGACCCGGGCGCTGGAGGAGGGAACGGCGCTGCTCTCGCCGGAGCGGCTGGAATGCGCCATGCTTTCCCGGCTGATCCGTCTGGAGCCGGAGACGCTTGCTCTGCTGCCCAACGCGGCGGAGGGGCTGGAGCACCGGCTGCATCAGGCGATCCATACCGGGCGGACGCTGGAGGAGATCGCCCTGCAGGCCAAAACAAAGCGCTATGCCCTTTCCCGCATCCGACGGATGCTGCTCTGCGCCTATCTGGACATCACGGCGGCAGACGCCGCCGTCCCCGCGCCCTATATCCGGGTGCTGGCCATGAACGAACGGGGGCAGCAGGTGCTGCGGCTGGCGCGGAAGCGGGCCACGCTGCCCCTGCTCACCAAGCCGGCCCATGTCCGCAGGCTCTCGCCGGAGGCCCAGCGGTGCTTTGCCCTGGAGGCCCTGGCCTGCGATCTGTATCAGCTGGCTCTGCCCGGCTGGCGGCGCTTTTCCGCCGGCGACGACTGGCGGCAGGACACCATCCGGCTCTCCCCGCCTGCAAAGGCAGAATAAAATCGCTCCGGGATCTGCGATCCCGGAGCTTGCTTTTTCAAAACAGACGGCTGCGCGGCTCAATACCCCAGCTCCTGCCCGATGAGCACCACCTGCGTGCATCCCACGCCGCCCATAGGCGCCATCAAAACGCTGAGCCCCCGGCAGATCCGCTGCTGCGCCCGGCAGTCGTGGCAGCGGGGCGGATCGGTCAGGGCACAGGGCGTCTCCCGGTGCAGGCGGCGGGCGTTTTTCGGCGCGGCGATGTTTCTGGCCCGGAAAACGGCGCTTTCCAGATCGGGGGCAAGCTTATTCCCCCCTGCCACGATCACCAGCCGTTCATGTCCGTAGAGCATGGCAGCCAGCCGATTGCCGGTGCCATCGATATTGACGATCTCTCCCGTCTCCGCGATGGCGTTGGCAGAGGTGAGATAGACCTGCGCCCCGGCAGCCAGGGCCAGCGTCTCGGTGCCGGGGGCCTTCCAGTGCCAGAACACGGTGTTGCTCCGGGCCAGCAGGTCATAAAGCCCCAGCTGCTCCAGCGTCACGCTGCCGCCAAATCCCACTGTCTGTCCGGATATGCTCCCGGCGATGGCCTGCGCCGCCTCCGCCGCCGTTTCAAAGCAGGAGACCGCAAAGCCGCGGCGCTGCAGCGCCTCCGCCGTCCTTTCCATTGCCGTCATGCGTCTTCCTCCTCCGTCATGGCCTCCAGCTCGCCCTCCGTCAGCACAGGCACGCCCAGCTCCCGGGCCTTCTGCAGCTTGGAGCCGGCGTCCTCTCCCGCCACCAGATAATCGGTCCTTTTGGAAACGGAGCCGGAGACCTTGCCGCCGTGCTGCTGGATGAACTGCGTCATCTCCTGCCGGGAGCGCTTTTCCAACGTTCCTGTGATCACAAAGGTCCGCCCCTCCAGCCGCCGGCTCAGCTGCTCGTCCGGCTGGGTCATATTGACGCCGGCCTCCCGCAGGCGGGCGATCAGGTGCCGCCCCTGGGCGCTCTCCAGCCAGCGGCAGAGGTTTTCCGCCGTGATCTCGCCGATGTCCGGGATGGCGCGAAGCTCCTCCCGGGTGGCCTCCAGCAGCCTGTCCATGGAGCCGAACTGCCTGGCCAGCAGCCCGGCGGCCTTTTGCCCCACCTGGCGGATACCAAAGGCATAGAGCAGCCGGGAAAGGGGCTGCCGCTTGCTCTTTTCAATGGCCTCCAGCAGCTTTTTTGCGGAGCGCCAGCCCATGTGGTCCAGCGACGCCACGTCCTTCAGCCGCAGCGTATACAGATCCGCCGGAGACGCCGCCAGCTTCCGCTCCACCAGCAGCTGCACCACCGCCGGGCCGAGCCCGTCGATATCCATGGCGTCCCGGCCGGCAAAGTGGGTGATGCTGCGCAGCAGCTGGGCCGGGCATTCCGCGCCGGTACAGCGGAATGCCGCCTCTCCCGGCTCCTGCACCACCGGCGCGCCGCACACGGGGCAGACCGATGGCATCTCAAACTCCGCCGCGCCCTCCGGCCGCTTGGAATGGTCCACGCCCAGCACCTCCGGAATGATGTCCCCCGCCTTGCGCACCAGGATGGTGTCGCCCACCCGGATGTCCCGCTGACGGATGAAATCCAGATTGTGCAGGGTGGCCCGGCTGACGGTGGTCCCCGCCAGGCGGACGGGGTCGAAGACGGCGTTTGGCGTCAGCACGCCGGTGCGCCCCACCTGCACCACGATATCCCGCAGCTTCGCGGGCTTTTCCTCCGGAGGAAACTTATAGGCGATGGCCCAGCGGGGGCATTTTGCCGTGGAGCCCAGCGTCTCCCGGGCGGCCAGATCGTTGACCTTGATGACGATGCCGTCGATGCCGCAGGGCAGCGCGTCCCGCCGGTCGCCCATGGTGCGGATGAAGGCAAAGATCTCCTCCGGGTCGGCGGTGACGATATAGGGCTCGATGACCTTGCAGCCCTGCTCCTTCAAAAAGCGCAGGGAAGCATCGTGGGTGGCAAAGCCCGCCTCCCGGGCGTTTTGCAGATTGAAGCAATAGATGGAGAGCTTGCGTCTGGCGCAGATGCTGCTGTCCAGCTGCCGCAGCGAGCCGGCGGCGGCGTTGCGCGGGTTGGCAAAGGGCGTCTCCTCCGCTGCCTCCCGCTGGGCGTTGAGCCGCTGGAACACCTTCACCGGCATAAAAACCTCGCCCCGGATCCAGAGCGGGCGCTTGTCCCGCAGCTCCATGGGGATGTCGAAAACCGTGCGGAGATTTTCCGTCACATCCTCTCCCACCTGACCGTCGCCCCGGGTGGCGCCCCGGACGAACCGGCCGTCCTCATACTGCAGGCAGACGGAAAGACCGTCGATCTTCAGCTCCACCGTATAGTTCATCCCTGGAAACTGCTCCTGCACCCGGCGGTGAAACTCCAGAATTTCATCAAAGGAAAATACGTCCTGCAGGCTCTCCATGGGATAAGGATGCCGCACTTGGGCAAAGCCCTCCAGCACCGTCCCCACCACCCGGCGGGTGGGAGAATCCGGCAGGGCATACTGGGGATACTGCTCCTCCAGCTCCCGCAGGCGGCGCTGCATGGCATCGTATTCATAATCCGGGATCTCCGGCGCATCCTCATTATAATAAAGCCGCGCATGGCGCAGCAGCTCCCGGGTCAGCTGCCGGATCTCCTGCTGTATCTGCTCCACTTCCCCATCACGCTCCCTTCTGCTATCAGGGTATCATATTTCCGGCGGATTTTCAATTCCCGCCGCTTAATTTCCACGGTCAAAGCTCCCGTAGGCCGAGGGCACCTGTCCGGAAAACAGCACCTCGCCCAGCGGCACCTGCTGGCTGCAGCAGAGCTCCCGGGTCTCCCCGGGCAGGATCATGGTGACGGTGACCGTCAGCTCCATGGTCAGCGTATAGAGCACCTGATTGACGCCGGCGTCCCGCAGAGCGGAGCGGACCTGCACCTGTCCCGCCCCCACAGGCACCACCCGCAGCGGGATCCCCGGGCCCCGGTCCAGCAGCAGCGAGCTGTTCAACAGCGTTCCCAGCGGGATGCTCTGCCGTTGGGCGCACAGCTGCTCCAGCCGAAGCGCCAGCGTCCGGCCCGCCTCCGCCCGACACTGATTGACGGCAGAGCCGTCCAGCTGCAGGCGGCTGCCCTGCTCCGTTTCCGTCAGCTGATAAAACGTTTTGCCGGCCATGGCCGTCTCCGCCGTCTCCAGCAGCAGCGTCAGCACCTGATTGCGGCAGCAGCTCTCCCCATAGACCGCCATCAGCCGCCGCAGGCTCCGGCCTGCCGCCTGCACCCCAACAGCCAGCACGGCCAGCAGCAGCCCCAGCGCCGCCAGACGCCGCCACCCCCGCCTTTTTCGCCGAAGCGCATACCACCGCAGGCCCATTCCCCATCACCTCAGCTTAGCTTATGCAAAAATGCGCCCATTGTTCCCTTTCCCTCCGCACAAAAGTCCGCCGCTTTTCCCGACCGGACTTGCAACAGACAGGCAAGGCGCACATAAGCTTCCCCCAGAAACGGAGGGATGATCATCATGCTATCACTATGGTTCCTGCTGGGAAACCTGAGCTTTTTCATGCTGCGGGTGGCCCCGGCGGCGGGGAGCTTTCCCCGGCCGCTCTCTTCCGCGGAGGAGCAGGAGGCCCTGCGGGCCATGAAGGCCGGCGACGCCCGCGCCAGAGAACGGCTCATCGAGCACAATCTTCGCCTGGTGGCCCATGTGGTCAAAAAATACTACGCCGCCCGGGAGGATCAGGACGATCTGATCTCCATCGGCACTATCGGGCTGATCAAGGCCGTCTCCACCTATGACCCGGAAAAAAAGATCCGCCTCGCTACCTATGCGTGCCGGTGTATTGAAAATGAGATCCTCATGTATTTCCGTGCGCAGCGGAAGCAGAGCCAGGAGGTCTCGCTTTCTGAGCCCATCGACAGCGACGGCGACGGCAATTCCATTTCTCTGCTGGATGTGATCGCCTGCGACGACCGGATGCTGGAGGAGATCGAGCTTTCCGACCGGCAAGCGCTGCTCTACCGCTATCTGGATCAGGCACTGGAGGCCCGGGAGCGGGAGATCCTGACCCTGCGCTACGGTCTGGGCGGCGGCGAACCCCTCACCCAGCGGGACACCGCCCGCCGCTTCGGCATTTCAAGGAGCTATGTATCCCGCAGCGCTTACAGTAAGCGTTTCGGGCAGGACTGCGAAAGCTTTTTCGGCGATTTTTTAGCCGCAGCCTCTTGACTTTGTCCGTCTAATCGTGTAGACTATATGCAGAGTCTACCAGAATAGACAAGGAGGGCTTGCATATGGAGATACCAAAGATTCATGAGGGTGAATATCGTTTCTGCCTGATCATGTGGGAGCATGAACCAATTTCCGCCGCGCAGCTTGTAAGGCTGTGTCAGGAACAGTTGGGGTGGAAGCGAACCACGACTTATACCGTTATCAAACGCCTTGGGGAACGCGGCGTACTGAAAAATGAAGATGGCATTGTGACCGCTCTTGTATCAAAGGATGAAGCGCAGGCGTGTGAGATTGATGAACTGGTGGAAAAGAAGTTTGAAGGCTCTCTTCCTGCTTTTATCGCTGCCTTTACCAAACGGCAGGATTTATC
>DHMK01000051.1:14431-14870 GCA_002405755.1 Clostridiales bacterium UBA4644
CAGCAGATGATTGACCGCATCCGAAAGGGGGAAGCAACATGAGCGAACTCTTTCTGAAAATCGTCAATAGGAGCATATCGGCAAGCTGGGTCGTGGTTGCGGTTTTGGCATTGCGGTTTTGCTTGAAAAAAGCTCCCAAATGGGTAAATGTTTTGCTCTGGGGCATTGTCGCCGTGCGGCTGGTTTTCCCGTTTTCCATTGAAAGCATGCTGAGCCTGATCCCCAGCGCAGAAACCGTCAGCCCGAGCATCACAACGGCTCCGTCCCCTTCCGTCCAGACGGGTGTTCCTGCTCTCAATCATGTTATCAACCCAGTAATCAGCGGCTCGTTCACGCCCGCACCGGGCGCAAGTGCAAATCCGCTGCAAATATGGATTCCGGTTTTAACGGGGCTTTGGCTTTTCGGAATAGCAGCACTTTTCCTCTATTCTGCTGTGAG
>DHMK01000062.1:0-2500 GCA_002405755.1 Clostridiales bacterium UBA4644
GAGCCAAGGGGCTGGGATGTGCCCGCGGGCAGGCCCCTCAGAGGGAGCCAAGGGCTGGCAGGTGCCTTTCGTCCCCCGTCCCCCGAAGGGCAAAGCGAAGCCCCGCGGCGGACGCGGGGCTGGGGTGCAGGAGAAAACCTCCTCAAAGCGGGCGAACGGGGGGTTCCGGGGGGCATTTCGCCCTTGGTATAAAGGCCCCCCCCGGCGGCCTTTCTGTCCACTTTCCGCCGGTGGAAAGTGGACGAATGCCCCGCAGCGCTTCGCTGCGGGGTCCCCGGTCGATTTGACCGCCTCGGTCGCCGGAAAGACCGGCTCCCTGCGGCAGGACGGCGGCACTCGCCGCCGGGGCCCGCTTTGCGGGGAACGCTTTACGCTTTACCGTTGGGCGGCGGGGCGATTGAAGCGCTCCACCGATTTTTTCTCGGCGGCGGCGGGACGGATCTCGCCGGCCTTTTCCAGCGCCCAGCGGGTCATGGCGGGGCCCACCAGCTCATAGATCATCACGCCGAAGAGGGTGATGTTGCGGATCAGACGGCCCTCGCCGGTGCCAAGCTGGGCGGCGGAGGCGCTCATGCCCAGGGCCACGCCGGCCTGGGGCAGCAGGGTGATGCCCAGGTATTTCCGCACGTTATGATCGCAGCCCGCCAGGGCAGAGGAGCCCAGCGCCCCCAGATATTTGCCGGCGGAGCGGGCGATGATATAGGCCATGCCGATGCCCACCACCGCCAGATCGGTAAAGACGCTCAGCTCCAGCTCCGCGCCGCTGAGCACGAAAAACAGGCAGTAGATGGGGGCGGTCCATTTGTCCGCCCGGTCCATGATGTCGGCGGAGCGGGGGCAGAGATTGCAGAACACCGTGCCCAGCATCATACACACCAGCAGGGAGGAAAACCGCAGCGTCACGCCGCCCAGGGGCGCCTCCATGGCGGAGAGGGCGATGGTGATGAGCACGAAGGCGATGGTCAGGGAGAGACGGTTGGTATTGGAGAAGAAGAGCCTTTCCAGCAGCGTCAGGATGCAGCCCAGCAGCGCCCCCAGCGCCAGCGACCCCACGATCTCCAGCAGCGGCTCCAGCACCACGGAGCTGAGACTCATGGAGCCGCCCACCAGCGCCTCGGCCACGCCGAAGGACACGGCGAAGATCACCAGGCCCACCGCGTCGTCCAGGGCCACGATGGGCAGCAGCAGATCGGTGAGCTTGCCCTTGGCCTTATACTGCCGCACCACCATCAGCGTTGCGGCGGGAGCCGTTGCGGCGGCGATGGCGCCCAGGGTGATCACCGCGGGCAGGGGCAAAACGTCGCCCCCCAGGATAAAGTGCAGCCCCAGCAGCACCAGATCCACCGTCAGCGTAGCCACGCAGGCCTGCAGGATGCCGATGATGGTGGCCTGCTTTCCGGTGTGCTTCAGCTGGGAAAGGCGAAACTCATTGCCGATGGCAAAGGCGATGAAGCCCAGGGCCACGCTGGAGATCACGCTGACCTGGCTCAGGGCCTCCATGGAGGAAAAGCCCAGCCCCGGAACGCCCAGCCGCCCCAGACAGTAAGGCCCGATGGCCACGCCCGCCAGCAGGAAGGCGGTCACATCGGGAAAGTTCAGATGCAGCAGCTTGAACACACGGGTCATCAGCAGGCCGGCTACCAGAGCCACGGCCATCGGGATCAGAAAATTCATAAAAAACACCCCTCGATCGATCAAAGCAAAAAAAGAACTCTGCCAGCAGAGCCTTTTACATTATAAACAAATTTCAAAACCTTGCAATGTGCAAAACAACCAAAAAGCGAAATCTTTTCTGTGATTTGTGTAGGAAAGCCCGATTGCTTTCCCCGGCGGACTGTGGTAAGATGAAAAAAATGCGGCGGAGCACCGCCGAAGCAGGAGGAGTTTTTCCCATGGAGACCTTCAAAGCCTTTCTCAAGCGCAAGGATATCGTTTTTTCCGGCCGGCGCTACGGCATCGACGCCATGAGCGCCATGGCTCAGGGCCTGTTTTGCTCGCTGCTCATCGGGACCATTCTGAACACGCTGGGAGCGCAGCTGCACCTGGAATTTCTGGTGAGCGTTGGCTCGTTTGCCGCCTCCATGAGCGGCGCGGCCATGGCCGTGGCCATCGGCTGGGCGCTGAAGGCGCCGCCGCTGGTGCTTTTTTCGCTGGCGACGGTGGGCTATGCGGCAAATCTGCTGGGCTCCACCACCCTGGACGGGGGCAAGGGCGCAGGCGGGCCGCTGGCGGTTTTGTTCATCGCCATTTTCTCCGCCGAGTTGGGCAAGGCCGTCTCCAAGGAGACCCGGGTGGACATTCTGGTGACGCCGCTGGTGACCATCCTCTCCGGCGTGGCCCTTTCCCATGCCGTTGCCCCCGCCATCGGCACCGCGGCCTCCGCCGTGGGTGATTTCGTCCGGTGGGCCACCGTGCTGCAGCCCTTCTGGATGGGCATTCTGGTGAGCGTGGTCATCGGCGTGGCGCTGACGCTGCCCATCTCCTCCGCCGCCATCTGCGC
>DHMK01000062.1:2596-3601 GCA_002405755.1 Clostridiales bacterium UBA4644
GGCTGCTGCGCCCAGATGGTGGGCTTTGCCGTTTTGTCCTTCCGGGAAAACCGCTGGGGCGGCCTGGTGAGCCAGGGCCTGGGCACCTCCATGCTCCAGATGGGCAACATCGTGAAGAACCCGAAGATCTGGATCCCCGCGACGGCGGCCTCCGCCATCACCGGCCCCATGGCCACCTGCCTGTTCCATCTGGAGATGAACGACCCGGCCTCCGCCGTAGCCTCCGGCATGGGCACCTGCGGCATGGTGGGGCCCATCGGGGTCTATGCCGGCTGGGTCAACGATGTGGCCACCGGCGCGAAGGCCGCCATCACCACCATGGACTGGGTGGGGCTGGCGCTGATCTGCTTTGTTCTGCCCGCCGTGCTTACCTGGGCCATCGGCCTGCTGTGCCGCCGGCTGGGCTGGATCCGTCAGGGCGACCTGAAGCTCTGAAGAACAGAAGACCGACCTTTTTTCGGCCGCCCTCCGGGGCGGCCCTGTCTTTTGCCCGGCTCCCGCGCAGACCGAAATAATTTCGGAAGCCGGGCATTTTTGCTGACGTTCACGGCAAAAAATCAAAATTCATGGATTTTCCCGAAAAAATTTTAAGAAAATGGGGGTAGACTTTCCCCTGCTTTCTGTTATAATAACAGAGATTAATAAGATCGCGCGCAGTTTGTGTAATTATATATTTGAGATAAGGAGTGTGTTACGAATGCACAAGTATGTTTACCTGTTCACCGAGGGCAACGCCACCATGCGTGAGCTTCTGGGCGGCAAGGGCGCGAACCTGGCTGAGATGACCAACATCGGCCTGCCCGTCCCCCAGGGCTTCACCATCAGCACCGAAGCCTGCACGCAGTATTATGAGGACGGCCGGAAGATCTCCGACGAGATCCGCAGCCAGATCATGGAATACATCGAGAAGATGGAGCAGGTCACCGGCAAGAAGTTCGGCGACAAGGAGAACCCCCTGCTGGTCTCCGTCCGCTCCGGCGCCCGCGCCTCCATGCCCGGCATGAT
>DHMK01000083.1:0-180 GCA_002405755.1 Clostridiales bacterium UBA4644
GCAATGTTTCACATGAAACATTTTGGCCCGCTTCGCGTCCCCTCCCCCGCTTTTTTTGTTTCATGTGAAACATCTCTTGCAATCCGAAAAAAATGCGGGTATAATAGGGCATAGTTTTTCAAGGAGGAGGGCGCCTATGGCAAAGATCGTGGCCGTGGCCAACCAGAAGGGCGGCGTGGG
>DHMK01000083.1:297-3930 GCA_002405755.1 Clostridiales bacterium UBA4644
AAGCGGGTGCTGCTGTGCGATTTCGATCCCCAGGGCAACGCCAGCTCCGGCCTTGGCGTGGAGCCGAAGGCGGGGCGAACGGTCTACGACTGCATCGTAGACGGCGTTCCCGCGGCGGAATGTCTGGTGAAAACAAAATACTGCACGGTGCTCCCCTCCGATATCCGCCTGGCGGCGGCGGAGCTGGAGATCAGCGACCTCCCCCACCGGGAGCAGCGCCTGAAGGAGACGCTTTCTCCCCTTCTGCCCCAGTTTGACTATGTTTTTATCGACTGTCCCCCCAGCCTGGGCCTGCTGACGGTAAACGCCCTGACGGCCTGCTCCTCCATCGTGGTGCCCATGCAGTGCGAATATTACGCNNCTGACGCTCAACGCGCTCTGCGCCGCCGATCAGGTTTTGATTCCCGTGCAGTGCGAATATTACGCGCTGGAGGGCCTGAGCCAGCTGGTGGCGTCCATCCGGGCGGTCAAGCGCAGCCTGAACCCCGGGCTGGACATTCAGGGCATCATCCTCACCATGTACGACGGCCGCACCAACCTGACCATTCAGGTGGCGGAGGAGGTCAAAAAATATTTCGGACGGAAGGTCTATAAAACGGTGATCCCCCGCAACGTCCGTCTTTCCGAGGCCCCCAGCCACGGGCTGCCGGTGATCGCTTACGACCGGCTCTCCCGGGGGGCGGCGGCCTACAGCGCGGTGGCGGAGGAATTTTTACAGCAGGGAGGCGACCTCTGATGGCAAAAGGAAAGGGCCTGGGGCGCGGTCTGGACGCGCTCATCCCCACGGAAGCAAGCGATCCCGCAAAGGCCCCGGTGGGCGTGCGGCTCTCCGATATCGAGCCAAATCCCCGGCAGCCCCGGCAGGATTTTGACGCGGCAAGCCTGGAGGAGCTGGCCCAGAGCATCCGGGAAAACGGCGTCATCACCCCCATCACCCTGCGCAGGACCGGCGACACCTATCAGATCATCGCCGGCGAGCGGCGCTGGCGGGCCAGCCGCATGGCGGGGCTCCACGAGATCCCGGCCATCGTTCTGGATGTGGATGAGCAGACCGGCTATGCCCTGGCGCTCATCGAAAATCTCCAGCGGGAGGACCTGAACCCCATGGAGGAAGCGGAGGGCTACCGCCGGCTGACCCAGGAGCTGGGGCTGACCCAGGAGCTGGCCGCCCAGCGGGTGGGCGTTTCCCGGCCCGCCGTGGCAAACGCTCTGCGGCTTTTGAATCTACCGGTGTCCATCAGCGCCCTGCTGCGGGAAAAGAAGCTCTCCGCCGGCCACGCCCGGGCGCTGCTGCCGCTGGAAAAGCCGGAGCGCATGGAGCTGGCCGCAAACGCCGTTTTGGAGCAGCAGCTCAGCGTCCGCCAGACGGAGGCGCTGGTCAAGCAGCTGATGAAGGCCCCCCGCCAGCCCGGGGAAAAGGCCCCGGATATCTATGTGCGGGATCTGGAGCGCTCCATGAGCGCCCTCACCGGCCACAAGATCACCATCCGCCACGGGGCGAAAAAGGGCACGCTGACCATTGAATATTACGGAAACGACGATCTGGACGCCGTCTGCCAGGCGCTGCGCAGCGTTCAGGACCGCAAGCCCGAAGCATAAGAAGGATAAACGGAGGAATCGACTATGTTGGATATCAAACGCATCAAGGAGCAGCCGGAGCAGGTGATCGAGCTGCTGGCCCGCAAGGGCAAGGACGCCAAGGCGGACATCGCCCGGATCCTGGAGCTGGACGAGCAGCGCCGGGCGCTGGTCTCCGAAACGGACCAGCTGAAGGCCAGGCAAAACGCCGTCTCCCGGCAGATCCCGGCCATGAAAAAGGCGGGACAGGACGTCGCCCCCGTCTTCGCGGAGATGAACGCCCTGAAGGAGACCATCAAGGAAAAGGACGCGGCCATCTCCGCCGTGGAGCAGGAATACCGCACGCTGATGCTAGCTCTGCCCAACCTGCCGGACGAGGACCTGCTCCCCGGCGGCAAGGAAAACAACCAGCCCCTGCGCTATTTCGGCGAGCCGCATTCCTTTGATTTTGAGCCGAAAAACCACGTGGAGCTTTGCGTGGCCCTGGGCCTGATCGATTATGAGCGGGGCGTGAAGATGGGCGGCAACGGCTTCTGGCTCTATAAGGGCATGGGCGCCCGGCTGGAATGGGCGCTGCTGAATTATTTCATCAGCGAGCACCTGAAGGACGGCTATACCTTCATCCTGCCGCCCCATATGCTGGAATACCAGTGCGGTCTGACGGCGGGCCAGTTCCCCAAGTTTGACGACGAGGTCTATAAGATCGCCAACCCCACCGACGACCGGGTCCACTATATGCTGCCCACGGCGGAAGCGGCGCTGGCCTCCTATTATCGGGACGAGATGCTCAAGGAGAGCGAGCTGCCCCACAAGATGTTTGCCTATACCCCCTGCTTCCGCCGGGAGGCCGGCTCTTACCGGGCCGACGAGCGGGGCATGGTCCGGGGCCATCAGTTCAATAAGGTGGAGATGTTCCAGTATACCCTGCCGGAGAAGTCTGACGAGGCCTTTGAGGAGCTGGTGAAGAAGGCGGAAAACCTGGTGAAGGGCCTGGGCTTCCATTTCCGCACCGTCAAGCTGGCGGCGGGCGACTGCTCCGCTTCCATGGCCCGCACCTACGACATCGAGATCCAGATCCCCTCCATGAACGGCTACAAGGAGGTCTCCTCCGTTTCCAACGCCCGGGATTATCAGGCCCGCCGGGGCAATATCCGCTTCAAGCGGGAGGCCACCGGCAAGCCCGAGTTTGTCCACACCCTCAACGGCTCCGGCCTGGCCACCTCCCGCATCCTGCCCGCCCTGGTGGAGCAGAATCAGCTGAAGGACGGCTCCGTCAAGGTCCCCGAGGTGCTGCGCCCCTATCTGGGCGGCATCGAGGTCCTCACCCCGGAAAACTGCAAATAAAAAGAAAAGCCCCCGGCGCCTGCCGGGGGGTCATACGGAGAGTTGGCCGAGCGGTTGAAGGCACCGGTCTTGAAAACCGGCGTGCGCAAGCACCGTGGGTTCGAATCCCACACTCTCCGCCAATCATGAAAAAAGAGGGCCGAAAGGCCCTTTTTTCTTTGAAGCCTTCGTCCCCCGCAGGGCTTGGCTCCCTCTGGGGGGCCTGCCCGCAGGCACAGCCCAGCCCCTTGGCTCCCTCTGACGAGGGAGCTGTCGCCGCAGGCGACTGAGGGAGAGAATTCGCAACCCGCTCCCTCTGCGCATCCCCGCTTCGCAGCAGGCTCGGCGTATCTCTCCCTCCGTCAAACCCTTCGGGTTTGCCACCTCCCTCGTCAGAGGGAGGCAAGACGGAAGACGGGGACGAAGGGACGAGCGACCTCCCCCCACCCCTTGCCTCCCCTGTGTAAGGGGAGGTGCTGAGCGAATGCGAAGCGGAGGGGTTGTAGGTCTGGTGCAGGAGAAAGCATCCTGTAACCGGAAGCCCATTCCTATACAATACCCACAACCCCTCAGTCAAACCCTTCGGGCTTGCCAGCTCCCCTTTTCGATCGCGGGCGTTTCTGCGGAAACGCCATTGCGGCACCGCATCGCGGGCCGCGCGCGATCTGCCCAGCGCGGCAAGTGCCGCGCAATGCCGCAGGGAGCCGCTGTGTGCGGCGACCGAGGCGGTTT
>DHMK01000069.1 GCA_002405755.1 Clostridiales bacterium UBA4644
GGGGGCATTTCGCCCTTGGTACAGTGGCCCCCCGGCGGCCTTTCTGTCCACTTTCCGCCGGTGGAAAGTGGGCGTTTCCCCGCAAAACTCGTTTTGCGGGGCCCCCGTTTCATTTGAAACGGCTCTGGTCGCCTGAAATGCGGGCTCCCGCCGCCCTACGCCGCACTCGCGGCGCGGCCCAGAAGGGCCGTTGCGCCCGCAGGCGCGGAAGCCTTCGATCGTCTCGGTCGATTGTAACCGGAAGCCGGTTCCTACACGCTGCTTACAACCCCTCAGTCAAACCCTTCGGGTTTGCCAGCTCCCCTTA
This sequence comes from Clostridiales bacterium UBA4644, assembly GCA_002405755.1. Lineage (GTDB taxonomy): Bacteria > Bacillota > Clostridia > Oscillospirales > Butyricicoccaceae > UBA4644. Next base: position 308 of record DHMK01000069.1, read on the forward strand.
CACAGGGGAGCCAAGCCCTGCGGGGGACGGGGATTTCTCTGAGGAAAAGCCAAGCCCTGCGGGGGATAAAAGAGCAAAAAGAAAAGAGGGCCGAAAGGCCCTCTTTTTTGGAAATGGGGATCTGGGGACGCTTTTTTTACTGCACGGTGAGCTTGCCGCCCTCCACGCCCACGGTGAGCAGGGTCTCGGGGGCCAGGTCGTGGCCGATGATATAGCGGGCCAGCAGCGTCTCCACCTGCTGCTGCAGGCAGCGGCGCAGGGGCCGGGCGCCATACATGGGGTCGTAGCCCATCTGGATCAGCAGATCCTTGGCCTCGTCGGTGACCTTCAGCTTCAGCTGACGCTCCGCCAGCCGCTTCTGCAGGCCGGCCAGCATCAGGTCGATGATGCCGTGCATATCGTCCCGGGTCAGGGGCTTGTAGAAGACGATCTCATCCAGCCGGTTCAAAAACTCCGGACGGAACTGCCGGTGCAGCAGGCCCATGACCTCCGCCTTGGCCGATTCCTTCAGCTCGCCATCGTCGCCGATGCCGTCCAGGATCTGGGGAGAGCCCAGGTTGGAGGTGAGGATGATGATGGTGTTCTTAAAGTCTACCGTGCGGCCCTGGCTGTCGGTGATGCGGCCGTCGTCCAGCACCTGCAGCAGCACGTTGAACACATCGGGATGGGCCTTTTCCACCTCGTCGAACAGCACCACGCTGTAGGGCCGGCGGCGGACGGCCTCGGTGAGCTGGCCGCCCTGATCATAGCCCACATATCCCGGAGGGGCGCCGATCAGACGGGAGACGGAATATTTCTCCATATATTCGCTCATGTCGATGCGCACCATGGCCCGCTCGTCGTCGAACAGGGCCTCGGCCAGCGCCTTGGCCAGCTCGGTCTTGCCCACGCCGGTGGGGCCAAGGAACAGGAAGGAGCCGATGGGCTTATCCGGATCCTGAATGCCCGCCCGGGAGCGGAGGATGGCGTCGCAGACCTTTTCCACCGCCTCGTCCTGGCCGATGACCCGCTTGTGGAGGATGCCGTCCAGATGGAGCAGCTTCTCCCGCTCGCTCTCCACCAGCTTCTGCACGGGGATGCCCGTCCAGCGGGCCACGATCCGGGCGATCTCCCCTTCGGTGACCCGGTCCCGCAGCAGCGTGCTGTTCTGCTCGGTCTCCTCGGCGATGCGCTCCTCCGCCTCCAGCTGCTTTTTCAGCTCGGGCAGACGGCCGTATTTCAGCTCGGCGGCCCGGTTCAGGTCATATTCCGCCTCCGCCTTTTCCAGCTGGGCGGTAACGGTCTCGATGTCTTCCCGGAGCTTCTGGACCTTGGAGATGGCCTGCTTTTCGTTTTCCCACTTGGCCTTCATGCTGTTGAACTGGTCCCGCAGGTCGGCCAGCTCCTTCTGGATGTCCTTCAGGTGCTCCTGGGCCAGACGGTCGGTCTCCTTCTTCAGGGCCGTCTCCTCGATCTCATGCTGCATGATCTTCCGGTTGATCTCGTCCAGCTCGGAGGGCATGGAGTCCATCTCCGTGCGGATCATGGCGCAGGCCTCGTCTACCAGGTCGATGGCCTTGTCCGGCAGGAAGCGGTCGGTGATATAGCGGTCGGACAGGGTGGCGGCGGCGATGAGGGCCTGATCCTGGATCTTTACCCCGTGATAGACCTCATAGCGCTCCTTCAGGCCCCGGAGGATGGAGATGGTGTCCTCCACCGTAGGCTCGGAGACCATCACCGGCTGGAACCGCCGCTCCAGGGCGGCGTCCTTTTCGATATAGAGCCGGTATTCGTTCAGGGTAGTGGCGCCGATGCAGTGCAGCTCGCCCCGGGCCAGCATGGGCTTGAGCAGGTTGCCGGCGTCCATGCTGCCCTCCGTTTTGCCCGCGCCCACGATGGTGTGCAGCTCGTCGATGAACAGAATGATCTTGCCATCGCTGCTCTTGACGGCGTTGAGCACGGCCTTGAGCCGCTCCTCAAACTCGCCCCGGAACTTTGCCCCGGCGATGAGCGCGCCCATATCCAGGGCGAAGAGCTTCCGGTCCTTCAGGTTTTCCGGCACGTCGCCCCGGACGATCCGCTGGGCCAGGCCCTCGGCGATGGCCGTTTTGCCAACGCCCGGCTCGCCGATGAGGACGGGGTTGTTTTTCGTCTTGCGGCTGAGGATGCGGATCACGTTGCGGATCTCGTTGTCCCGGCCGATGACGGGATCCAGCTTCTGGGCCCTGGCCCGCTCCACCAGATCCTGACCGTATTTCTTCAAAACATCATAGGTCTCCTCCGGATTGTCGGAGGTGACGCGGGCGTTGCCCCGCACGGCCTTCAGCGCCTGCAGAAAGCGGCTCTCGGAGATCTCAAAGGTCTGAAACAGCCGCTTCAGGCTGTCCTCCGGCTTTTGCAGCAGGCCCAGCATGACGTGCTCCACGGAGACGAAGTCGTCCTTCATCTGGGCGGCCTGCTTTTCCGCGGCGTTCAGCGCCTGATCCAGCGCCTGGGAAATATAAATTTTATCGGCCTCCCGCGCCGTTCCGGAAACCTTGGGCAGCGCGCCCACCGCGCCGGACAGGGCGGAGGTGAAGCTGTCTACCGGAACGCCCATCCGGTCGATGAGCTGACCGATGAGGCCGTCCTTCTGCTGCAGCAGCGCCAGCAGCAGATGGGCCTGGCAGACCTGCTGATTGCCGTTGTCCACGGCAAGGCTCTGGGCCGCCTGGATGGCTTCCATGCTCTTTTGGGTAAAACGATTAAGATCCATATACAAAACCTCCCTCAGATCGAAATGCTTCTCTTATTTTCCTTTTTGGGCAAAGCGCCCGGGGCGCTCACAGCGCCGGATACTGCTTCAGATAATCCTGATAGGCCTGCTCCACGCTGGCCGCGGCCAGATGGCCGTCGTCCAGATGGTTGAAAAAGCCCTTCATGCCAGCGTGCATGGCCCGAATGTAGGCCGCCAGAACGGCCCCCTGCTCCTTATCGCCCAACCCCTGAGGCAGGCGGAACCGGCGGGCGAAGCGCCCATCCTCCAGCAGACTGTCCTGCTGGCCGACGTAATGAGTCTCGATCCGGGACCAGAGCTTGAAAAACTGCCCCAGATAAAGCAGCAGGGCGCTGCTCTGGCTGCGCAGAGAGACCCGCAGCGTCCCCTCCCCCGGCGCGGCGGGATCCAGCTCCACGCTGTAGCGCACGGTGGGATTATATTTATAGCTGAGCGCCGAGCGCAGGCTCATCATGCTCTCCGAGGGCTGCAGCAGCGTTTGAAACACGCCGCCGCCGGTGAGCAGGCTCTCCACCTGCCCAAAGATCTCCCGCATGCGCATCTCCGGCGTCACATAAGAAACGGCCTCCGCCAGCAGACGGTTGATCATGGCGGAGCGGCTCAGACCGTTGGCATAGGCCTCCCGGTCCACCTCCCGCACCACGTCGTCGGAAAGGACGATGGAATAAACACTTTTGCTCATGCTGTCGCCTCCTTCTGGATTTGATGATATCATAGCACGGGGGAGAAAACTTGTCAATAGGCTTATATAATTTTAATTGCAAATTAAGTGTAAACAATGAAAATATTTCGTCCCGCGCACCCCCGCTCCCCCGCCGGCATAGAAATGGAGTGCGGGGAGATCACCCCGCCGGCCGCCGGGTTTTTCCTGCGGCCCTCTGAAAGGAGCAGGTCATTTCATGGCACAATTCACCAATCAGGCGACCCTTTCCTACAACGGCCTTACCGCCAATTCCAATATCGTCACCGGCACCATCACCCAGGTGCTGGAGCTTCGCAAAACGGCCACCCCCCAGACCTACCGGCCCGGGGATATCCTCACCTATGTGGTCACCCTCCGCAATTCCGGCGCCGCCGCCTTCACGGGCCTCACCGTGACGGATACGCTGGGCGCCTATGCCTTCGGTTCCGGCACGGCGACTCCCCTGAGCTTTACGGGAGACCCCGTGCTCTATGATAGCAACGGCGTGCCCCAGGCCGCCCCTGCCGTTACCGCCGGGCCGCCCCTGGTCATCAGCGGGCTGAGCGTCCCCGCCGGCGGCAATATCACGCTGGTCTACCGGGCCCGGGCCAATTCCTATGCCCCGCTGGGCACGGCAGCCGCCGTTACCAACACGGCCACCCTCACCGGCAGCGGTCTCACCGCGCCCCTCACCGCCCAGGAGACCGTCAGCATGGCCCAGGGGCCGGCCCTGACCATCCTCAAGGCCCTGAACCCCACCACCGTGGTGGAAAACGGCCAGATCACCTATACCTTCACCCTGGAAAACACCGGAACGGAGACCGCTTCCGCCGCGGCGGGCGTCGTCCTCAGCGATACCTTTACGCCGCCCCTCAATGATATTTCCGTCACCCTCAACGGCGACGCCTGGCCCGCCGCCGGCAATTACACCTACAACGCCGCCACCGGAGCCTTTGCCACCGTGGCCGGCCGGATCACCGTTCCCGCCGCCGCCTACAGCCAGAACGCCGCCACCGGTCTCTGGACCGTTACCCCCGGCGTCACCACCGTCACCGTTACCGGCACCATCTGAGCGAACGCAGCAAACAAGCCGCCCCTCGGGGGGCGGCTTTGCTTTTACTTGATATTCAGGATCAGCGCCAGCATCCGGGCGGGGGCATTGGCGCGGTTTTGAATGCTGTGGGAGGCGCCGGAATGGGCGTAGGAGGCGTCGCCGGGGCGGAGGACGAAGTCCTTCCCGTTTTCCGTCAGCGTCAGCTCCCCCTCCAGAACATAATAGACCTCCGCGTCGGTATCGTGGACATGGGGGCCGATGCCGTCGCCGGGATCGAAATAAAACTCCGTCAGCAGCGAAGCGCTGCCAAACATCTGCTCCGGCTCCAGAATGTGCCGGTTCTCCAGCCGTCCCTGCCCGCCGCGGACGTTGTCCCGCACCTGCAGGCGCTGGTCTTCCTTGCGGATCACCATAAAAAAGCCCTCCTTTTTGTCTGCATGATAGCACGGCCCGGCTCCGCCGTCAAGGGCCTGCGCTCAGCCCTGGGACATGCGGCCGGCGGGGCCATATCGCTGCAAAAGCAGCAGACACAGCAGCAGCGCCGCCCCGGGCAGCAGGCCCAGCCCCGCCGCAAGCAGCGTCCGCACCAGCGACGACCACAGCGGCGCAGTCCCGTGGCAGAAGGTGTTGATCACGGAGACGCACTCCAGGCAGGCCCCCAGCCCCACCGCAAGGCCGATCCAGGGCTGCCTTCTGCTTTGCCGCAGCGCGGGCAGCAGGCACAGGGCGCAGGGGACGCCCGCCAGCAGCTCCTTGGTGCGGGGACGCACATAGAGCGTCCGCTCCAGCCAAAGGCGCAGGGTATCCTCCAGCCCCAGGCTCAGGGAGGAATCGCCGGAGCGCACGGCGACCAGCACTCCCGCCAGCGCCAGCAGCGCCGCCACCGGAATGGCCCGGCGCAGGCCGGCCTGCTTCAGCTCCCGCCGCAGCAGCCAGAGCAAAAGCCCCAGCGCCGCCAGCAGCGGCGCGCCCTGGGCCAGCTTGACGCCGGAAAACACAGTGCAGCCCAGGGCAAAGCTCCGGGCGGAAAGCAGGGCGGAGACGCTTATCCCGCCCAGAAGGCTCCAGCCCAGCACCGCCGCCAGTCCGCCCAGGGCCAGCCGCCAGAGGGGGCGGGCGTTTTTTTCCGGGGCGGAAAGGGCCTTTGCCAGGGCGAGGATCAGCCAGAGGGGAAAGATCACGGCGCACAGCAGGGCAAAGAGCTTCAGCGCCGGCACGGGCCGCAGCCAGAGGAGCGCCCCGCTCAGCACCGCCGCCGCCAGACAGAGCCAGCCCTCCCACGGCCGCAGCCGGGGCAGCAGCGTCTCCGCCAGCCCGATCCAGAGGGCCGCCGTCAGCAAAAAGGCCGCCCAGCAGAGGGGCAGGCGCGTTTTGGCCTGCACGCAGGAAAAGCCCTGTCCCAGGGTCAGCCCCCGGGCCTCCAGCCGGGCGGAAACGCCGGAAAGCAGCGAAGCATAGCGCTCCGGATCGGAAAAGGGGGCCTCCTGCCCCTGAGAAAGGGGCGTCAGGATCAAAAGCCGCATCCCCCGGTCCACCACGGCCCGGCAGAGCAGATCCTCCACCGGCTGCGTGCCCTCCGCCGCCGTGCAGCGGTCGGCGTAGGAGGGATAAAGATAAAGCGTCTTGACGCAAAGGCCGGACCACTCCTCCGGATCGAACTCCGCCGGCCGGAGCACGCCCCGCCGGGACAGCTCCTCCGCCAGCGCCAGCGGCGTAAAGCGCTCCGTCAGCGGCGCGTCCTCCCGGGGGAGCACAAAGGCGCAGCCGCCCATGGCCGTCCCATCGCCGCCATAGGCAAGGCCCAGCTGCTCCATCAGGCGCAGCAGCGCGGCGTCCGGCTCGGTCTCCAGCAGCAGATATTGCAGCCCCGCCGCCCGCAGGGGGCGGAGCCATTCCTCCGGCGAAAGCTCCGCCCGGGCGGAAAGGGTCTGGGCATCGGTCCAGCGGATGGCGGCGGCCACCTGGGTCTCCTGCCGCTCGCCGGCAAGGCGCAGGCCAAACAGCAGCAGCGTACATAAAAGCCCGCAGAGCAGCATGGCCCGCAGGGGCAGCGAGACCGTGGGTTTTTGTTTCATGACCGTTTCCTCCGCAAAAGCGACCGCAGGATCTCTCCCGTGGGCACCATATCGCCCATGAGCAGCAGATAGCAAAGCATCCCCAGCGCGCCCAGCCCGCCGCACAGCAGCACCAGCATGGGCTTGGAGCAGTCTGCCGGGATCAGCCGGACGCCCAGCGCCCAGACGCCGGCTCCCATGGCCAGGGAGAGCGCCGTCCCCCAGAAAAGCTGCTTTCCGGGCAGACGCAGCCCGGCCTGCCGGGCAAAGCGCACATAAAGCGTCAGCCCGCCCGCCAGCAGGGAGATCGAGGTCCCCGCCGCCAGCAGCTGGGGCGCGCCGGGCCAGACCGCCCGGCAGATCGCGCCGAAGACGGCGCACAGGCCGATGGCCCCCAGCGAGACCAGCAGCGGCGTTAGCCGCCGGGAGATGGCGAAATAGGCCTTGCTCAGCAGATCCAGCATGAAAAAGCCCGCCATGCCCAGGGCATACATGGAAAAGATGCCGCCGGTGACGGCCGTGTCCTCCGGCGTGAAGCTGCCGCCCTCAAACAAAACGCGGATCACCGGCGTTCCAAACACGGCAAACAGCAGCGAGACGGGAAGGATCAGCAGCAGCGTGTTTTTCACCACATAGATCACATACTGCCGGTAATCCCGGTCGGAGAGCTGGGCCTGCTTCTGGCTGAAGCGGGGGAACATGACGATGCTGACGCTGTAGATCAGCGTTGTGGTCAGCGGCTCATAGATCTTGTCCGCATAATAAAGGGCGCTGACCGCGCCGCTGCCGAAGCCGGCAAAATGGCTGTTCAGCAGATAGCAGAAGAGAAAGGCGGCGGAGGTGACCACGGTGGTCAGGCCGGTGCGGACAAAATCCCGCAGCTCGGGCATGCGGAAGTCCGGCGCAAAGCGGAACCGGTAGCGCTCCTTTTTTGCCGCAGGCAGCAGCATACAGAGCTGCAGCAGCCAGCCCGCCGCCGTCAGCAGGGCAAAGCCCGGCAGGGTGAGCCTTTCTCCCGCCAGCGCCAAAACGGCGCACAGCGCCAGACTGTAAAGCAGGCTCAGCGAGCCCTGCAGGGCATAATGCTCCAGCGACTGCAGAAGCGCCAGCAGCAGGTAGGTGAACAGGATCACGGGCAGCGCCGTCAGCAGCGCCCCGAAGCAGCGGCGAAACAGCGGCGCGCCCTCTCCCGCCAGCAGCCCGGGCAGCCCCGTCAGGTTCAGCCCCTCCAGCAGCAGCGTCAGCCCCAGGCAGCAGAGCATGGCCGTGGAGATCAGCCGGTCTGCCGCCGCAAAGCCCTCCGCCCGGCTCTGGCGGAGCTTCCGGGAGAAAATGGGCACGGCGGCCACGCAGAAGGCATGGGCCACCGTGGTGAACAGGGAGATGGAATAATTGTTGGCCAGGGTGAACAGGTCCATCTCCGGTCCTGCGCCAAAGGCGCGGGCCTGCAGGATGTTGCGCAGCACCGCCAGCAGCTTGGCCGCCAGCATCACGGCCGTCACGCCGGTGATGGCCCGAACGGCCTTATCTTCAGACCTCATGGGAAAGCTCCTTTTCTCTGGCGGAGCGGGCGCTCCGCATTGACAAGCAGTTGGGTATTCACTATAATAAAATAACATTGACAAGAAGATTTGTAAAGGAGAATGAGCGTGGAGCAGGGAAAAAAGCTTTGTGAAAAGGCGTTCTGGCTGCTGCTTCTGGCCAGCCCGCTTTTGGATATGATCAACGGCATCTGGACCTATCTCCGCTGCGGCGGAGACGGCGGGATGCTCAGCAGTCTGGACATCAAGGACATCCCGGGCATGAGCCCCAGCTTTCTGCTGCGGGTGGCCTTTCTGCTGGTGATGGGGCTCTATGTGCTGCTTTGCCGCAACTGGCGGGCCGTTGGGATGTTTGCCGCCATTGGCGTCACCTGGTGCGGAACGGTGGCCTATGAATATCTCCGCGGGGCGGAGTTCAGCCTGCGCGCCGACGTGCAGTATATCGTCCGCTTCTGCTATTGCCTTTTGGTGCTGGTGGTCTATTTTACCATGCTCAAGGAAGGCGACGGCCCCGCCCGCAAGCGCCGGGTGGATCAGGTGCTGTGTCTTTCCCTGCTGGTGCTGGGGCTGGGCGTGCTGATCCCCTATATTCTGGGCATGGGCTTCTTCACCTATGCGGATCCTCTGGGCTATCGGGGCAGCCGGGGCTTTTTCTATGCCGGCAACGACATCACCGCCGTCATGATGCTCCTGCTGCCGGTGGTGCTGGCGGGCTGGATGGGCCGGGAGAAGGGCAGGGGCGGCCGCTTCTGCTGGCTGCAGGCGGTCTCCGCGGGGCTTGGCTTCGTGGCGCTGCTGATCATCGGCACCAAAACGGCCTTTCTGGCGGCAGGCGTAACGCTGGCCGTTTTGGCGGGCTACAGCCTGCTCCGGGGCTTCCGCGCCCGCAGCTGGACGGCAGGCCGGCAGCTGCTGATCGTTTTGGCCATCGTGCTGGCGGTGCTCTGTCTGATGATGCTGATCTGCGAGACCAGCCCCATCACCACCATCTGGAAGTCCCTTTCCGCCACCTCCCGCTATATCGAGATCGCCGACACCGAGACCGTCATCTTCAGCGGCCGCACCTCCTATCTGGAGCAGGCGCTGGAGCAGCTCCGGCAGACGCTGCCCGTTTCCGCCCTGGTGGGCATCGGCCGGGGCAGCCAGGGGCACATCATCGAGATGGATCCGGTGGAGGTCCTGGTCTACTACGGGCTGCTGGGGGCGCTGACCATGCTTTGGCTCTATGTGCTCCAGGGCGTGCGGGTGATCCTCGACCTGTTCCGGGCCTTCAGCCTGGAGGCGCTGGCCTGCGCCGTCTCTCTGGGGCTTTGCGCCAGCTACTGCGTGCTGGCGGGCCATGTGCTGTTCAGCGTGACGGCGGGCTTCTACTTCGCCTTCATGATCGCCTATGCCCGGGCCTTCTGCTCCAGCAAGGGCCGGGACAAGACCACCCTGCTGTAAGCCCTTTGAAAAGCAAACGGAGACGCAAATGCGTCTCCGCTCAGCCTGTCGAAAAAGCCTGCGGAACCGCAGGCTTTTTCCTATGGGATGTTTTTTCACGGACATGTGCCGGGAAAAAACACCGCAGCCCGCCGATTTTTCGCAAAAAATCGGTGAAACCGGCCCGCAGGCCGGAGCTCAACTGTCGAGCAAAACCCAGCGCAGCGGTTTTGCGACAGTCTCAACGGAGACGCAAATGCGTCTCCGCTTTTTTATGCTCCGCGGCTCAGTCGCCTGTGTCAAAGGCCTCCAGCTTGTCCCGGGGCGGCTGGGGGCGGCTGTCGCCGTGGCGGACCTGCAGCATGGTGACCATGGACAAAAGGGAAAAGAGCAGCGCATAGGGAAACAGCACCCGGTAGCCCAGCCCCAGATGGTCGATGAGCAGGCCGGAGAGCAGGGGCGTGACGATCTGCGCCGCCATGGAAAAGGCGTAATAATAGCCGGTGTAGCGGCCGGAATCCCCGGCGGGGCTCATCTCCACCACCATGGGGAAGGAATTAACGTTGATGGCCGCCCAGCCCACGCCCACCAGGCCGAACATCACATAAAGGAAGGGCGTCTGGTGCCGGAGGAAGATGGCGGCGGCATAGCAGACGGACATGAGCCCGATGCCCAGCAGGATGGTCTTTTTCCGTCCGATCCGGCTGGAAAGGCTGCCCAGGGGGAGAAAGCTGGCGATGGCCACCACCGTGGCCGCCATCAGATAGCCGGAGGAGGCGCTGAGATCCGCCCCCCAGACGGCCACGCAGTAGCGGGAAAAGGCGGTGGTGACGGCGTTGTAGGCCGTGAACCACAAAAAGACGGAGAGCAGGATGAACAGAAGGCTCCGCTTCACCTCCGGGGCCATAGGCTCCTTCCGGCCCGGCTCCCGGCCGGCCTCTGCCTGCTCCGATCCGGCCACCTCCGCCCAGGTCTCGGCGGCCAGCTTGTTTTCCTTGGTGGTCAGGACAAGGATCCCCACGCTCACCAGCATAAAGCCCGCCACCGCCGCGAAGATGGGCGTGAAGGACTGGTCCGCCGGATAATAGCTGGAGCCGTCGGCGGCCTTTTCGCTCTTGAGCAGCAGCATCATCATCAGCGTGGAGAAGATCCCGCCGATATAGCCCACCAGATTGATGATGGCGTTTGCCTTGGAGCGGAGGGGCTTTGGCGTCACATCGGGCATATAGGCCACGGCGGGGGAGCGGTAGGTGCTCATGACCACCAGCAGGGCCACCAGACAGCCCAGAAACACCGGCAGGCTCCGCTGGCGCTCCGCCCAGGCCAGGGCCATCATCAGGGCCACGGCGGCCAGCGTGCCGAAGAGGATATAGGGCGTGCGGCGGCCCAGCCGGGTGTGGGTCCGGTCGGAGAGCGCCCCGAACAGGGGCAGCATGAACAGGGCCAGGATATTGTCGATGGACATGATGGCGTTGGTGGTAAAGGTGCGCAGGCCAAAAACGTTTTCCAGCAGATGGGGGATCACCTGGTCGTAAAACTGCCAAAAGGCCAGAATGGACATAAAGGCAAAGCCGATCAGGACGGTGCGTTTGGCGTTCAGCTTCATAGAAGCGCCTCCTTCGGAGCTTGATAGCTCGATTATACGACAGCCCTCCCCCTTCTTGCAAGCCGCCGGGACACAAAAGTTTTGCGCCGGCCCATTTCCCGCCCGATTTCCTGACCTTTTCCGAAGCTTTTTGCGGCTACAATGGAAAAAAAGCGAGAGGAGCGGGAGCATGGAGCTTTGGAACAAACAAAAGCAGGAGGGCCGGCCCCGGGCCCTGACGGGAGCGCACGGCCTTTTGCGCCGGGGGCTGCAGCGGGGGCTTTGCCTGGGGCTGGGAGCGCTGTTTGCCGCCGCGCAGACGGCGGAGGGCGTCCGGCCCCTGGGCGTGGCCTATTGCGCCGCGGCGGGCCATCCGGCGGAGGCGGCGCTGGGCGCTTTTCTTTATTATGTCTTGCTGGGCGGCGGCAGCGGATTGATCTATGGGGCGGCCTGCGCCGTGGTACTCACCTGCCGGCTGGTGCTGGAGGGAACGGCCGTCGGCCGCACCCGCTGGTTCTTCCCCGTCTGCGCCATGATCTCCGTCTGCTCCACCGGGCTGGTGCTGGTGGAGGACCTGCGGCAGGGGGCGGCGCTGCTTTGTCAGACGCTGCTCTGCGGCGGCTTTGCCCGGATGCTCCGGGAGGCCCGGGAGAGCGCCTCGCCCATGACGGGCTGGGGCAGGCTGACGGCGCTGCTGGCCGGGATCCTGGCGCTTTTGCCCCTGGGGGCCGGCGGACTGACCCTTTCCCGGGCGGCCGCGGCGGGGGTCGTCCTGACCTGCGCCTGCTGCTGCGGCGCGGCCTCCGGCGCGCTTCTGGGCGCGGCCTATGGGGCGGCGGTGGACCTTTCCCTGGGGCAAAGCCCCTTTTTTGCCCTGCTCTGGTGCGTCTCCGCCCTGGGGGCGGGCGCGCTGAGCCGGAGAGAGCGGCTGCAGGCGGCCCTGAGCTTTTCCGTTGTGTGCGGCGTTCTGTGCCTTTGGCTCTATACCCGGCCCGGCGCGGCTGCCGCCTTTTACGAGAGCCTTCTGGCGGGGACGGCGCTGGTGCTGCTGCCCAAAAGGCTCTGGCTGCAGGCGCAGGCAGCCTTTGCTTCTCTGCTTCCCGAGACGGGCCGCCGCCGGCGGCACGGAGAGGCCGACCGGGCGCTGCAGGGGCTTTCTGCGGCGGTTTTGCAGCTGGGACAGGCCATGGACGGTCTGCTCCACGGGGCCGGAGCCGAGCCGGGCGATCTGAGCCGGGTCTTTCGCGCCGCCTGCGAGGTGAGCTGCCGCGGCTGCAAGCGCTGCGCCCAGTGCTGGCAGCGGGATTATGAGACTACCCGCGACCTGCTCTGCGGTCTGGCGGAGCCGCTGCGGAAAAAGCACGCCCTTGCCCCGGCGGATCTGCCCGTCTGGTTCTCCGGCAGCTGTCTCAGGCCGGAGCGGTTCTGCGGCAGCATCAACGACGCCTATCGGGAAGCCCTCCGGCGGGAGGCCCGCCAGCGGCAGGCCCAGGAGCTGCGCACGGTGATGGGCAGGCAGTATGAGAGCCTTGGGGCGCTTCTGGAGGTGGCAGCCGCCCGGGCCGGCGCGGGAACGGAGCTGGAGCCGCAGCTGGAGAGCCGGATCCGGGGCATCGTCCGGACCTATCTTCCCGGGGCGCGGGTCTCCGTCTGTCTGACCGGCGGCCGGCTCCAGATCGAGCTTTTGCTTCGGGAGGCCGGGCCGGAGACGCTGGCGGAATGCGAGACGCTGCGCCGTTCGCTGCAGAGCGCCCTGCGGGTGACCCTTCTTCCGCCGGAGCCGGTGGAGCGCGCCAGGGGCGCGGCGGTGCGTCTGCGGCAGCAGGAAAAATGCGCGCTGCAGGTGTGCTCCGCCGTTCGAAAAAAGGCGGGAGAAAGCGTCTGCGGCGACGACCACCGAAAGCTCCACACGGAGGACGGCCGGGCGGCGGTGCTGCTCTCCGACGGCATGGGCACCGGACGGCAGGCGGGGCTGAGCTCCCGGCAGGCGCTGGAGCTTCTGTGCTCCTTCGTCCGCTCCGGCTGCAGTCTCAGCGAGAGCGTGGCGGCGGTTTTGCCCGTGCTGGCGGCCCGGTTCACGGAATGGGGCTTCGTGACGCTGGATCTTTTGGAGGTCAACCTGTTTTCCGGCCGGTGCGGCCTTTTGAAATACGGCGCGGCCCCCAGCTTCCTTCTGCGGGAGGGCAGGCTCACCCGGTTCGACAGCCGGGCCCTGCCGGCGGGGCTGGCCGCAGAGGAGCCTGCGGAGCCGCTGCAGCTGCGGCTTTCTCCCGGCGACCGGCTGATCCTGCTCTCCGACGGCGCGTTTTTGGAAAACGCCACCGAGGCCCTGCTGCGGGAGCAGGGGTCGCTGGAGGGACAGGCGCTGGCGCAGCTTTTGCTGGAAACGGCGGCAAAGCAGGGGACAAACGACGATATGACCGTCCTTGTGGCCGAGCTTCAGTCGGCGGAGCCGGTATAATTTTCCCGCCGGCGCGGCATACTGAGGAAAGAAAAAAGGAGGCGGTCATTTTGGTAAAGGGGATCTCCCGTCAGGCTGTTGTGGTGCGCGCGCCGGAGAGCGGCGCCTTTGAACAGGCCATTTTTCTGCTTTCGGAGGAACGTTCCGGCGCGGCGCTCCATTCTCCGGAGGAGCTGCTGGCGCTGGCGGACAGGCTGGCGGCCCGGTGCGGCGCTGTGCCTGCCGGCGTCCGGCGCAGGCTGCGGCCCGATCTGTGGCACGGCCTTTGCTTTGCGCTGGGCGCAGCCCTCACCGGCGGCGTCTGGCTGCTGACAGCCCTGCTGGGGTAAGGGAGCGGCGCGGGGCCTTTCGTCCTCCGTCCCCCGCAGGGCTTGTCTCCCGCAGAAAGGAACCCCCGTAGGGCTTGCCTCCCGCTGAGGGGCGCAGCCTGCGGGCATATCCCAGCCCCTTGGCTCCCTCTGACGAGGGAGCTGTCGCCGCAGGCGACTGAGGGAGAGAATTCGCAACCCGTATGCTCTGTGTATCCCCGCTTCACAATAAGCCTGGCGTATCTCTCCCTCCGTCAAGCCCTTCGGGCTTGCCACCTCCCTCGTCAGAGGGAGGCAAGGCCCGCGGGGGACGCGGGCCGGAGTGTAGGAAAACCCATCCTCTGAGTAGGCGAACGGGGGGTTCCGGGGGGCATTTCGATTTCCCCGCAAAACAGGTTTTGCGGGGACCCCCGAGAATTTCATAGATTTCCGGCAAATGAATTGCCGGAAATCAGACGCCGGCACTCGCCGGCGGGGTACAAGGGCCCCCCGGCGGCCTTTCTGTCCACTTTCCGCCGGTGGAAAGTGGACATTTTCCCCGCAAAACCTGTTTTGCGGGGCCCCCGTTTCATTTGAAACGGCTCTGGTCGCCCGAAATGCGGGCTCCCGCCGCCCTACGCCGCACTCGCGGCGCGGCCTTTTGGGCCGTTGCGCCCGCAGGCGCGGAACTTGCGCGCTGCGGTGCCGCAGTGGCGTTTCCGCAGAAACGCCCGCGATCGGGGAGGGAGCTGTCGCCGCAGGCGACTGAGGGAGAGATACGCCGGGACTGCTGCGAAGGGAGCTTCGCTTTCCTGCGCGGCTTCAGCTGGGCCGCTGGCCCTCCTTCAGGATGTTGCGGATGCAGCGGTCGGTGACGCCGTATTTCCGGGAGAGCTGCCGCAGGTTCGAGCCGTTGTATTCCCGCAGGATGGCCTGATGCCGCAGGGGGCGCTCCAGCGTTTCCCGCTTGGGAAAATAAATGCATTCTCCGCCCGCCGTGTCCAGGATCTGCAGAAAATGCTCCATGCCCACCAGCTCGGAGAGCCACTGGATCTCCTGGGGGACCTGCTCCTGTGTCAAATGAAACTGCATAAAATCTTCCTTTCTGTCCGTTTTATCGGACGCCATTTGTGGTATGGTGGAAATGAGGGAGGAAACGCGGTGGAAATTTCGGAGATTTCGAAGATGTGACCAGCATAATTGCAAAAAAGTGAAATGTCAAGAGGGAAAGTTCAATTTTTTCGAAATTTATGATTTACTTTTTCGACAAATTGTGCTATGGTGAGAGCAGAATCGACAATCTTCGCGGGATTTCCACAAAAATCGACAGAAAGCAAGGAGCGAACAGGCCATGAATTTTGGAGAAAAACTTCGACAGGCACGAAAAAACTGCCGCCTTACCCAGAAGGAGCTGGCCGATGCGGTGGGGGCGAAGCATAATTCCATCAGCAACTGGGAAAACGGCCAGAACCAGCCGGACGCGGAGACCATCCGCCGGCTTTGTCACGCCCTGAAGGTGGAGCCCAATTATTTTTTTGACGACGCGGCGGAGGAGACCTCCCAGCTGGAGTTTGCCCTTTACGGCGAGGTGCGCCAGCTGACGGAGGAGGACAAGCAGGACGTTCTGGAGTTTGCCCGGTTCAAGCGGGCCCTGCGGGAAAAGAGGCGAGACGGATGACGCGCCTGCAGGACCTGTATCAGACGGCGGAGCGTCTGGGGCTGCAGGTCTGCTGCTTTCCGCTGCACAACAGCCCCGCCATCTCCTCGCCGGACGGCTGCATCGGGCTGGACCGGGAAAAGCTTCCCACCAGCGCGGACGAGCTGGCCTGCCTGGCCCATGAGATGGGGCACTGCGTCACCGGCTGTTTTTATACCATGGAGAGCAGCATGATCCAGCGGGCCCGGTGCGAGCAGCGGGCGGAGCGCTGGGCCATCCGGCGGCTGGTGCCGCTGCCGGAGCTGAAGCAGGCGCTGAAAAAGGGCATCACCCGCCCCGACGAGCTGGCGGAGCATTTCTGCGTGCCGGAGGAGTTTGTGCGCAAGAGCCTGCGGTATTATCAGGAGGCAAAAAACGCCCTTTGACCGCTTTTTTTCGGGAAAAATTGTTTATCTGCTGTTTATCTTCCGGAAAAGCAGAGTTTATCTTCCGGCGCTATACTCAAGCCGTAAACAGAAGAGAACCAAAACCCGAAAGGAGCTTTGAACCATATGAACGAACAGGAAAACAGCGGCTTCACGCCCAACGAAAACGAAACGCGGCAGGCCCCGGAAGCGGCGGCTCCGCAGAGCGGCGAATATCATTACACCGGGGAAGGCGCTGCCTCCCGCCAGGCCAGCTTCGGCGCAGGCGACTGGCAGACCGCCCCGGGCCAGACGCACCATCAGCCCCAGCCTAAAAAGAAAAAGGGCAGCGGGAAGAAGCTCCTGCTGGGCTGCGTGGCCGTTTTGGCGGCGGCGGCCATCTGCTTCGGCGCAGGCTATGCCGGCGCACAGACGGTCTATCAGAACAAAAACCGCGTGGTGCTCCAGCAGGTAACGGCGGAGCCCTCCTCCGCTGAAGCGGGCCAGACCGCCGCAGGCGCCCTTACCGGCGAGCAGATCGCCGCCAAGGTGGAGGATTCCGTGGTGGCCATCACCACGGAGATCATGACCAAGAGCAACTACTGGTTCGGCAGCTATGTGGCCTCCGGCGCAGGCTCCGGCGTGATCATCTCGGAGGACGGTTATATCCTCACCGCCGCCCATGTGATCAACGGCGCCTCCAAGATCACCGTGGAGCTGCGGGACGGCGCCACCTATCCCGCCACCGTGGTGGGCAGCTATGTAAACGGCGACATCGCCGTGGTCAAGATCGAGGCCACCGGCCTGAAGGCCGCAGAGGTGGCCGACAGCAGCCAGGTGAAGCAGGGCGCGGCCTGCTATGCCGTGGGCAATCCGGAGGGACGCTTCTCCGGATCCATCTCCGACGGCATCGTCTCCGCCCTGGACCGGACCATCTCCGTCCAGGTGGAAAACAGCGATCAGAGCAGCCAGTCCAACCGGGGCAGCCTGTATGATATGTTCTACGGCGGCTCTTCCTACAGCACCGTTACGCTCCATGTGATCCAGATGACGGCGGCCGTCTCCCCCGGCAACTCCGGCGGCGCGCTGTTCAACGATCAGGGCCAGCTCATCGGCATTGTCTCCGCCAAGAGCTCGGACACCGATTCCGAGGGCCTGGGCTTCGCCATCCCCAGCAACACGGCCATGGAGATCGCCTCTCAGCTCATCGCCAACGGCTCGTATGAAGCGCCGGAGGGCAGCGAGGGCCAGCAGAGCGGCGTGACGCCCACCACCAATAAGGCCATCCTGGGCATCACCGTCCAGCAGATCACCGCCCAGCAGGCGGCGCAATACAGCATGACCGCAGGCGTCTATATCTCCGGCGTCACCTCCCAGGAGGCCAAGGACGCGGGCCTGCAGGTGGGCGACCGGATCATCAGCGTGGATGAGGTCATGGTCTCCCAGAGCTCCGATGTGACCGACTATCTGGCGGGCAAGCAGCCCGGCGACACCGTGGAGGTCAACGTGGAGCGGGAGGGCAAGCTGGTCTCCGCCAGCGTGACCCTGCAGCAGAATAGCGACGCGCAGTAAGCGCACCTCTTCTTTGCGATCCCCTCTTTTCGTTCTTTTTTCTCCATTCCCTTGTGCAAGGCCCCCGCTGGGACGGCGTCCCGCGGGGGCCTTTGCCGTGTGCGGGCGCTCAGGCCTCCAGCGCCTCCGCCGTCAGGGCGGAAAGGGGCGGCGACCGGAAGATCACCCGGGTCCGCATCAAAACGGCGGCCGTCCCCAGCAGATTGGCCAGCAGGATCAGCCGCAGGTCGGTCTCGGCGCTGCGCTCCCGGGTCTGCCCGCCGCCCTTGGCGGCGCTGTTCCAGGCCAGGCCCAGAAAATAAAAAGAGGTGATCACGAAGATCACCGCGCCCAGCCGGGGCAAAACGTCCAGCACCGGCGGCGTGTTTCCCTCCAGCGCGGGGTCGCGCTTCAAAGCGGCCTTGCCCCGCAGGACGGCCAGCGTGAACAGATTGCCCGCCGCCACCGCGCCGGTCATCAGAGACTGGGTGTCCGGATCGCCGTGGAGGCTCACGCCGATGGGCGGCAGCGTCACGGCCATGGTCTCCCCCCCCCTTCCAGCGGTCTGCTCCAGCCTATGCGCCGGGAAGGAACCGCGTGCCGGATGGCTCGCGGGGCGGGGCTTTTCCGCAGAGGAAGGCT
This sequence comes from Clostridiales bacterium UBA4644, assembly GCA_002405755.1. Lineage (GTDB taxonomy): Bacteria > Bacillota > Clostridia > Oscillospirales > Butyricicoccaceae > UBA4644. The sequence goes on from DHMK01000069.1 coordinate 18,403, forward strand.
TCGTCCCCCGCTTCGCAATAAGCCCGGCGTATCTCTCCCTTCGTCAAGCCCTCCGGGCTTGCCACCTCCCTCGTCAGAGGGAGG
>DHMK01000060.1 GCA_002405755.1 Clostridiales bacterium UBA4644
AGAGGGAGGCAAGACCTGCGGGGAGACGAGGGGTGGCATGAAACTTTGGTGAAAATCAACAAAGAAAAACCCTTGTGTTTTTTACTGCAGTGTGGTAAACTGTTCGCATTGAAAATACAGCTGTATTTATTTTACGGACAAAAAGGGGATGCTTGTATGAAGACGGCGGTGCTGGGCTATGGGACCGTGGGCAAAGGGCTGGTGCGGCAGCTGGAGCGGGGTCAGGCGCTGGAGCGGGGGCCGGTTTTGGTGCGCCCGGGCAAGGAAAAGGAGCCTTTTCACACCTCCCGGCTGGAGGAGCTTCTGACCGACCCGTCCGTGGAGGCCGTGGCCGAGGCCATGGGCGGCGAGGAGCCGGCCTTTTCCTATCTTGCCGCCGCCCTGCGGGCAGGCAAGCATATCGTTACGGCAAACAAGGCGCTGGTGGCGGCCCGGGGGCCGGAGCTGGCGGCCATGGCAAGGGAGCGGGGCCGTGCCTTTCTCTTCAGCGCCGCCTGCGGCGGCGGCGTGCCCGTGCTGCACAATCTTTCGCTGGCGGCGCAAAACGACCGGATCACGGCGCTGGGCGGCGTGGTCAACGGAACGGCCAACTATATCCTGGACGCCATGCAGGGAAAGGGGCAGAGCTTTACAGCGGCGCTGGCCCAGGCCCAGGAGCTGGGCTTTGCAGAGGCCGACCCCTCTGCGGATCTTTCCGGGCTGGACACGCTGCGCAAGCTGCAGCTTTTGTGCGCCGTGGGCTTTTCCGTTTTGCCGGCGGGAGAGCTTTTGCTGGAGGGCATCGAGCATTTTACGGCGGAGGACGCCGCCGATCTGGCCCGGCGGGGCCTGCGATGCCGCCTGACGGCCCGGGCGGGCCGCTGTGAGAGCGGACTGTTTGCCTTTGTGCAGCCCATGCTCTATGGGCCGGAGGCCCCGGAATATGCCCTGCCGGGCAGCGAGAACCTGATCTGGTATCAGGGGGAATGCGCGGGAACGCTGCGCTTCCGGGGGCAGGGCGCCGGCGGCGCGCCCACGGCCTCGGCCATGGCCCGGGATCTCTGCGATATCGCCCAGGGGCGGCGGGAGATGCTCCCGGCAGACTGCCAGCGGGAGCTGCTGGACGGCGTTGGCCCCATGCTGCGCTATTATGTCCGTCTGCCGGAGGGCGGAGAGGGCGCCTTTCCCGGGGCGGAGGTCTGCAGAAGCGGCGGCGTGTGCCGCCTGATCACCCGGCCCATGGGGGCGGCGGAGCTGCACCGCTCCGTTCAGCGGCTGCGGCTTTTGAAAAACGAAGTGTTCTTTGCGGGATGGGAGGAAGCATAAAATGCTCAAGGCGGTAAAATTCGGCGGATCCTCTGTGGCGGGGGCCGCGCAGTTTCAAAAGGTCCGGGAGATCGTCCTTTCCGACCCGGCCAGAAGGGTGGTGGTGGCGTCGGCGGCGGGCAAGCGCTTTTCCGGCGACCATAAGCTGACGGACCTGCTCTATCTCTGCCATGCCCATCTCACCTACGGCGTCTCCTGCGAGGAGATCCTGGCGGAGATCGAGGGCCGCTTCGTGGAGATCCGGGACGCGCTGGGCCTGACCATGGATGTGGAGGGGGAGTTTGCCGCGCTGCGGGCCAGGCTGGACCGGAGCTTCCCCGTGGACGCCCTGGTCTCCCGGGGGGAGGCCTTTACCTCCCGGCTGCTGGCGGAATATCTGGGCTATACCTATGTAGACGCCGCCGACTGCGTCTTTTTCTCTCCGGACGGCCGCATCGACCGGCAGCGCACCGACGAGGCCATCCGCCGGGCGGCGGAGACCTATGGGACCATCGTCATCCCCGGCTTTTACGGCAGCCTGCCCAGCGGCAAGCTGAAGGTCATGTCCCGGGGCGGCAGCGATATCACCGGGGCGCTGGCGGCGGCGGCGCTGGGGGCGGAGGTCTATGAAAACTGGACGGACGTTTCCGGCATCCTCATGGCCGACCCCAAGATCGTCAAGGATCCCTCGCCCATCCGCCGCATCACCTATAACGAGCTGCGGGAGCTGGCCTTTCTGGGGGCCTCCGTCCTCCATGAGGAGGCGGTCTTGCCCGTGAAGGAGCGGGGCATCCCCCTGAACATCCGCAATACCAACGCCCCCGACGATCCGGGCACCATGATCCTGCAGACCGTCCCCGAGGAGGAGCGGGATCAGGACCGGTTCATCACCGGCGTCGCCGGCCGGCGGGATTTTACCATCCTCACCCTGCGCAAGCGGGATCTGAACACCGCCGCCGCCCTGCGGCAGGCGCTGGCCGTTCTGGAGCGGTACCGCATCCCGCTGGAGCATATCAGCCTGGGGCTGGATTCCTTCGGGCTGGTGGTCTCCTCCGGGGCGCTGGGGGAGGAGCTTTACGCCGTGGTGGGCGAGCTGCAGCAGGCCTGCGCCGCCGAGGACGTGCAGGTGCAGGAGGGCATCGCCCTCATCGCCGCCGTAGGACGCAAAATGCCCTTCCGTCCGGGCGTCTCGGGCAAGCTGTTCCGGGCGCTGGGCGATCAGGGCATCAATATCCGCACCATCGCCCAGGGGGCGGATGAGCTTTCCATCATCGTGGGCGTGGAGGATCATGATTTTGAGCAGGCGATCCGGGTGCTTTACCACGGCTTCGCCGGATAACAGGGAAGGAGAGGGCGTTTTTTATGAAGGAATATCGCATTGCCGTTTTGGGGGCCACCGGCGCGGTGGGCCGGGAGATGCTGCGGGTGCTGGAGGAATATCAGATCCCCGTGTCCCGGCTTTTGCCCCTGGCCTCCGCCCGCAGCGCGGGCAGCGCCGTTTTGTTCCGGGGGCAGGAGATCCCGGTGGAGGAGGCCGCGGAGGAGCGCTTCCATGGCCTGGATTTCGTGCTGGGAGCCGTTGGCTCCGGCCTTTCCCGGCAGCTGCGGCCGGCCATTGAGCGCTCCGGCGCGATCTATATCGACAACAGCTCCGCCTTCCGGCTGGAGGAAGGCGTTCCGCTGATCGTTCCGGAGATCAACGGGCAGGAGGCGCTGTCCCGTCCGCCGGTGATCGCAAACCCCAATTGCTCCACCATCATCACCCTGATGGCCGTTGCGGCGCTGCATAAGCTCTCGCCCATCCAGTCCATGGTGGCCTGCACCTATCAGGCCGTTTCCGGCGCGGGGCAGGGGGGCCTTGTGGAGCTGGAGGAGCAGATGCAGGCGCTGGCGGCGGGGAAGCCTGCGGAGCACCGGGTCTTTCCGGCGCAGATCGCCCTGAACGTGATCCCCGCCATCGGCGACCGGCTGGAAAACGGCTATACCGCCGAGGAGATGAAGATGCAGAACGAGGGCCGCAAGATCCTGCACCAGCCGGAGCTGAAGGTCACCTGCACCTGCGTCCGGGTGCCCGTGGCACGGTCCCATTCCATTTCCGTCACCGTCCGCACCGCAGACCGGATCACCCCGGCGCAGGCCCGGGCGGCCATCGCTGCCTTCCCCGGCGTGCGGGTGGCGGAGGATCTGGACGGACGGGATTATCCCACGCCGCTGGACGCCGCCGGAGCCGATACCGTCTGGGTGGGCCGCATCCGCGACGATCTCACCCAGCCCAATTCCCTGACCCTCTGGTGCTGCGGCGATCAGATCCGCAAGGGCGCCGCCGCCAACGCCGTCCAGATCCTGAAAAAGATCGTGGAGCAGGACTGAGGAGGGCTTAGACGGGGGCAAGACCTTCGGGGAGCAGAAGAAATTGACAAAGCCCGCGCAGCGTGGCTTTCGTCCCTCGTCCTTCGTCCAAAAAGAAGAGGGTTTACGGGAGGAACATGGTTCCTTTCCCCGGCGCAAACTGCGCCGGGGTCCCCGTTTTATTAAACCGCCTCGGTCGCCGCA
>DHMK01000026.1:0-265 GCA_002405755.1 Clostridiales bacterium UBA4644
TGGGCCTTGATGGCCTGATTGATATGGTGCAGCAGGGTGGCGTTTTCCGGGTCGGAAAGATTGCCGCAGCCGAAATATTTCTCCGCCTTGGCCACGCCCCGGGGGGTGATGGTGGCGGTGTTTGCCTTTTCGTCTACGATATAATCGGCGGGGACGTCCTCCTGGCTCTCCTTTTCGTCCACCTCCACCAGCTTCAGCGGCGTCAGCGTCCGGGCAAAGAGATCGGCCTGCCGGTAAAGGTCGGTGGACTTGTCGCCCTGACCGG
>DHMK01000026.1:347-6609 GCA_002405755.1 Clostridiales bacterium UBA4644
AGGATGGAGTCCACCTCGTCCACCACGGCGAAGTGGAAGGGCCGCTGGACCATATCCTGCTTGAAGATGCACATATTGTCCCGCAGGTAGTCGAAGCCCATCTCATTATTGGTGCCGTAGGTCACGTCGGCGGCATAGGCCGCCCGGCGCTGCTCCTTATCCAGATCGTGGATGATGATGCCGCAGGAAAGGCCCATAAAGCGATAAACATTGCCCATCATCTCGCCCTGATACTTGGCCAGATAGTCGTTGACGGTGACGATATGCACGCCCTTGCCCGTAAGGCCGTTGAGATAGGCGGGCAGGGTGGAGGTCAGGGTCTTGCCCTCGCCGGTCTTCATCTCGGCGATGCGGCCCTGATGGAGGATGATGCCGCCGATGAGCTGCACCCGGAAGGGAAACTCACCCAGCACCCGCCGGTCGGCCTCCCGCATGGCGGCAAAGGCCTCGGGCAGCAGCTCGTCCAGCGTCTCGCCGCCCGCCAGCCGCTCCCGGAACCAGGGGGTCTTGGCCTGAAGCTGCGCGTCTGTCAGGGCGGCATATTCCGGCTCCAGCGCCTCGATTTTTTCCACCAGGGGCAGAATGCGCTTGATCTCCCGGGAGGAGGTGTCGCCAAAAAGCTTTTTCATCAGACTGGTTGCCATTGTAAAACTTCCTTTCAGAAGAGAAACCTCTCAAGATCCTTTTTATTTTACCACAGCTTTCCCCGAAAAGAAAGCAGAAACCGGTTGTTGCGGGCAGGTTTTTGTGATATACTGGTGAACAAAGCGTGAATCTTTCGGCAAAAAGGAGGGCGCTTCCATGAAGCTGCAGTATATCGTACATACCACCTGGGACGAAAAGGCCATGACGGCCTATGCCGCCGTCATTCAGGCGGGGCAGTCCACACCCCTTTCCCGAACGGTCTCCCGGGTGGTGGCGCTGGCGATCCTGGCCTTCGGCATCACGGTGATGCTCGTCCGGGGCTTTCAGCTGGTGCATTCGTTTATCCTTCTCATCGGCCTGCTGCTGCTGTTTTCCCAGCCCATGGGGCTGGCCCGGTCCCGCCGCAGGCTGATGCGGGCGCTGGGAGGCAAGAGCCAGCAGGTGGATTATCGCTTCGGGGAAAGCGGCTTCGACGCCGCGCCCGCCGGCGGCGCGGCAGAGCATCTGAGCTACGGCGCCCTGACCCGGCTGGTGGAGACGAAGAACTATCTCTTCCTCTTCGTGGGCCCCGGCAAGGCCCACATCCTGGGCAAGGGCGACTTTACCCAGGGCGACAGCGCCGGTCTGCTGGCCTTTCTGGCGGAAAAGACCGGCAAGCAGCCGGAGAAGCTGGAGCTCTGAGCCATGGCGGACTATGTCCTGCTGCCCCATCCGGGCCACGGACGGATCTATCTCTCCGGGGCCTTTTCCGCTGCTGCGGCGGAGCTTTCCGCCCTGGTACCGGAGGCGGCCGTTGGGGAGACCGTCCTTTGCGGCGCGCCGGCCTATGCCCTTTCCCTGCCCCGGCCGCTGACGGAGCCGCAGCTGCGCGCCCTCGGGGCGAGCTCGCTGTTTTATGCCCTGTTCCAGCGGGAGGGGGCGCTTCTGCTTCCGGTGGAGCCGCCGGAATGGCGGGCCATGCCCGACGGGCTGAACGCCATCCTGAAATATCCCGGCAAGACCAACGAGCGCTTCACCCGGCTGCTGGTCCATCTGGCGGCGGCAGCGGCGGCGCGTCTGCGGCCTGTCCCCACCCTGCTGGACCCCATGTGCGGACAGGGGACCACTTTGTTTGAGGCCGCCATCCGGGGCTGGAACGCCATCGGCGTGGAGACGCTGGAGCAGCCGCTGCACAGGGGCCGGGTCTATTTTGAGAGCTATCTGAAAACGGGCCGCTATAAGCACCGGCTCCGGGAGGAGCCCATCGTCCGGGAGGGCAGGCGGCTTGGCCGCTTCGTCCAGGCGGATTATGCCCCCACCAAAGATGCCTGGCAGACGGAGGACACCCGCTTTGTCCGCTTCGTCCGGGGCGACGCCGCTCAGTGCGGCCTGCTTTTGCCCCGGGGCTGCGCCGAGCTTTTGGCCTGCGACCTGCCCTATGGGGTGCAGCACGGCGCTGCCGGCCGGGAGGGCCTTCGGCGGGACGCCGCTTCGCTGACGGCTCAATGCGCCCCCGGCTGGTTTTCCGTCCTGCGGCCCGGAAGCGGGCTGGCCCTGGCCTATAATTGCCACACCACCCGGCGAGACGCCCTGGCGCAGGCGCTGGCCCAGGTGGGCTTTGCCGTCCTGCCGCCCATTTCCGGGCTGGCGCACCGGGTGGATCAGGCCATCCTGCGGGATGTGATCCAGGCGCAAAAGCCGCTGTAATGCCGTTTTTTCAAAACAAAGCGTAATAGATCTTGCATTTATTCCAAAAAAGGAGAGCAAAATTATGGATTTTCAGAAGCAAGCGGAAGCCATCCGCGATGAAATGATCGCCATCCGCCGGGACCTGCATCAGCATCCCGAGCTGGGCACCTTTGAGCACGAGACCCACAAGCGCATCTGCGCCCTGCTGGACGCCTGGGGCATCGAGCATCAGGACATCGCCGACACGGGCATCCTGGGCATCATCCGGGGCGGCAAGCCCGGCAACTGCGTTGGCATCCGGGCGGATATGGACGCGCTGCCCCTGCAGGAGGACCGGGACCGGAGCTATTGCTCCAAAAACGACGGCGTCATGCACGCCTGCGGCCACGATGTGCATATGACCGTCCTGCTGGGCGTGGCGAAGCTGTGCAAGGAGATGCAGGCGGAGCTTCCCGGAACGGTAAAGCTGTTTTTCCAGCCTGCGGAGGAGACCGTTGGCGGCGGCGAGCGCATGGTGCAGCAGGGCTGCTGCGAAAACCCCAAGGTGGATTATTCCATCGGCCTGCACGTTCAGCCCTATATGGACGCGGGCAACGTGGAGCTGCGCTACGGCCAGCTGAACGCCTCCTGTGATACCGTCACCATCGTGGTCCACGGCAAGGCCGGCCACGGCGCTTATCCCGAGCGTGGCATAGACGCCATCGTGGCCGCCGCCGGCATCATCTCCGGCCTGCAGACCTTCGTCAGCCGCAACATCAGCCCCCTGAACAACGCCGTCCTTACCATCGGCACCATCCAGGGCGGCGCAAAGAGCAACATCGTGGCCGATGAGGTGAAGATGACGGGCACCCTGCGGACGCTGGACCCCGAGACCCGCGTCTTTGCCCGGGACCGGATCACCGCCATCGCACAGGGCATCGCCCAGGGCTACGGCTGCACGGCGGATGTGGATGTGGAATGGGGCTATGCCGCCCTGATCAACACCGACGCGGTGGTGGACGTGGTGAAGGAATGCGCCCAGGAGATGCTGGGGCGGGAGCACGTGCTGATCAAGCAGTTCCCATCGCTGGGCGGCGAGGATTTTTCCTATTTCATCGATGCCTCCGCCCACGGCGGCGCGTTTTATCACCTGGGCTGCGGCAACAGCGCCAAGGGCATCACCGCCGCCCTGCACAACCAGCAGTTTGATGTGGATGAAAATTGCATCCCCGTGGGCATCGCCCTGCAGATGAAGATCCTGATGAAGCTGCTCACCCGGGAAGAAAAGTAAAAAACCACCCAGAAAGCAAAGCTCGGGCAGGTCCGCAAGGGACCTGCCCGTTTTCTGTTTCTCCGGCCGGCCTTCGGTCAGCCGCGGACGGGGCGGAGATCCCGGTTGAAGAGATACAGCGTCTGTCCGGTATAGGGATTGATGGCGGGGACGAAGGTATAGGGCAGGTTGTCGGACACCTCGGTAAACTCGTTGTAGCTGCCCAGGCGGCGGCCGGTGACCCAGACCAGATCGCCGGGACGGAGGGAGGCATTCACCTGGGTGCCGCTGGCGGGATCGATGCAGAAGCGGGAATGATCCTCCGCCGTGACCTGATACCGGCCGATCTGGTGGGCATAAACGCTGCGCTCCGCCACGATGACGGCCTGCTCGATGGTGCAGGTGCCGTTTGGTGCGAGGGTGGTGGCGGTGGTGCCGGCGATCAGGCCCAGGGCGTTCATAAAGGCCATGGGCTCCTTGGCCCAGCTCTGGATCTGGCCGCTGTCCTTATAGGAGGACAGCTTGGAGGTGTAGCCGGTATAGGCGTAGTCGGAGTTCTTTTCCACATAGCGCAGGGTGCGGTAGAGGAAGGCGGCCATCTGCTGGCGGGTCAGGGTGCCATTGGGCTGGAAGGTGGTGGCGGTAACGCCGGTGGTGATGCCGGCGGCATAGGCCTTGCGCACATAGGCGCTGTCCGTATCGGTAAAGGTCCCGGCGGGGGCGGGGGTGATGCTCTTGCCCGTGAGGGTCTCCGCCAGGCGGACGGCCACGGCGCAGAACTGCAGACGGGTGATGTTTTTCGTATAGTCGCCGCCCAGCAGCGCCGTATCCAGCAGATCGTCGTTGAGGGCCAGGTTCACGTCGCTCTGGGCCCAGGCGCTGGTCTTGGCGTCGCTCTTGCGGCGGACGGCGAACATTCCCGGCTGGACCTCCGTGCTGCTCAGGGCCAGGGTCTCCTGCATCTTCAGGGAGGCGTTGACCTCCGCCTGATACTGGGCCAGGGTCATGTGGGGATCCATGCCGGCGAGGGCCAGGTCCTTGGCGGTGAGATGCTGCTGAACATCGCGGCTGGACTTGCCGCAGGTCTGGCAGCTGAGCCAGTAAATGTGCTCGCCGGCGGCGTTGACGCCGATATAGGCGCTGTCGCAGGGCAGCTCGGCGTAATATTCCCCGTTGTGGACCTTTTCCGCCATGGAGATGGTGCTGGCGATATACTCCGTCTGGGCCACATGGTTGGCGTTGTACTCACATTTGCCGCAGATGAAGCAGGAATAATACCACCGCTGGGCAGTGCGGCAGTCGGAATAGGTATAGGCCCGGTCGGCGGAGCGGATCTGCCGGGTGAACTTGTGGCTGGTACACCATTCCTTGGCGGCGGAGGCCCCGGCCTTCTGGGCGGCATACACGTCGCTGCCGGAATAGGCCTTGATGGTGTAGGGGATGGTATAGGCCCGCTCGTTCAGCGACGCCTTAAGGGCGGAAACGGCGGCCTCCGGAATAAACAGCGTGGTGGCCGCGGTGTAGAAGGGATCGGCGCTGTAGGATTCAAAATAGAAGCTGTGGTCCAGCGGGTTGCGCAGGGCTTCGTCCATCCGCTGGATGAAGGTGTAAACGTCCACCTTGCTGCTCAGCCAGACCTCCTTCACATAGCGGCAGTTGGTCAGCAGCAGGGGGAAGGATTCGGCGCAGTAGGTGTTGTAAAAATCGCTGTCGCCGGCGTCCAGAATGACGGTCCCCACATTGCTGTAGTCATCCAGGCAGGAAAGGTCGTAGCCGTCGCCCTTGTCCGATCCGTCCAGAATGACCAGGTTGGTGGCGATGGCCGTCAGGTTGTTCCGGTCGGCCTGGGCCTGGGTAACGGAGGGATACATGGCCCGGCGGGTGGCGGCCAGAGCGGAGGCGCTCGCCGCCTGCTCCACCTCCAGCTCCGCCTTTTCCTCCTCGCTGAGCCGCTCGCCCGGGATGGTCAGGCTCACCTGCAGGGTGGGGAAATAGGCCGCGCTGGTGCGCACCGTGGCGGGCACGCCGTTGACGGTGGCGGAAAAGGTGTCCGGCCCCACCACATAGTCGCTGCCGCTGTAATTGGCGCAGTAGGCTCCGGCAGTGTCGAAGGCCAGCTTCACATTGACCAGATAGGTGGTGCCGGCGCGGAAGAGATATTCGTCGTCGTCGGTGACCACATCGTCTCCCTGCCACTCGGTATATAGGACGGTGGCGCCGTTGGCCAGCAGGTCGATGCTGCCGCTTTTGATGGATCTCACGGTGACCTGAGTCTCCATCTCGTTGGGGTCGCCGGCCTTGGGCAGGTCGATGACGATGTCCACGCTCTTGAGCTTGGTCACCGCCGCGAACGCCGCCGTGGGCAGCAGCGTCAGGGTCAGCGCAAGGCAGAGCAGCAGACTGAGCAGTCGTTTTTTCATGGGATCTCTCCTCCTGTCAAAAGTAAAATTCAGCAGCTTCAGCATACCACTTTTTCCCCGTTTTTGCCGCCGGCGGCACGAAATGTCCTCTTTTCCGCCTGAAATGCACAAGGCCACGGCACGGGCTGCGTCTCCCCCCGTCTTCCTCCCCCAGAGGGAACCCCCGTCCCTCGTCTTCCGTCTAAAAAGAAGAGGGTTTACGGGAGGAACCCGTTTCCTTTCCCCGGCGCAGTTTGCGCCGGGGACCCCGTTTTATAAAACCGCCTCGGTCGCCGCACAC
>DHMK01000050.1 GCA_002405755.1 Clostridiales bacterium UBA4644
CCCCGAAGGGCAAAGCCAAGCCCCGCGGCAGACGCGGGGCTGGGGTGCAGGAGAAAACCTCCTCAAAACGGGCGAACGGGGGGTTCCGGGGGGCATTTCGCCTTTGGTACAAAGGCCCCCCGGCGGCCTTTCTGTCCACTTTCCGCCGGTGGAAAGTGGACGAATGCCCCGCAAAACCCGTTTTGCGGGGTCCCCGGTTGATCAAACCGCCTCGGTCGCCGCACACAGCGGCTCCCCGCGGCAGACGCGGGGCAAACAAAAAAGACCGCTCTCGCGGTCTTTGGTCTGCGCAGTCTTATTTTTCGGTCTTGCCTTCGGCCAGAAGGTCGCGGATCTGCTCCAGCAGCTCCTCCTTCTTGTCCGGCGCGGGGGGCGCCGCAGGCTTTTCCCGCTTCACGCGGTTGACGGCCTTGACCATCCCGAAGACGCAGACGGCCAGCACCAGAAAGTTCACCACATTATTGATAAAGAGACCGATATTCAGCGGGATGGGGTCGCCGCCGTAGAGATTGAACAGCGGGATCACCCAGCTGGAAAAATCCACGCCGCCCAGCACCACGCCCAAGATCGGCATGATGATGTCGTTGATCAGGGAATTGACGATGGTGCTGAAGGCGCCGCCCACGATCACGCCGACGGCCATGTCAAACATATTGCCCTTATTGATAAAGGTGCGGAACTCGCTGAGAAACTTCTTCATTTTTGCGCCTCTTTTCTGTCTTTTTCTCAATTATACCGCCTTTTGCGGAAAAAGCAACCGTTTCCCCATTTTCAACGGCAAAAAACTGTGGTATCATAGGGTTAACTGTCCCATAACGAAAGAAGGATGCTTATGCCCGATACCATCGCCGCCTGCAGCAGCGGCTCCATGCCCTGCGGCATCGCCGTGCTCCGCCTTTCCGGCCCCCGGGCGGCGGAGATTTTGGACGCGGTCTTCGTGCCCCGCGCAGCAAAGGCCGTCAGCCGCGCCGCGCCCCGCAGGCTCTATTACGGCAGGCTGCTGGCCCGGGACGGGCAGACGCTGGACCTTTGCATGGCCGCCTTTTTCCCCGGCCCCCATTCCTACACCGGGGAGGATCTGGCGGAGTTTTATACCCACGGCTCTCAGGCGGTGGCGGCTGGCCTTCTGGATCATTGCTTCGCCCTGGGGGCCGTCCCCGCGCCGCCGGGAGAATATACCCGCCGGGCCTTTCTGGCGGGACGGATGGACCTGACGGAGGCCGAAGCGGTGGCCGATCTGATCCATGCCCAGTCGGAGCTGGCGGCAAAGGCCGCCGCGGCCCAGCTGCAGGGCAGCGTTGGCAGCCGGATCCGGGCGCTGCGGGAGGAGGTTTTGGCGCTGCTGGCGCATTTTTACGCCGTCTGCGATTATACCGATGAGGATCTGGGGGAGTTTGACTACGAAAACGCCGCCCGGGTGCTGGAGCAGACCTGCGCCGGGCTGGAGCGGCTGATCGCCGGCTTCCAGCGGGGACGGCTGGTGCGGGAGGGGGTGCCGGTGGCCATCATCGGCCGGCCCAACGCCGGCAAGAGCACCCTCTTCAACGCCCTGGCCGGGGAGCAGAAGGCCATCGTCACCGACGAAGCCGGCACCACCCGCGACGTTCTGGAGCAGGTGATCTCCTGCGGCGGCGCGCCCATCCGCATCCTGGACACCGCCGGCCTTCGGGAGAGCGATTCCAAGGCGGAGCGCATGGGCGTGGAGCGGGCCAGAGACGCGGCAAGGGCGGCCCGGGCGGTGCTTTGCGTTTTCGACGCCGCCGCCCCCCTCTCCTCCGAGGACGAAGACGCGCTCTCCCTCTGCCGGGAGGCCGGCCTGCGGGCGCTGGTGCTGAACAAGACCGATCTGATCTCCGCCGAGCCCCCGTGGCTGGCTCCGCTGCTGGCCCGGGAGCGCTTCGATGCGGTGTTCCGTCTGTCCGCCAGGGAGGGACAGGTGGAGCCGCTGGCCCAATGGCTGGCGGGGCTTGCGCCCCAGCCGGAGGAGGTTTTGGTGACCTCCGCACGGCAGGCCCATCTGCTGGAGCAGGCCCTGGCCGATCTTTCCGCCGCGCTGACCTCCGCCCGCATGGGCATGACTGCCGACGCCTTTCTCAGCGATGCGGAGCGGGGCGTCAACGCCCTGGGACAGATCACCGGCGAGACCGTCTCCGCCGACCTGGCCCACGAGATCTTCAGCCGCTTCTGCGTGGGAAAATAGCTAATTTTTCAAAACGAACCGTAATATTTCATTGATATAGTACAAAAAGGACTTGGAATTCCATGTTAGATTTTTTTGCCGGACAATATGACATCGTGGTGGTGGGCGCGGGACACGCAGGCATCGAGGCCGCTCTGGCCGCCGCCCGGATGGGCTGCCGCACCCTTTGCGTCTGCACCAGTCTGGACGCCGTGGGCAATATGCCCTGCAATCCCTCCATCGGCGGCACCGCCAAGGGCCAGCTGGTGCGGGAGATCGACGCCCTGGGCGGCGAAATGGCCCGGGCGGCAGACGCGGTCTGTCTGCAGTTCCGGATGCTCAACCGGGGCAAGGGCCCCGCGGTCTATTCTCCCCGGGCGCAGGCCGACCGGCTGGCCTACCGGGCCTATATGCGCCGGGCGCTGGAGCGCTGCCCGGGGCTGGAGCTGGTCCAGGGCGAATGCGCCCAGGTGCTCACCGACGAAGGGGGGGGCGTGCGCGCCGTCCGGATGGTGGGCGGCGCAAGATATGACTGTAAAGCCGCTGTCCTTGCCACCGGCACTTATCTGGGGGCCAGGACCTTCACCGGCGAGGTGGTCCGGGAGAGCGGGCCCGACGGGATGTATGCCGCCTCCCAGCTGACAGACTGCCTGCGGGCGCTGGGGCTTTCCCTCCGCCGGTTCAAGACGGGAACGCCCGCCCGGGTCTCCGGCCGGAGCCTGGACTTCTCCAAAATGGAGCCGCAGACCGGCGACCCGGAGGAGACGGGCTTTTCCTTCGACCGGGAGACGCCGGTGAACAGCCGGGCCGTCTGCTGGCTCACCTATACCAACGAGCAGACCCATGAGATCATCCGGGCCTCGCTGGACCGCTCGCCCCTGTTCAGCGGCGTCATCCACGGGACGGGGCCCCGCTACTGTCCGTCTATTGAAGACAAGGTGGTGCGCTTTCCGGAAAAATCCCGGCATCAGCTCTTTTTAGAGCCCTGCGGCGCAGACAGCGACGAATACTACGTGCAGGGCATGAGCTCCTCCCTGCCGGAGGACGTGCAGCGGGCCTTTCTCCGCACCATCCCCGGGCTGGAGCAGGTCCATCTGCTGCGCCCCGGCTACGCCATCGAATACGACTGCATCGACCCTCTGCAGCTGGACCACCGGCTGGCGGTGCGGGCCGTTCCGGGGCTGTTCTGCGCGGGGCAGCTTTGCGGCTCCTCCGGCTATGAGGAAGCGGCGGGACAGGGTCTGGTGGCCGGCGTCAACGCCGCCCTGTCCGTTTTGGGCCGCCCGCCCTTTACCCTGGCCCGGCGGGACGGCTATCTGGGAACGCTCATCGACGATCTGGTCACCCGGGGCACCAACGAGCCTTACCGGATGATGACCTCCCGCAGCGAATACCGGCTGATCTGCCGGCAGGACAACGCCGACGCCCGGCTCATGCCCTACGGCCACAGGCTGGGCCTGGTCTCCGACGCCCGGCTTGCCGCCATGGAGCTGCGGCAGGCTCAGACAAAGGCGGAGATCGCCCGGCTGCAAAAGACCGTGGCCCCGCCCAGCGACCAGGTGAACGCCTTTCTCACCGCCTGCGGCGCCGCGCCCCTGGCCCTCTCCGGCGCTTCGCTGGCAGAGCTGCTGCGCCGCCCCCAGCTGACCTACGATGCCCTTGCCCGGATCGATCCTCAGCGGCCTCCCCTCCCCCGCCCCGTGCGGGAGCAGGTGGAGATCCAGATCAAATACGAGGGCTATATCCGCCGCCAGCTGAAGGAGGTGGAGGAGCAGCGCCGCCTGGAGGACAGCCCCCTCCCCCCCGACCTGGACTATCCTTCCATCCAGACCCTGCGCACCGAGGCCCGGCAGAAGCTGCAGGCCGTCCGCCCGGAGACGCTGGGGCAGGCGGGCCGGGTCTCCGGCGTCTCCCCGGCAGACATCGGCGCGCTGATGGTCTATCTTTCTCATAGGAGTGATACAAAATGAGCTTTCAGGACATTATCCGCTCCGGCTGCCAGAGCTGGGGCATCCCCATCACCGAGGAGGCCCTGGCCCGCATGGAGCGGTTTTCCGACGGCATGATCGAGAAAAACCGGGTCATGAACCTGACCGCCGTCACCGAGCCGGAGGAGATCGCCCTGCGGCATATGCTGGACTGCCTGTTTTTATTAAACTGCGCGGACTTTTCCGGCAAAAAAATACTGGATGTAGGCTGCGGCGCGGGCTTCCCCACCATGCCGCTGAAGTGCTACGACCCTTCCTTCGACATCACGCCCCTGGACAGCACCGCCAAGCGCATCCGCTTCATCGAGGAGAGCTGTCAGGCGCTGGACATCCCCATCACCGCCGTGGCCGCCCGGGCGGAGGACTATATTCAGAAAAAGGGCCTGCGGGAGGGCTTTGACATCGTCACCTCCCGGGCCGTGGCCCCGCTGAACATTCTGGCGGAGCTTTGCCTGCCCTATGTAAAGGAGGGCGGGCTTTTCCTGCCGCTGAAGAGCAAAAACGCCGCCGCCGAGGAGGAGCTGGAAAAGGGCCGCTCCGCCATCCGCGCCCTGGGCGGCGCCCTGGAGGACGCCCGGGAATATCACCTCCGCGGCCTGGACTTCCCCCATCAGGTGCTCATCATCCGCAAAACAGGGCATACCCCCGGCCAGTATCCCCGCCGGTATGCAAAGATCTCGGCG
>DHMK01000021.1 GCA_002405755.1 Clostridiales bacterium UBA4644
TGCCCGTTGCTTCCGCCGGAGGGTTCCTCCGTGGACAGCACGATGTTCCGCAGCTGCGCCGTGGTATACTGCTCGTTGTCCTGCGCCTTCACCACGCCGCCCAGCGTCCCCGCCGTGATCTGTCCCGCCCCGTGGGTGTGGCTCAGCGGAGCCTTCTGGGCCAGCAGCTGACTGTGGGCGTCTGCCGCCGCCGCATGGGCCGCCAGCGCGCCGGCCGCCGACTGAACGGCCTCCGTTTTTGCCTGTGCCGCCATGGCGGCGCATACGGCCTGGGTCACCAATCCCTGCTGATTTACCGTCACCGCCACGGCTTCGCCGGGCAAAATGCTCTCCGTCAGATAAAAGGTCACGGTCAGGTCGGTCTCCGGCTCCACCGTCAGCGTCTCATCCATCCGGAAGAGCTTGTAAAGCACCTCCGTCCCGTCCTGCTCTTTGGCATAAAGGCCGATCTCCCGCAGCACATATTCCTGCGCGGCATTCGAAGCGCTCAGCGCCGCCTGCACCTGACAGTGCTGGCCGTCCGCCTCCTTGCGCAGCAGGGTCAGGTCCTGCTTCTTTTCCGCCAGCGCGGCGGCATCCGTCTCCGTCCGTCCTGCGCCGGCCTCCGCCCGGGTCAGGATCAGGCCCGTTCCTCTGGCCAAAACGCCTGCCGCCAGCGCCGCGCCCGCCGTAGTATAGCATCCCGTCAATGTCATATCGTTTCCTCCTTGGTGGTATGGATCTCCAGCGCCGCGCCCTGGATCATCACCCGTTTTCCCTGCGGCGCCGTCTCCGCCTGAAGCCTTGCCTGCAGAAGGCACTGCAGATGGGCCGGCGCCGCCTTCTGCATCGTCTTTTCCACAAGGCTCAGCCGGGAGGGCAGCATCCGGCTCCCCCGGATCGCCAGCCGCAGCGTCCGTCCGGCAAAATCCTCCTGAATGGCGGCGCTTCCCTGGGTCAGCTGCTCCAGCAGCGCACAGAGCCGCCGGGGCGTGCAGGTCTCCATCTGGGCCAGCGCCAGAAGCGCCAGCACTCTTCTGGCCTCCAGACTCAGCCCGCCGCCGTTTTCCGCGCCCAGCTCCCGCTCCCACAGCGCGATCCCCGTCTCATCCGCCGTATGGATCGCCAGCCGGCGGCAGGCCGCTCTTGCCTCCTGCTCCACGCGCTGAAGCTCCGGCTCAAGGGCGGAAAGGATCTCTCCCACGCCTCTTGTGCTGCCCACGAAGGGCGGCAGCGTTTTTTTCAGATCAGCCATTCTGTCCTTCCTCCGTCAGCGTCACCGTTCCGGCCTTGGCATAGCTCCCGGCGGAAAGGCTGAGGTTTTCCGCCTTTCCGTTGATGCGCACCTCCGAAACATCCGCCGCTCCGGCGCAGCTCACCAGCAGTCCGATGATCCGGTTCAGGCTCACCAGCCTTCCTCCGCTTTTCAGCCGCACACCGTTCAGATATTCCTCCAGCCGCGTCAAAAAGCTCTGCTTCACAGTCTCCAGCGCGGCAGTCCCGTCCAGCGTCACCGCCGCCGTCACATTCAGCGCCACGGCCTGTGCCTCCTGCGCCAAAACATCCGCGCCCACCGGCCTCTGCTCCTCCAGAAAGGCCTGCACCCGCTGCTGCAGTCCCTCCGCCGCGCCCTCTGCGGGCACATAATAAACGTCCACCGTTCCGTTTCCCCGGGCCAGCGGGACGACGCCCGCCGCCGCCACGCCCTCCACGGAAAGGGCCCACGCTTCATAGTCCGCCGCGTTGCCGCTGGCGCCCCGACCCCGGATCCATTCCAGCGCCCGCTGCCGCAGCTCCCGGTCGCTTTCGCCGGTCTTCCGGCTCAGGCCAAAGTTCCCGCAGACAGCGTCCAGCCATTCCCCCTCCGCCGAGGAAAGAAAGCCCCGCTGGGTGACGGTATCCATCTCCTGCGACCAGATCCTGGCCAGCTCCGCCGCCACGGCCTGCAGGATATCTCCCGCAAAGGTGCCCTCCATGGTGCTGACGCCGGAGCGCATGCTCTCCCGCAGTCTGCCCAGAATGGCGTCAAAATCATAATTCACAGTGTTACCTCGCTCTCCGCCGTCAGCGCGCCGTAAACGGTCTTCACCGTAAAGGCGGCCTTCAGCCCGCTTTTCTCCCGTGTGAAGGAAAACCGCTCCACACTGGTGATATAGGGGCAGACCCGCAGCGCCTCCCGCACCATCCGGGCCAGCCGGTTTTCCGCCTCCGGCAGCGCCAGCCCCGCCAGCTTCATCAGCTGATTTCCGTAGCTGCCGGTGTGTGCGGCATAGACGAACCGGGCGTTTTCCGGCTGCAGCGCCCGCCAGATCCAGATCTTCACCGCATCCCGCCCGGAAACATATCGGAAGTCTCCGTTTTCCATCACCGGCTGCCCGGTGACCGGATCCGTCTCAAGCTCCCGAAGCAGCGGCAGCTCCGCCGCCGTTTTCTTGGCAAAAAACGCCATTTTCACGCTCCTTCCAGCTGCGTCAGGCGACACAGCGCATACATGCCCTCCGGGCCCTCCAGACAAAGCAGCAGCGCGCCTGCCGGCAGCGCCCTGAGCGACAGCTCCGCGGCCCGTCCCTGCAGCCCGCAGCCTTGCCCCTGCGCCGCCACGACGCCCGTTTCCGGATCGGTCAGCTCCGCCGTGACCAGCCGCCAGCCGTCCTCCTGCGGCCGCAGCAGCTCCGCCAGCCGGTAAAAGGGATCTCCCGTCATATACCCTCCATCTCCAGTTCCGTGGTCTTTTTTCCGCCGCCGCAGCAAAGCCGCACCGCCGTGACCGCATAGTCGCCGTAAGCGCCCGCCATAGGCCGGTCCAGCGTCACCCGCTGCCCGCACCGGACGGCATACAGCCCCTCCAATACAGCGCTTGCCTCCCGCTTCAGGCCCCGAAGTCCATCCGCCGCCTGCTCCCGCAGCACGGCGTAGCCCGAAGAAGGATGCTCCGTTTTCTGCCGCAGCCCCTGCTGCGCCAGTCCCTCCGGGTCACCGGCCTCCGCCAGGACCTGTTTCCCGCCGCAGACCAACACCCGGTTCACCGCGTCCTCCGCCGTGCTTTTTGCCGTCAGCGCCAGCAGCTTCCCGCCATCCAATACGGCGCGGCTCTCGCCCACGGCCGCCACGCAGATCTTTCCCTCCCGGTATTCCACCGCGTAGCCCTCGCCATAGACCTGCCGGATGCCCCGGTAAGCGCTCCTGCCGCAGAGCGCTCCCAGTCGGGTGAGCTGTCCGCTGCCCTCCGCCAGCGTCCCCGGCTCCAGGCCGCATTCCCTGCAAAGGGCCGCCGCGATCTCCGCCGGCGTTCCCTCCAGCGGTCCATAGCACTGGCACCGGGCCAGCCGCGCCGCCGGATCAAAGCACTGCAGGCTCAGTGTCAGCGCCGCCGCATCAAATCGGATGGTCTCCACCGTGCCGAAAAACAGCTGGGTCTCCCCCTCCAGGACCTCCAGCGTCTCGCCGCAGGAGGGATTGAGCTTGGGCAGCCGCCCGTCCTCCGGCGCGCAGACTGCCCAAACGGTCGCCTCCATCCCGGCGGCGGCCCGATCCTTCTCCAGGACCACCCGGGTACACAGCCCGGTGATCTCCCGCTCCGCCAGCCATACCGTCATGTGAGCCAGATCTCCTTCCCCTTGGGCAGCCCGTGGGGATCGCTGATGCCGTTGCGCCGGGCCAGCTCCTTCCACCGGCTCCCGTCGCCCAGCAGGCGGCGGGAAATGGCCCAGAGATCCTCTCCCTGCCCCGTGATATAGACCGCCGGCGTTTCCCGTTCATCCGCCCGGACCAGCAGCCCTCCCGCGCCCTGCAGCGCAGCGCCGTTCTCTCCCAGCG
Organism: Clostridiales bacterium UBA4644; assembly: GCA_002405755.1. Classification (GTDB taxonomy): domain Bacteria; phylum Bacillota; class Clostridia; order Oscillospirales; family Butyricicoccaceae; genus UBA4644. The sequence goes on from DHMK01000021.1 coordinate 3,796, forward strand.
AAAGAAACCGGTATTCCTTCAGCAGGATCACGATGCCCACGTCCGCATCCCCCTCCTGCAGGCTCTGCCGCAGCTCCGCAAGGAGAAACAGCTCGTCCAGCTCCGTCCCGGAGATCATCAGCCGCACCGGCGTTCCGTTCTCCTTCCATTGCCGCAGCAGCGCCAGCGCCTCCTCCGGCGCGGTGCCCCGGTAAAACCGGGAGCCCTCTCCCGGCAGAAAGGTCTCCAGCGTTACCTGCGTCAGCCCCTTCCCCCGGGCCGCCTGAATGCTCTCTCCGTCAATGGTCTGATACCGCAGCAGGTTTTGCGGCCGGGAGATCACCACATTTCTGGGGTTCACCGGCAGCTCCAGCCGGTTGTCCCCCTCATCGCTCTGCTGCAGAACCATGGTCCTCGTCTTATACGCCATAAGTCCTCCTCTTTGTTCTTATCGCTTTACTGATTGGCTGCGGCGGAGACCAGCCGCCGGGCAAAGACCCGCGCCAGCTCCAAAACGGCGTCCTCGCCGCGCTCCTCCTCCTGCCGGGAAAAGAGCTGCCGCAGCCCATATTTCTCCCGCTCCGTCTGCTCCGGTTCGCCTTCCGGCTCCGTCTCCTCCGTCTCCTCCGGCAGACTCTGCCAGAAGGGCGTCTCCCCGGCCGAAAGCGCCAGCGTCCGTTCTCCCTCCGGGCCCTCCTCCAAAAGGCTCACCTGCGCGCCTGCCGCGCCGCTCTTTTCCAAAATCGCGCCGCCCGCCGCCAGAATATCGCCGTAGGCCAGCCGCCGGGTGATGTCAAAGCTCATGGCCAGCGCTCCCTGCAGCCTGAGCTGCTCTCCCGCCTGCCGCAAGGCGTCGCAGGAAAGATACAGCGCATACCGCAGGCCCTTTTCGCCGCCCATCCGGCGGCATTCCTCCACCTCGTCCGCCTGCAGCGGCCGGCACCGGGCCTCCAGCCCCAACCGCTGGAACTGCAGGGAAAACTCCGCCTGCTCCGCGCCCAGCGCCGCGGCCCACTGCTCTGCCGTGCTCATACCAGCGCCTCTGTGACGCCAATGGCGGAAAGCTGCTTCAGATCGCCGGGCAAAAAACGGAAGGGCACCGTCTGCTCGTTCACCTTGCCCGCCGCATAGTTCACCAGCGGCAGGCTCTCCAGCGCCACATTATCCACGCTGTAGCGCTCCTCCTCGCCGTTGACGCTGTCCGGATCCTTCAGCGCCGTGGTGATGGTCACCCGGATATCCTTTCCCTCGGCGGCCCCCTCCACGATGTCAAAAAACCGGCTGAACACCTGCCGCAGCCGCAGCTGGCCCTCGCCCCGCCAGCCGGTGATCTTGGAATCCACATCCATGCCGATCTGCACGTCGCTGCGCTGCATTTTAATGGTCATCTGAATGCCGCTGGCCTCCGCGATGCGGCTGCCGTCCACCCAGATCTCCGCAAAAGAGCCGGAAAGGACCCGGCTCGCGCTCCATGCTGCCATGCTTCTCCTCCTTTACATGCTGATCTCAAAGGTCAGATCCTCCATGGCGTCTGCAAACCGCAGATTTGCCCGGAGAAACACCTGGCTGCCGGTATTGGCGGAAAGGATGGCCGTATCGCTCAGCGCGGCGGTGTCCACGCCCCGGCCCTCCAGCCAGCGCTTCTGCGCCTCAAAGTCCACCGACGCCGTGTTGCGCCGTCCCGTATCCAAAACGCTGCCCTCCAGCCCGGCAAAATAGCTGTTGATGGCCGTTACCAGCAGCAGCTTGGAATCATAGTCGTTGAGCACCTTCCCCACATATTCGCTCTCAAACACGCCTCTGATATCCGCCCGGATCAGATCCACGCCCTCCGCGATCTTGATCTTCTGAAAGGCGCTGTCTCCCGGCTGAGAAAGGGTGGTCAGGCTGGTAACGGCCCGGGCGATGCGCGCGCCCTCGCTGCCCTGGTCCAGGATCAGCCTGCCTGCGGCGATATCCGCCTCCTCATCCTCGCTGCGCACAAAGCCCGTGACCTCCGGCAGCGAATAATAGGTGGCGCTCTCCCGCAGGGAAAGCCCCGCCAGAATGCCGGCGATGCGGGCGCAGTAATCCGCCGTATCCACGGTCTCCGTCTTTCCCTCCAGCAGAACGGTGATGCCCTGGGTGGTCAGATTGACGATGCCGGCGCAGTCCGGCCCCGTTTCGCTGCTGACCACGGCCCGCAGCGGCCGGCCCTCCGCCCGCTTGCTTTTGACAAAGGCCGTCACCGTCTGCGCATCCATCTGCGGCGCACAGAGCCAGCCGCCCTCCGCCGCCGGAGCACACCGTGCCAGCGCCGCCGCCTCCTCCCCCTTGGGATAAAGGTAAAGCAGCACCCTGGCCGGCCCGCCCAGAAAGCACAGCCGCAAAAGTCTCCGGCAGTCCTCCTCCAGTCCGGCGTTCTCCGCCTGCTCCGCCTCGGAAAAGCTGTAAAGCTCCGCCTTCTCGCCCTCCGCCAGCAAGACCGCCTGTCCCCGGGCGCTTCGGCGCACAGCGCTGCTGCCCGCCGTTCTGAAATTGATGATGATCTGGGGCAAGCCCATCTCTCATTCCTCCTTTTCCGTTTCCATGGTCAGCGAGAGCGCGCCCATTTTCTCCGCCGTCTCGCCGCCCTCCGCGCCGCTTCCGCCGGGCGCATCATAAAACTCCAGCGAAAACCGCACCTGCGGCAGCTGACCGCTGCTGATCTCGCTCTCCAGCGCTGCGGGGCAGAGCTTCCGCTCGCCCAGCGCAAAGCCCTCCGCCGCCGCACGCTCCAGCTGGTCCAGCAGGCGCATGCCCTCTTCTCTTCCCCGCCGGGAGGAGGGGTAGCAGGTGAGCGTCACCTGCACCCGCCGCCGGATCTGCCTGCTTCCCAGCTCCGTCTCGCCGGAGACCTCCGCCAGACAGCAGGGATACGCCGGATTCTCGATCCGTCCCGCCAACACCGGCGTTCCCGTCCGCCGGGTGAGCGTCTCTGCGATCTGCCGCGCCATTTCCCAAAGGCCCATCATGTCTCCGTCACCTCCTGGATCTCCACTGCTGCCAGCGCAAAGCTCTCATATCCCAGCGACGCGCTGCAGATCCCCCGGTATTTCTGTCCCTCCCGCAGGATCTCCGCCCGGTCGCCGGCCAGAAGCCTCGTCCCCTTCGGGAGATAAAGCATCATCCGAAAGCCGCTCTCCGTCGCCCCGGCCAGCTCGCTCCGCAGCCGGGGAGCCGCCATATGGCTGCCCCGGGAAAGGGCGCAGGGCAGCGCCTCATAGATCTGCGCCGTCTGATACCCTTCCCCGTCCCAGACCTGCCTGAAAAAATCTCCCCGGTCCGTCATGGTCTCCCGCAGGATCTCATGCTCCAGCATCCCGCTCCCAGCTCCTTTCCGGGCTGCGCAGCCGGACGAAGGGGGCCAGCAGCGCTTCAAACGAGGGCTGCTGCCGGTCGTAGGTGATGGCGGTGTCGCCCCGCTTCACCGAGCTCACCGGCCGCTCCGTCCCCTCCCGGAAAAGCCGCGCCAGCAAGACCGCCAGCGCATCCTCCATCTCCTCCGGAATGTCCCTCCGGCCGCAATGCCCCAGCGCATGGGCGGCCAGCGTCTCCAGCAGCGCCGTCTCCCGCTCCGCCGGCAGCTCCAGCCCCGCGATCGCCCGCGCCCGCTGTCGGATGCGCTCCGCGCCGCCCTCTGCAAATCCGGCGCTCATCAGGCCTTCTTCTCCACCAGCGCGCCGATGGTGACGATCTTGCCATCGGGCACATACAGGTCGTAGAGATATCTCGCCTGAATGGCCGTGCCGTCAAACAGCTGGTTCTCCTGCGGGCCAAACTGCTTCAGGCTGTCGATCCGGGCCACAGCCAGCGGCGCATCCCACGCCGCGACCACCGCCAGGATCCGCTTCGCGCCGGTACCGGCACAGATGCCGCCGGCCGCCTGCTGACCTCTGCCGCTCTGGGCGGCGATAACGGTATGCATCCTGCTGGTGGGCACGAAAATGCAGGGCAGGTCGTTGAGCATCATCACATGTTCATAGGAAACGCCGTTGATCTCCACCGTCTGCTCAAAGGCAATGTTGTTGAAGGTCTGGGCGGAGGCCTTCAGAAAGGCCGTTTTCTGATCCGCGGCCACCATGGCCACAAAGCCGCCGCTGCGCTCGCTGTCGTTTTCCAGCGTCTGCACCAGGCCGCACAGCTTGTCCACGATGTCGTCCGTGCCGATCTCAAAGTCCAGCACATGGGTGCTCTTGTGGTCGCTGTCGGCGGCAGCCATGGAATAGAGCTTATGGATGCGGTAAGCGTCCTGCTCCTTGGCCAGCTGGCTGCGTGCAAACTCTCTTACCACAGCCTCCACGCTGGCCTCAAAGCCGATGTCCTGGGGAGAGGTGCGGTCCAGCGCAAACTTCACGCCCCGGTCCATGCTCAGCGTCTGTGCGCTCCAGCTGCTGGTGACCGCGCCTGCGGGATAAGCCGTGCCGTCGGTCTTGCTGCTGTCATAATCGCCCAGGCCCGTGGTGCTCAGATCGTTGACCTCCACCTCCTTGCCGCCGCAGAAGCGGACCTGGCCCTCGCCTGCCGTCATCCACTGCGTTCCGGAAGCCGAAGCCAGCTCCTCGTCGATGAAGCCCTGATAGATTTTTGCATGATCCTTTGCCATAAAAGATTCCTCCTTCAAAAATGATGGCCCTATCATACCCCCCTTTTCCGGAAAAGAAAAAGGAAGACCGTCTCTTGACAGTTCCCCCTCCGTTTGCCCTTTTTTCCTTGCGCTTTCCCCCTCGGTATGCTATGCTTGTTATATACGCCGAACCGTTCCAAGCTCCGAAAGAAAGTGAGGTACTCCCATGAAAAAACGACTGCTCAGCATCCTTCTTCTGTTCTGCATGGCGCTTTTCCTTCTGCCTGCGCCGGCGCAGGCAGAAACTGCCGCAGCAGGTGCTGCGATCCGCCTCGGCACAACCGACATCCACGGCTATAGCGCCGAAAATGGCTATAGCTACATCTATTACGGCACATGGCAAAACCAGCCCATCAAATGGCGCGTGCTGGATACCAAAGCCAACACCGGCGAAACCGGCGCCCTGTTCCTGCTGACGGACGAATGTCTGGCAGATACGCTGATGCCGTTTAACCCCAAAGATAAAGCAAACAGGCATCTCTGGCAGGGGAGCGATGTGCAGAAATGGTGCAGCGATACCTTTTACAAAGACGCGTTCACAGCTTCTGAGCAGGTACTGATCCTCGCCGTAGACAAGACAGACAAAAGTCGCTATGATGTGTATGGCAATAATTGGTGGCAATCTGGAATAAACGAAAATTTCCAGGCAGGAAGCCTGAATCAGGAAAGAGTATTCTTCCTTTCATGGGAAGAAATCCTCAATAATGACTATGGAATACGCGCAGTAGCATCGACTTCACTCGAATCCTTTTATTGGCTTCGCTCATACTTTACGCTACAAGGCAGCTCTCATACAACCACCGTTCAGCCTTACGGCGGTTTTGCAGGCGATAATACAAATGAATACAAAGCCTATGCCCGCCCCGCCATGAACCTTTCCACCGCCGGCAACAACATTCTCTTCGCATCCGCCGCCGTGGGCGGCAAGCCCTCCGGCGGCCTGACCAAAATTGCGAATTACACCGGCAGCGAATGGAAGCTGACCCTTTCGGACGGCTCCCGCAGCAATTTCACAGTGACCACCACGGCGGTCTCTGCCGCCACCAAGGGCAGCACCGTAGAGATATCATATACCGGCGCGAAAACCGGCGAAAACGAATATATTTCCGCTCTGATCTTTGATACTGACGGCAACCCGATCTATTACGGCCGCAGCAACGCCCCTCTCACGGAAGCAGACGGCACGGCAAAGCTTACCGTTCCTGCCGGCTTTGCCGAGGGAACCTATACCCTGAAGGTGTTTAACGAGCAGTACAACGGCGACTGCAAGACCGACCTTGCAAGCGCATTTACGGATGTCACGCTGAAGGTGGAAAAGCGGGTGGACGAGCAGTTCACCCTCGTCCCCGGCGGCAGATACTACTTCAACCTGTCGGCACTGGGGATTTCCGGCACGGTAAACAGCAATCTGCCGGACAGCACCCTGCACTATGTGCCTTTCACCTATGTGGGCACGGTGGACGCTTATAAGCGGACTGGTGTTTCCGACAAGAATACAGACGCATACGAGCACAGTCTCTTTATTGCAGATTATAATGTGACCCATACCGTAAGCTGGAACGATCTGAACGCACAGGGGATGATCTTTGGCAAGACTTACACAAGCGGCGGCATTGACTATACCCTCCGCGCTCCATCTGTTGGAAGAGATTATACGGGCGGAGGCGAAACAAAGCGCGGTGCTCCGATCAATAATGAGTGGGACACCATTTTTGACAAGGCAAAACAGGATCGTCTTGACAATACAGGCGGCTACATCAAGAATTGGAAGGACATACTTAGCTTTGGACAGGAAGGATACGGAGACATAAATGATAGTCCTGCAGTCCGCGGGTATTATACGGCATTTTTCTATAACTACACAGGTGCATCGAGCGCCAAAGCGGGCTATGGTTTCCGCCCCGTCCTGGAGCTGCCGACCGACCTGTCCGCCGACAGCCTGAAGGTGGTTGAGTTGCTCACAGATGGTCGTATGCCCGGTGAGACTTATTACAACATCAACATCATCGTGAAAAACGGCGAGAGCTTTAAAGCTCCCTCCGCCGATGGTCTGCCCCTTTCCAGCAGCACCTCTGCTGGCACGCCGATGTGGTGGGTAGACGAAAACCTGAACTTCTACAAGCCCGGCGATACCGTTCCCGCAGATGTTTCGGCACTTACCGCTTTCTATGGCGGCTTCGGTCTGTTCTTAAATCGCGGCAACGGCGCGGTCGAGGTCACGCCGGACAATTATACCGATATTTTCGACGACGGAACTGCGTCCTTTGTTGTCCCGAAGGGAGAAAGCCTTGAAAGTATTGCGGAGTCCGGTGGTCTTACCGCAACGGAGCAGCGTGAAATTCTTACGACCGGCCGTTTGGGTGAAAATATCTTCCCGAATCTGCAGCTCAAAAATGCAGACCTGACCTCTGTGACGCTGAACGAAAAGTATGTTGGACAGGATAGCCCGTTCTTTATCACGCTGGACGGAAAGAATACCATCGGAAGCCTGAATGACATCGGCAGGGCGTCGTTTCTTTCCATTCTCGGCGACGGTGCGCTGACGCTGAACAATGCACTGACGCTCAGCCAATACGCCCAGTATGGCGGCAGCAGCGTCACCATGGCGGGAGGGTTGAACGTATACAACATCTCCGTAGGCAGCGGCTCGCTCACCGTAACGGGCGATACGCAGGCTATTACGTTCCAGGATCAGTATATCAGCAATCTGTATATGGGCGACGGCGTGCGGCTGTTCCTGGGTTCTTCGGCGCAGGACGCCGTGGAAGCTGCTATTCCGCAGCTTTCCGCTGAGATGCAGGAAGTGTATCAGCGCTATCAGGCGGATGACCCCACGTTGACGCGCGAAGAGTATAGCGCGCTGAGCAAGGCACTCAAAGAGCAGTTCGACGCCATACTCCCGCTGTTCTCCGGCAAGACCTATGTGCGTATCGCAAACGCCTGGGATGTGACCTATCAGCCCGGTGCAGACGGTAAAGGCGACGCAGTAACGGATATTAAGTTCTATAACGATATCCTTTCATTGCGCGGAAAGCTGTTCACCCGCACCGGCTACACCCAGACCGGCTGGACCACCACAGACGGCGGCGAAAAAGTCTACGATCTCAGTGGCGTCTATACAACCGATGCGGCGCTGACGCTCTATCCCGTGTGGACGCCCAACCGCTACACCCTCACCTTCGACACCGCCGGCGGCAGCGCCATCGCCCCCATCACCCAGGACTACGGCGCCGCCATCACCGCCCCCGCCGATCCCACCAAAACCGGCTACACCTTCGCCGGCTGGTCTCCGGCCCTCCCCTCCGCCATGCCCGCCGAAAACCTCACGCTCACCGCCCAGTGGACGCCCAACCGCCACACCGTCACGCTGGATCCCGCCGGCGGCCGGGTCTCCCCCGAAGCCCTTTCCGTCACCTATCTGACGCCCTACGGCGCGCTGCCCACGCCGGTCCGCTCCGATTACCGCTTTGACGGCTGGTATCTGGGCGAGGAAAAGATCGAGTCTCAGACCGTCATGACCCAGACCGCGCCCCACACCCTCACCGCCCGCTGGACCTTCCAGCCCTCGCAGATCACCGGCCCCAGCCGCGATACCCTGATCCTCGAGACCAACGGCGGCAGCGCCATCGATTCCATTCACGCCGCCCGCGGCACAACGCTGGATCTTTCCTCCCTCCGGCCGGAAAAGAGCGGCTTCCGCTTCACCGGCTGGTATCTGGATAAGGCCCTGACTCAGCCCGTCTCCTCCCTCCTGCTGGACGGTGACCAGACCGTTTACGCCGGCTGGGCCCCGCTGGATCTCCCCTTCCGGGATGTGCGCCCCGAAGACTGGTTCTATGCCGATGTGCGCTATGTCTATGAATCCGGCCTGATGAACGGCACCGCCGAGGGCCTCTTCAGCCCCGATCTCTTCACCTCCCGCGCCATGATCGTCACGGTCCTCTGGCGGCTCTCCGGCTCCCCCGTAGTCAATTATTATATGCCCTTCGCCGATGTGGATCAGGCCGCCTGGTATGCCGAGGCCGTCCGCTGGGCCGCCTCCTGCGGCATCGTCGCCGGCTACGACAACGGCGATTTTGGCCCCAACGATCCCATCACCCGGGAGCAGCTGGCCGCGATCCTGTATCGCTGCGCGGCTTATCGCCAGGAGGATACCTCCGTCGGCGCGGATACCAACATCCTCAGCTTCACCGACGCCGCCTCCGTCTCGGAATACGCCGTTCCCGCCCTGCAGTGGGCCTGCGGCGCCGGTATCCTGCAGGGAGCCGACGGCGCGCTGCTTCCCACTCAGCCTGCCACCCGCGCCCAGACCGCCGCCATCCTGACCAGATACCTGAAAGCTCAGTAATTTTCTCTCGTCACGAACAAGACCGCGCTGCGTGCCCTTCGGCCGCAGCGCGGTTTCCTGTTCCGCCCTGTCTGCGTCCACTCTGCCCAAAGAAGAAACGCGCCCTTTGTGAACAACGGAGAAACTTCGTTTCCAAATATGATCTCGCTTGTCATTCCGCCCCACGTATGCTATAATAAACAAAAATAACCATCCATCACCGCGCCATTTTTGATCATGCAAAGCAGGGTAAGCCGCTCCATAAGGAGGAAAAGCAAATGCATTTTCAGAAAAAGCCGCTTCTTTCCGCAGTGACCGCCGTGCTTCTGCTGCTCTCCCTTTCCGCCTGCGGGCAGCGGGAGGCGCGCGAGGACTATGGCTCCGCCGGGGAGCTCCATTACAGCGCCGTACATACCGTTTTGCCCTATTACGATGCGATCCAGGCCGCCTGCGCCGCCGGGGATACCCTGTATTATGTCTCGGCGCAGCAGACGGAGACCGGCGTCTTGCCCGCCCGGCTCTATCATTTTGATCCGGCTGCCGGCGAATGTCTCCCGCTGGAGTCCTTCGACGAGAGCCGAAAGGCGCGAATGCAGCAGAATAACGAGCTGCTGGAGCAGATCATGGCGCTGTGCGCCGGGCCGGAGGGCTCGCTGCGGATGGCCGCCGCCTGTGTGCCAAGGCTGGAGGGAAGCTCCTGTTACCGCCTGTTTTCGCTGGATCCGGAGGGGACGATCCTTTGGGACACGCGCTTTCCGGAGGAGTTCGGCCCTTATCCCGTGGCCGCCATGGCGGCGGATGCCGACGGCCTTTGCTACGCGCTCAGCTATGACGGCGTGCTGCTGATCGCAGACGGTCAGGGCGAAATTCTGCTTTGCGAAGAAGTGGAAGGGACAACCCTTGCGCCGCTGGCAGACGGACGCGTCGTCCTGCTGCAGGCCACGGCGGACGGAACCCATTGGGAGGCCCGCCTTCCCGATCCCCAGAGCGGAGAATGCACCGTCATCGGCCGCTTTCCCGCGCCCCAGACGGGCGCGCCGGAGGATGTGCGCCTGTGCGCCGGAAAAAACGGCTACGATCTGTTTTGCGGCGCAGATCTTTCCCTCTATGGCCTGCGCCTGCAGACGGAGGAGCAGGAGGGCCTTTGCCAGCCCATCCTCACCTGGCTCAACTGCGATGTGGAGGGTGCCTCGCTGACGGCGCTGGCCGCGCTGGAGGACCGCCAGTTCCTCGTCCTGAGCAGCAGCGCCGCGCTGGGCGCGGAGGGCGCGCTGCTTCAGTGGCACGAGACCGATCCCAACGCGGAAAAGACCCAGCTGACGCTGGCCTGTCGCCAGCTGCCCGGGACGGTCTCCTCCGCCGTCCTCCGCTTCAACCGCAATCATTCGGACTGTCGGGTGGTGATCCGGGATTACGGCGCGCTTCGGCAAGACGGCGTAGACCGGCTCACCGCCGATCTGAACGCCGGAGACCCGCCCGATCTGTTTTGTCTGGATGGGATCGGGCAGACGCCGCTGATCCAAAAGGGCTATCTGGAGGATCTCTGGCCCTGGATCGACGGCGACGAACAGCTGACCCGGGAAGCGCTGGTGCAGTCGGTTTTCGACGCCATGAGCATCGACGGCAGACTGTATTCCGTCACCGGCGGCTTCACGCTGCTGACGGCCATCGGCCAAACGCCCCTCACCGGCGCTTCCCCCGGCTGGACGCTGGAGCAGTTTGCCGCGGCGCGGGATGCGGTTCCGGAACTGAAAAGCGTCTGTGAAGCGAAAAACAACACGCGGGAAGCCTTTTTGGAGGATCTCGTTTCCCTCTATGCCCAAAGCTTCTGGGACCCGGTGCAGGGCGTCGCCAGCTTCGACAGTCCTGCCTTCCTTGCGCTTTTGGAATATGCCGCCGGCTATCCCTCGGAAAAGCCCGCCGGAGCGGACAGCGCCCAGTGGCTCGCGGAGGGAAAGCAGCTGTTTGCCCATGTGGAGATCGCCAGCCCCATCTCCTCCCGCTATTCCCAGCTGCGGCTCACCGGCCGCACCGATACCACCTGGATCGGCTATCCCGGTCTGGGCGGCAGCGGCAGCGCCTTCCGTCCCACCGCGCCGCTGGCCATGTCCTCCGCCTGCAAAAACAAAGAGACCGCATGGCGCTTCCTGCGCACCGTTCTCCTTCCGGAGCATCAGAGCTTCGACCGGGCCTGGGGCCAGCAGGACAGCAGCGTTGGCTGTATGCCCACCAACCGCTCTGTTTTCGATGCCATGGTGCGGGAGATGCAGGCCAAGCCGCCGGAGCTGTCGGTAAGCTATGTGGATCCCTACGGAAACCCGGTGGAGCTCACAGGCTGGACCTCTGCGGAGGCCGAGGCCTTTGTCCGCCTGGTGGATGGAACCACGCAGGTGCGCTCTACGGATGATGCCTTAGCCGGCATCCTGCGGGATGAGCTTGGCCGCTTTTTCGGCGGTCAGCAGTCTGCTCAGGCCGCAGCCGCGGCCATCCAACGCCGCGTTCAGCTCTATCTGGATGAGCTCGCCTGACCTGCCAAGACTCTTCTTTCTAACAAAGACCGCGCTGCGCGCCCCTCGGCCGCAGCGCGGTCTTTTATTCCGCCCTGTCTGCGCCCATCCTGTCCAAAGAAGAAACGCGCCTGTTGTGCACAACAGAGAAACTTCGTTTCCAAATATGATCTCGCTTGCCATTCCGCCCCATGTATGTTATAATAAACAAAAATAGCAGCCCCCCCAAAAAATATTTCATTTCATATAATAAAAGCGCAAGAAAGCGGTGAGTCCAATGTGGATGGTATGATCCCCTTCCGCCATCGGCGTTTTCGAACAATACAACACCTGTGAGGCGGACCAGTATTACGAGATCCGCTATGGCGATGGAACTACAGTATCTTCCCATTATCAAGGAACCGGCACCGTAGAAGAGCCTGTTCAGGTTTTCTTTGACATCTATTATCCCTAAACCGGCTGAAAGGATGATCTGATATGAAACGCCATTCCCGGCTTCTGTGTCTTTGCCTGCTCATAGGTCTTTTGCTTTCTCTTTCCGCCTGCGCCGCCAGAGAGTCCTTTGCGGTCCACTTTTTGCCCATAAAGGGCGACCTTCTGGCCAGCGAGGATCTGACGACCGTAACAGCCTTGTCCTTCATCGCCAGAAACCCTGCCGCAGAAGCCATAGACGGCTTTCAGCAGGCCGTCTGCTCCGCCGCCCTGTCCGCAGAGGGGCAGCTTTACACGCTTTCCGATGTGGAGCTTACCGATTCCGGCCTGAAGGCACGCTACGGCGGGCAAACCTATGCCTATTACCGGCTTACCTTTGAATTGCCGGAGGAGCTTCTGTCGCAGCTTACCGCGCTCCGAATCGGAGAAGCGCTCTCCGTGGATGGGATCTATGTTGCGGATGCGCTCTATCCCCTGGGCCAGCTGAAGCTTCGCCGGGCTCCGGTGTTTGCCGCCGATGAGCCGCTGAAGCTGACCCGAAGTATGGCGTTGGCGCCAAATAATGCGCTCGATGAAAGCCATGCCCTATTCAAAAATCAAAGCGCCGTCCCCGTCCAGGTCGTATCCGTGAATACAGGTGTCTTTGCCGATGCATCCATCCTCTGGGACCGGTACAGCGATTCCGCTTCCACCGAAGGACTTCCCTTTACCTTCCAGCCGCAGGAGGAGCATCGCATGGAGATCCTACTGGCGGACGATCCGGAGGATGACGCCCTGATCCATTTGATCGGCGCGGTCATTACCTACGAAGCAGACGGAAAACAATATTTTGCCGATGCTCCGACCTGCGTTTCCGGCGTGCCGGGCAACAAAACGCGCCTCCTCGAAATGGCAAAGGTCCTCTTTGCCTTGCCCTAATAATAGCTCCGCCGCCATCCTGACCAGATACCTGAAAGCTCAGTAATTTCCTCTCGTCACGAACAAGACCGCGCTGCGTGCCCCTTCGGCCGCAGCACGGTTTCCTGTTCCGCCCTGTCTGCGCCCATCCTGCCCAAAAAAGAAAAGCATCTTTTGTGAATAACGGAAAACTTTATTTTCAATATGATTCCGCTTGCCGCCCCCCCCGTATGTGTTATGCTGTATGGGAAGCGAATATCGGGAAGAAACGCGTGGATCGGTGAGAAGTGTAACGATCAGAGCATTTGTCCAACGGGGAAATGGGGGTGAAGATCCCGTTTATGGCAGAAGTCGTACTCAAACACATCCGCAAGGACTATCCCGGCGGAGTGACGGCGGTGGAGGATTTTGATCTGGAGATCGCCCACGGGGAGTTCATCGTTTTGGTAGGGCCCTCGGGCTGCGGGAAGTCTACCGTCCTACGGATGATCGCGGGGCTGGAGGAGATCACCCAGGGGGAGCTGCTCATCGGCGGCCAGCCGGCGAGGGCCCTGCACCCAAAGGACAGGGACATCGCCATGGTGTTCCAGAATTACGCCCTCTGGCCCCACATGACGGTTTATCAGAACCTGGCCTTTGGCCTGCAGCTCCGCAAATGTCCCCGGCGGGAGATCGACGAAAAGATCCATCGGGTGGCGGAAGCGCTAAGCATCGAGCCCCTTTTGCAGCGCAGGCCGGAGGCCCTCTCCGGCGGGGAGCGTCAGCGCGTGGCCCTGGGACGCGCCATGATGCGGGACCCGGCGGTCTTTCTCCTGGATGAGCCCCTTTCCAACCTGGACGCCAAGCTGCGCACTACCATGCGCCGGGAGATCACCCGGCTCCACCGGCAGCTGAACGCGACCTTTGTTTATGTGACCCACGACCAGACCGAGGCCATGACCATGGCCGACCGGATCGTGGTGATGAACGCCGGGCGCATTTTGCAGGTGGACACGCCACAGCGGCTCTATGACGCGCCCCGGGACCGGTTCGTGGCCGGGTTCATCGGTACGCCGCCCATGAACTTTCTCCCGGTGGAGATCGGGCGGACGGGCGCGGACCTGACGGCAAAGGCCGGAGATGCGTCCTTCCCCATCCCGGCGGAGAAAACCGCATATCTGGAGCCCTATGCGGGGAAACCGCTCATCCTGGGCATCCGTCCGGAGGATGTTACTTATGGCAAAGGCCCCGGCGGGGCGATTTTCCGGGCGGAGGTAGAGGCGGCGGAGCCCATGGGAACGGAGGCGCTGGTGTATCTCACCGCCTTTGGGACCCAACTCACCGCCCGGGTCCCGGCTCCCTGCCCTGCCGCGCCGAGGGAACATCTGACGCTGGCGCTCTGCATGGACAAGACGCACTTTTTCCAGCCGGACAGGGCGGGAAAGTCCATTCTGTTTCCCAAAACCACGATCAAAAACGCTTTGGAGGTACTCACATGAAAAAACGATTTTTTGCACTGATCCTGGGGATGACGGTCCTCGCCGCCGCACTGCTCTGCGGCTGCGGAAACGGCGCCAGCCAGCAGGGGAAACAGCCGACGGAAGAGGGCAGCGCCCTTTCGGTCTATGTGGTGGAGAGCGACGCGCTCTATGTCCAGGCGGTGAAGGACTTCCAAAAGCAGGCGGGAGCGGACGAGGTGAAGATCACCCATTTCAAGTCCTACCAGGCCATGAGCGACCAGATGAATGTGGAGCTCATGTCCAAGAGCGGCCCCGATGTGGTGCTGTACAATGGAATGCAGGGGGAGGTCGATGCCTGGAAGCTGGCCAACAGCGGGATGTTCCTGTCCCTGGACAGCTTTGCCCAGCAGCTGGACGGCGAGACCTATCCCGCAGCCCTCATGAACGCGGGCAAGTTGGCGGGGAAGCAGTATTTCATCCCCTTCAGCTACAATCTTATCTGCGCTTTCACCACCGAGGGGCGGCTGGCTGAGCGGGGGTATTCCGTTTCGGATAATGTATACGACACGCTCCTGGCGGAATCGGAGGCGCTCCTGGGCGCCGCCGACCGGTCCCCCACCACGGTGAACATCTTCCGGCCCGACCCGGTCAATTCCTTTTTTGACGCGGCGGGGGTGAAGTGCTTTGACAAGGACAGCGGCGCTCTTTTGGCGGACAAAGAGGAGCTGGAAGCCGTCTGCCGGTTCGTCAAGCTAGTCTATGATAATACCGACAAAACGGTGAAGCTCTCCAACAAATATTCCAACGATTTTGCCGGTGCGGCGGACCACTTTACCTTCTTTACCGAGGACTATGCCTTTCTGAACAATGTCCGCTATTATCAGTCCATGTTCCAGGAATCGGTGGGCAGCCCCATGGCGGTGATCCCCTATCACAAGCTGAACGATCCCCAGTCTCTGTGCGCGTCCATCGTCTGCTTTGGGGGCGTCAATGCCAACTCCAAGATGCCGGACAAGGCCTTTGAACTGCTGAAATACATCCTGGACTATCCGGTGACCAACAATTGGAGCAAGTACGAAGCATCATCGGTCTATTACGCGCCGGTGAACCTGGCGGTCTATGAAAGCGCGGTGGAGGAGCTCGCTTCCACCAAGGGCATGGGCCCCGTGACCATCGAGCCCCTGACGGAGGACAACGCGGCCCTGCTGCGGGACATCCCTGGGCGGATCACCGACGCGGTCATCCCCAACATGACCCTGGGCAGCAGCATCCAGGAGCTGTTTGACCCCTATTTCATGGGGAAGGACAGCTTTGACAACTGCTACAAGGCCCTGATGGACAAGCTCCCCCTCTATCTCAGCGAATAAAGGCGGCACATCGGGAAGATGAAACGGAATGGGAAAAGCGCGGCCTTTCTCGCGGTCAGCGCGGCGGGCGTGGGGATCTTTTTTGTCTATGCCCTG
Organism: Clostridiales bacterium UBA4644; assembly: GCA_002405755.1. GTDB lineage: Bacteria > Bacillota > Clostridia > Oscillospirales > Butyricicoccaceae > UBA4644. Next base: position 19,485 of record DHMK01000021.1, read on the forward strand.
CTCTACTGCATCGGCATCGCGGTGAAGGATGGGGTCACGGAGCCCCGGCATTGGGCGGAGCTGCTGGGGTCCGCAGCCTTTCAGACGGCCTTTGGGAACACCTGTGTCTGGATGCTGGTCTTTGCCCTGAGCGTGATCCTGCTGGCGCTGGGGATCGTATACCTGCTGGACGACACGCCGGGGACGCTGTATCTCCTGACGGTTTTGTCGGTGGCGGTGGTCATCCCCTCAGTGTCGGTCACCAGCGTGTTCAGCGGCTTCCCCCAGGTAGTGGAGGAGCACCCCCGGCTGGTGCTGTTTGTTCTGTATTTGTGGAAATACACGGGGATCTGCGCCCTGATCCTGAAGGCCGCGGCTTCCGGGATCGACCCGCAGCTGGCCGAGGCCGCCGCCATGGAGGGGGCGTCCAAGTTCACCTTTTTTCGCCGGATCTATTTCTTCCAGCTGCTGCCCCATGTGAAATTTCTCTTCGTGTTCAATATCATCGGCTTTTTCCGGCTGTATCGGGAGAGCTATCTCCTGTTTGGGGCCTATCCGCCCCAGCCGGTCTATTTCATTCAAAATTATCTCTACAACAATTTCAGCAATTTGAATTTTCAGAAGATCTCCACGGTCTCTGTGCTCATGATGGCGGTGCTGGCCGCCGTCAACGTGGCCGTGATGAAACTGGGTGACCGACATGAAGCTGTATAGATCCTCCCGCGCGGCCCGGACGCTGGCCTGCGGCGCGCTGATCCTGTTCGTGTTTGCGCCCATCGTGTGGATCCTGGTGCGGTCGCTGGAAAACCCGGTGCGCACCCGGGTCACGGACATCCCGGGCTTTTTGGAGCGTTACCTTTCTTTCGCCCAATATGAGGCTGTGCTTTTCCATCACCGGGCCTTTTGGGCGGCGTGGTGGAACACGCTGATCTTGGCGGTGCCCATCCTGCTTCTGGCGGCGGCGGTGGCTTCCCCGGCCGCCTATGGGGCGGTCTCCCTGCGACCCCAGTCGAAAAAATGGGTCATGGGGGTCTATGTCCTCTTTTCCATGCTGCCGCTGCAGATGCTTTTGGTGCCCAACTACATCGTTCTGCACGGGATGGGGCTGGTCGGGACACGGCTCGCAGTGATCTTCATTGCCGTGTTCAGTCCCTATTACCCGGTGTTTCTCTGCCGCTCCATCGGCCAGATCAAGCGGGAGACGCTGGAAGCCGCCCGGATGGAGGGGGCGGGAGAACTCCGGATCTTTGTTACCATCGTCCTGCCGCAGATCAGGCTGGGGCTCTCCACCTTTTTCCTCATCTGCGGCATCGAAGTGTGGAGCATGATCGAGCAGCCCCTGGTGTTTTTGCAGGAGGAGCAAAAATATCCCCTGTCGATCCTTTTCCGGGACATGGAGCCGGGGCTGCAGTATGCCGGGGCGGTCATCTACGCGGTGCCCATGATCCTTTTGTATCTGTGCACGGCCAAGGACCTGGCCCGGGGCATCCCGAACTGGATGGAGGGAGAAAAGTGAAACACAAGCTGCTGGCGGCGCTGGGGGCGATCCTGGTTTTCAGCGGGGTCATGTCGCTGATCTCGGCGAAAAATTACGCAAAGTCCCTCAACCGGGTGACCCTCACGGAGACGCACTCTGGCACGCTGCGGACCCAGACCGAAGCCGCGGGCTTCCTGCATTTTGTCTCTCGTGTGACCGTGGAGCTGCCGGAGGGGTGCGGGGTGGAAAAGACGCTGGTTGCCCCGGGCGACCCGGTCACGGCGGGACAGGCCCTGGTGCAGCTGCGGCCGGAGGATCTGCATCGGCGCCGCCTGGAGCTTTTGCTGGCCCGGGAGCGGGAAAAGGACCTGCGGGGGCTCTCTTCCCTGGAAAAGGAGCTGGCCGAGCTGGATCTCCAGACGCTGGACGCCCAGCTGACGCAGGTGGAAGCCGCTCTGGAAGCCGGCGGCCTGGTGAAAAGCCCCGCCGCAGGCCAGGTGACAGCCCTGCCCGCCGACGGCGGGGCGGTGGAGATCGGGCTCTGGGACGGTGGGCTCTACTGCACCTGGGAGGTTCCAAAAAATGAGAATAAAGCCTTCACCGCCGTTTCCGTGGAAATTTCACAAAAGGAGGAATCCCTCACGGTGGAAGCAGTAGGCTATGACGCGGCCCGGGCTGTGTATCAATACCGTTCCGCGCCCTTTGCGCCGGAAGGATCGGTCAACACTGCCCTCCCGGTGGAGGTCACGCTGCGCTATGAGAGCCGGGAATACGCCGCCGTTCTGCCCCGGAGGTGCATCCGCACCGACAGCGACGGCTCCGCTTTTGTCTATGTGGTGGAGGAGCGGGAAAAGGTGTACGGAACGGAGCTCTATCTCCGTAAAAAGGGCGTCACAGTGCTGGAAGAGGATGCCGACTCCGCCGCTGTGATCGCCAAGCTGGAAAATGTGGTGGACGCCGCCCTGCGCACCCCCGTGGACCTGGAAGCCGTGCGGGTGATGGAATAGAAAAGTCTCTCCGATACAGTCACGGTCGCGGCAAAGCCACTCCCCGTGTGTCCTTTGTTGCCCTTCAAAAAGAAAACGCCGCGATCCCTTGAGATCACAGCGTTTTGGCACCCCCGACCAGACTCTAACTGGTGGCCTACCGCTTAGGAGCTACATCGTTCGGGTCGTGCCTTGTAGTGCACCGTGCTTCAAAATGTCCGCAAACCCGCATGAATACTGACTTTTTATCGAGCTGCTTGTTGCGGAGTATCTAAAAATACGGAACCAGCAGCCGCACGGTGACTGTGGAGCGCACCTATCCCAACCTCTCCGACGCTGATGTGTCCCTGATCCCCAAGACGGTGAATGAAAATGGCCGCACTCTGACACTTTCCGATGTGAGCTGGCAGGATGCCGCCACCGATCCTACGGACGGTTACGACATTCCCATTCGCTACACCGCCGTGGCAAGCTACACCGGAACTGCCACCAGCAAATACTCCACCGGCTACACCGTCACGGCGGACTATAAGGGCGATGTTACCCGTACAAGCTGTGATACGGTGGTCTATACCGCTGTCTTTTCCAGCATCAGTACTGCGGTGTCGGCAAAGAGCAGCGTTGATTTTAACTGGCTGTGGCTGCTGATCCCCGTGGGCGTGCTGGCGCTGGGCGGCTGCGGCTATGCCGGTTATAAGGGCTATCGCCGCTACATCAACAAGAAAAGAGGGTATGCCGCATGAAGAAATATCTGACCACACTGCTGGCCGCCTGTTGTATGCTGGCGGCTTTTTCCATGCCCGCGTCTGCGTTGGAATGCGTCAACGCAAGCTCCATATCGCTTGACTCGCCGCAAGCGGCAAGTCTCACTCATTCCGCTGCGTTTCCTTTTCCCACAAAGTCTTACGACTTTGTGGGAACCCTGATCGATGCGCCGGACACGGGGCTGTTTGGGCGTCCCACCTCAGATGATACCGTCTATGTCACCACGGACAAACCCGCCAACACCGACCGCAGCAAAAATGCCGCCTACATTCCGCCCGCCTTTGGAAGTCCGACCAGCTATACGCTGAACGCCGGAGAACTGCTGACGCCGAACCTTGTGAGCGGTTCGACCACGGGAACAGTCAGCGGCACAGGCGGCGTGTCTGTCCTGCCGCCCTCCACCTCCGGCAGCACCAGCGGGAACACCGGTTCCTACACGCAGACTAAGTACACGACAGTCACGAAAGACCTCTATTACAGCGGCGGCTACCTCGGTACGCTGAAAATCCCCACCCCCGGCCTGTCCGTCAAGGTATATCATGGGACGGACGCGGACGCGCTCCGCAAGGGTGCGGGCCATTTTGCCAGCACTTCCATTTGGGAGGGCAATGTGGCGATCGCGGGCCACAATCGCGGCGTCAATAACCACTTCGGCAAGATCCACACCCTCGACATTGGCGACACCATCAAGCTGACCACCCAGCTCGGCACACGCAGCTATGAGGTGTACTCCGTCAGCAAAATCAGCGTGGACGATACCAGCGTCCTGAA
>DHMK01000025.1:0-1492 GCA_002405755.1 Clostridiales bacterium UBA4644
GCCTATGTGGATCGGGACGCCTGTCTGCGGGGCGACGCCATTGCCTGTGGCAGCGCCTATGTTTCCAAAGGCAGCGTGATGAGCGGCCACAGCCGCGCCGAGGACAACGCCTATCTCCGCGGGGCCTCCATGACCGGAAAAGCGCTGGCTTCCGGAAACGCGCAGATCATTCACGATCCCCATACGATGGGGACTCCCATCCTGTCCGGCAACTGCAAGGTGTATGGCACGGTGCAGGGGGATATCCGCATCACCGGTTCTGCCGTGATCCTGCCCTGCGAGGAAGTCCGCAACGATACAAGGGATACCTTTGTCCTGAGCGGCAAGAGCCGGAGCGTGATCCGCGGCATCGGGCGTGAGACCTTGAAACCTCTGCAAAAAGAAGTAAGTCCCATGAAAACAAAAACGCCAAAGAAACGAGGTGTGGAGCGATGACCGTGTATGAGCAGGAGCTGCGAAAGCTGTTTGAACACAGCAATCTCGTGGATCGGCCTCAATTCTCCGGGCGTGTGTGCGTGGGAGATCTCGGAAAGGACCTGCGTGTACGGGCGGAGTTTCTCTCTACCCATATCTCCAGCCAATATGACGCCATCCGCCTCACGGTGCTCAACCGCACGGAGGGCGTGGTGGACCGGACGCTGCTGCGCTTTCAGGATGTCTGGGGTAAAAAGCAGGTGCCGAACAATCCCAACTTCCGCAGCGGCGTCATTCCCCACCTGTGGGATGACTACGGAAAAGTGGAATGGTACGCCTATCATCCCACTGCCGCGGACTATGCCGCTCTGCGGGATGCCGTCGGTCAGTATCTGTCCGCATTCCGGGAGCGCACGCCGGAGCTGGAACGGAGCGGCCCCAAGCTGGTCTATATCTGTGCTCCGCTGCGGGGCGATGTGACAAACAATGTGGAGTTTGCGCGGCAGAAAGCGCAGGAGGTGTTTGCGGAGGGAAATATCCCTATCTGTCCGCATCTGCTGTTCCCGCCTGTCGCAGATCCCGACAATCCCGCCCAGGACGAGAAAGCCAGGACGATGGGACTGCGCCTGCTGGAATCCTGCCAGCAGATGAATGTGTACGGTCCGGTCTGGACGGATGGGATGTGGCAGGAGATCTATAAAGCCGGTGAGCTGGGCATCCCCGTGTTGACGGATCAGAAGACCATTGGACGGACGCCGCCTGCACGGCATCCCAAAAGAAAGGAGAGATAAATGCCAATTGAAAAGATCACCGCGGACGATCTGCGGGATATGGAGCATCAGGAGGGACTGGTGCTGCAGGGCTGCGGCGGAGAGGCGCAGGAGTGGCTGGATGGCATCAATGACCTGCTGACGCAGGACGGCATCCTGCAGAATGGCAGCCGCTTTGAGACGGTCAAGGTTTTTCAGCACGATGGACTCAACAATCTGCTGTTCCCCTTCGAGAACATTCAGGTGGATATGGGGAAACTGGCGATGTGGCGCTTGCAGACTCACGGCGCATTCGGCGGCACATGGCT
>DHMK01000025.1:1605-4326 GCA_002405755.1 Clostridiales bacterium UBA4644
CTGCTGGGGCAGGACGGCAACATCTTCCATCTGATGGGTATTGCCGCCAGAGTTCTTCGGCAGAATGGCATGGCGGCAGAAGCAAAGGAAATGCAGACCCGCATCATGGGCGGAGCGTGCCACAGCTACGAGGAAGCACTGGGAATCATCAGCGAATATGTGGAGACGGAGCTGTCTCCGCCCCGCGAAAATCGAACGAAAAAGAAGGAGAAGCATGAGCATGAGCGATAATCAGAAATGGAGCATCCTCCAGGGGGATGCCCTGAAGGTGCTGGGGACCTTTGCCCCCAACACCTTTGACGCGGTCATCACCGATCCGCCCTATGCGTCCGGTGGACGCACCCAGGCGGAGAAAAACAAATCCACCGCCCGGAAGTATTCCAGCATGGGCGAGAACGCACCGCCCCCTTTCGATGGGGACGCCAAGGACCAGCGCTCCTGGACCCGCTGGGCGGCGGAGTGGTTGTATGAAGCGCGAAAGGTATGCAAGAGCGGTGCGCCGGTATGTATGTTTATCGACTGGCGGCAGCTTCCCGCGGCGACAGACGCTCTCCAGTGGGCGGGCTGGATCTGGCGCGGCACCGCTGTCTGGGATAAGGGCAACAGCCGCCCCCAGAAGGGGCGCTTCCGCCAGCAGGCGGAATATATCGTCTGGGGCTCCAACGGCGATATGCCTATCAGCCGCCCGGTCCCGTGTCTGCCGGGGGTGTTCAAATACGGCAATCCCCAGAGCCGCATCCATCTGACGGAGAAGCCGCTGCAGCTGATGCGGGACATCGTAAAGATCACGGAACCGGGCGGGCATATTTTGGACCCCTTTGCCGGCAGCGGTACCACGGTGCTGGCGGCTGTGCAGGAGGGCTATACCGCCACCGGTATCGAAGTCACAGACACCTATGCGGAGCTGGCACGGGAACGTATCCGAGCCGAACTGGAAAAGGCGGCATGATCTACTGAGCTGTCTGGCAACACTACTTGCTAAAACAGGGATAAGCCGATATAATAAAAATAATAGAATTGAGTTATAAGCGAGGACACAGGTATGAATGATCGAAACGGACAATATGATCCGGAAACGGGAAAGCCGCTGGACCAGTCCTATTTGGAATGTGGACTGCCGGAAGACCTCCACGAATCCATCCTGAGAATGGAGGAATCATGGAACATCATTGATAGCGGCAGGCAGGATAACCATTGGGATCTTTGCTGGTGCGACCTGAATGCGCTGATCAATTCCTATGAAGTAGAGCAGGTCATCTCATCAGAACAGGCATGGTATCTGAGAGAAAAATATCTCCGTATGGGAAAGGAGTGAGTACAATGCTTGATTTTACAGCCTTACCTACCCGCAATAAGTTTTATGCAGGAGCGAATGGCGCAAAGATCGCTGTCATTTACGACGGTGAACAGTATATGCTGAAATTCCCGGCACCCGCTCCTAAAAATAAAGAGTTGAGTTATGCCAATAGCTGCATTTCAGAATACATTGGCTGCCATATTTTCAACAGCGTTGGTATTGCCGCACAGGAAACACTTCTGGGAATCTACAGAAAAAACGGTGCGGAAAAAATTGTTGTTGCCTGCAAGGATTTCACTTCACCAGGAATCGTGCTGCAGGACTTCGCATCTCTGAAAAATACGGTGATCAATTCCGGACACAGCGGCTATGGTACAGAACTGTCTGATATCACACAAGCTATGGAGGACCAGACAGCCTTTCCACCTGCGCTGCTGAAACAGCACTTCTGGGATATGTTTATCGTAGATGCCCTGATCGGCAACTGGGATCGGCATAATGGCAACTGGGGATTTCTGTATAATACCATGACGGATGAGCTCCACTTGGCTCCTGTATATGACTGCGGCAGCAGCCTTTACCCACAGGCTGACGAAAGCATCATGCGAAATACATTGGAAAGCCAGAAGGAGCAGGATCTTCGGACCTTTTCTCTACCTCTCTCCGGCATAAAGATCAACGGACAGAGAATCAATTATTTTAACTTCATTTCGTCGTTGTCTTATTCGGATTGCAATGCGGCACTGAAGCGAATCCTTCCGAGAATCAATATGGAGCAAGTATTTGCAATCATCGATGAAACGCCATTTGCGTCTGACTTGCAAAAACAGTTTTATAAGACCATGCTACAGGCCAGAAAAGAGCGAATTCTTGATTTCTCAATGCGAAAATTGAAGAAACGGGAGCGTTCAGCGCACGACCATGATTTTGAACGGTAATAATGACAGGCAGGGTGTCATCAAGACACCCTGCCTCTTCTATTTTGGGTGTTACATTGACACCCTGTGCGGAAGGACCCTGCGAAACCGGATGTCTGGCGCTGCTGCCAGACATTTCTTTTTTCTGGAAAAGGTGCGGACCATGTCCGCCTGTATTGGAATCAACCTACCTCTCAAAAAGCGCCCCGCCATCGGCGGGGAACAGCCAACGCCGCCGTGGGCGGCGCTGGCGCAAGCATAGCGTTTGTATGACAACCGCGCTTGCTGGGGCTTGCCCCAGTCCCCCATGCCGCCTGCGGGCGGAGAGTTTTGCGGCTTCAGGCCGTAGAAAGGAGCGAACAGGACGAGCAATAAAGACTACATGGTATCCGCGCGGCTCACCGCAGTGGAGCGTGAGAAGCTCCGGCAGCTCTGCGCTGTCTCTGGGCTGCCGGTCAGCGCCGTGCTGCGGCAGCTCATCTCCGGCGTGACGATCCGCCAGCGCCC
>DHMK01000045.1 GCA_002405755.1 Clostridiales bacterium UBA4644
GCCTGGTTCACCGATACGGCGACGACGGGGGTCAATCAGATCGTTTCCGGTAATCTGAAGGTGGATATTATCGGTGAGACCGGTGAAGATCATCTTGATGCGCTGAAGTTCACCAAGGCTGATGCAACGACGGATACTGGAGCCGAAGCTCAGATCCTCTGGGAGCCGGGCTGCCGTTATCTGACCCAGGGCTTCCGCATTGCCAACAAGGGCAATCTGGCCCTGAAGTGGAAGGCGCAGGTCAACAAGGGCACCACTGCTACCAACGACGGCGGCTATGATCTGCTGGATGTGATCGACTTCTATCTGGTGAAAAACGATATCAACGACGAGGGAACGCCTCTTGACGAGTTCACCGGCAACCTGACGGCGGGTGCAAAGACCAGCGATGTGTATTACATCAAGGGCGTGATGGACAAAGATGCCGGCAACAACTACCAGAACCTGACGCTGGACGGCATCACCATTACCGTCTACGCCACGCAGGACACCGTGGAATACGATAGCTTTGATGATCAGTATGATAAGGACGCTACTTATCTGACCTATCCCGCCGGCGTGACAACGGAGAGCTTCCCCGAAAGCGTTGATTACTCTACATGGACTGGTTCATCCGCAACAGCGCCTGCAACTGCGGCCTATGTCGACAACAATGGCGCAGTAAAGTATGTAGCCGATCTCACCGACGCGATTGAAGCCGGCGCGACTACGGTCTATCTCAAAGCGGATGCGACTGTAAATCTGAATATGTCCTCGCAGACCAATAGAACGCCTGCTCTGACAAAGGATTTGACCGTCTATGCCAACGGCGCAGACATGCAATATGGCGAGATCGCGATGAGCTATAATGCTGATGCCAATAATCCAAACAATAGCAGAAATGAAAACGTTACGCTGAAGGTTTACGATGCCAAGAACATCAGAATCTTTGGCCAGTCGCCTGCAGATGGTGTTACGCAGAATGTTATTCTCGAAAACTGCACTTATGAGGGCGCTGGCATCAATAAGATTCCAGCCGATGGGATCTTTTACCTTTCCGATAAAACCGGCACCATCAATCTGACCATGAACAACTGCAAGGTCAGCGGAAGCAATCAGGGCGTTTATAAGGCCTGCGACGGCGATGTTATCGTGACGAATTCTTCTTTCGAAGGATGCGCCGCTGGCATGAAGATTAGCCATAAGGGCGCGGGTACCTGCAATGTTACGGTTAAGGATACCACCTTCAACAGCTGCGGTTGGGATACTGATGTAACCGGTAAAGCGTGGCTGAAGAACGACAGCTCCGCCATCAAGTGCAAGACCGAGAAGGGCACGATGACGCTGATTCTTGAAAATGTCACGATCACCAATATGGTTGGCAGCAACAGCATTGTTGCCGCAACTGGCGTGACTGTTCAGGCGACAAATGTGACCGTAGACGGTCAGGCATGGCCCGCCACAAGCGGCGGCAATCCGGATCCCGAGCCCGGCGACGAGCCCTAAAGCAATGCGCTGAGCAAAACACCCCCCGGCGGCTTTGCCGCCGGGGGTCCTGTTATTCTTCGCTTTTATAGCTTAATAGCCCTGCGTCCGGTCCACCTGATGCTCCAGCGGCTCGCCCTTTTCCCAATGGGCCAGGTTGCGCAAAAAGATCTCGATGACCAGCTCACAGGTGCGGGGCAGGGACATATTGCCGGAAACATGGGGCGTCAGCAGCAGGTTGGGCGTGTCCCAGAGGAAATGATCCTGCGGCAGAGGCTCCGGCGTGGCCACATCCAGCGCCGCGCCCGCCAGCCTGCCGGAGCGCAGCGCCCGATCCAGCGCCTGCTGGTCGATGGCGGTGCCCCGGCCCACATTGATCACATAGGTCCCCGGAGCCATGGCGTCAAACTGGGCCTGACCCAGAATGCTCCGGGTGTTCTCCGTCCCGGGCAGACAGAGGGCCACGGCGTCTGCCCCCGCCAGCGCTTCGTTCAGCCGCTCCACAGGGTAGACCTGATCCGCCCAGTCCGGCTTTTCCCGAAGAGTGCGGCGCACGCCCCGGACGGTTGCCCCCATGGCCTTGAGCCGCCGGCCGAAATTGCTGCCGATATCGCCCATGCCAACCACGGTGACGGTGCTGCCGTAGATGGAGCGGATATCGCCCAGGATCTGCCAGCCCCGCTGGGCGATCAGCGCCTGATATTCCGGCATCCGCCGCATCATCATCAGCAAAACGCAGATCATGTGCTCGGAGATGGTGATGCCGTAAGCGCCGGAGGCGTTGGTCAGGATGGCGTCCGGCCGGACGAAGACGCCGGGGGCCGTGTAGGTGTCAACGCCGGCGAAGGAGCACTGGAGCCACCGCAGCCGGGGGCACTGGGCCAGCAGCGCCGGGGGAAACATCCCGAAGAGGACCTCGCTGTCCTGAATGTCGGAAAGCTGCACCTCGCCATGGAGAAAAACAGGCTCCCAGCCCAGGGCGTGCATTCCATCGGAGATCATTTTCTCCCAGCGGTCATTATAAAAAGAAATATGGATGGGGATCTTACGGTCCATCGGGGTGTTCCTCCTTGATGATGATGAGTTCGTCCGCCGGATGGGCGGCGCGTTTTGCCTGGGCCAGCGCATGGTTCAGCTCGCCGCCCATGATAAAGACGGTCCCCGTCAGGTGGAGCCAGAGCATCAGCACCATAAAGGCGGCCAGCGAGCCGTAAAGAATGGAATATCGGGAAAAATTGTTCATGTAATAGGAAAAGCCGGTGGTCAGAACGAACCAGCTCACCACGGCCGCCCCCGCCCCGGGCAGAGCCTGCAGGAAGGTATATTTTCCAAAGCTCACCACGGCGTAAAAGCCTGCCAGAAAGCCAAACATCAGCAGAGGCGCCACCGTCAGCCGCAGAAAGCCCCAGATCTGGATCAATACCGGGGGGACGGTGATCACCTGGTTGATCTGCAGCAGCAGATTTTCGCTGACCATCAGCAGCACCAGCAAAAGCACCGTCACCGCCATCATGGCGACGGCCATCACCACGGCGATGATGGAATTGAGAAAGCCCTGCCGGGGGATCCGGTAGGCCCGGGAAACGGAGCGCATCAGCGAGACCATGGCCCGGGAAATGGCATAGACCGCCAGCACCAGACAGGCGTAAAGCAGCACCCGCGCGTCCAGCCCCTGGATATAGGAAAGGTAGGAGGAGATGATCTCCAGCACCTGCGGCGGAAGCACAGCCCCCAGATTGGCCGGCAGCGATTCCTCGGAAAGATGCAGCAGGCTCAGGGCCGCGTTGAGAAAGATCAGCGTTGGAAACAGGGCGAACAGCAGGTAATAGGCCAGCTCCGCAGCAGAGCGGCTGACCGTATCCTGAAAATAACGCACAGTCAGCTGACGGACCACCCGGACCGCCGCCGGCCGTTGCTTGCCTTCCTTTGCCATAATGCGCCTCCTCCGTTGATTGCTTCAGTTTACCATAAAATATGAAAAAAGAAAAGCTTTTCTGCCCCAAAACGAAAACTTTGCAAAACCCGCGTTGAAATGACGGCGGGACTATGGTAAAATCAATTCGCCGGAACGACCGGCAGCGAAGGAGAAGAGAGCATGCATCTTTGTGATATTGAAAGCGGACAGAGCCTTTCCGGCTGTTTTTTGCTGCGGCAGGCCAGCCTGCGGTCTACCGCCGTGGGAAAGCCCTATCTTTCCGGCCAGCTGGCGGATAAGACCGCCGCCGTGGAGCTGAAGGTCTGGGATTATTCCGGCCCGCTGGGCGAAGCGGATCAGGGAAAGGTGGTCTGTATCGTGGGCCGGGTCTCGGAGTTTCGGGGTAGCCTGCAGGTGACGGCCGACCGGATCCGGCTGGCCGGGCCGGAGGATCCTTATAAGCTGAGCGATCTGGTGCCAACGGCGCCCATCGACGTAAACCGGACGCTGGCGGAGCTGGAGCAGACGCTCTCCGCCATGGAAGACGCCGACTACCAGCGGGTTTGCCGGGAGATGCTGAGCCGCCATCGGGACGCCTTCGTCACCATCCCCGCCGCAAAAAGCGTCCACCACAGCTTTGTCCACGGTCTTCTGATGCACACGGCCTATATGATGAAGACCGCCCTGTTTCTGGCGAAGCTCTACGGAGACCTGCTGGATCGGGAGCTGCTGCTGGCGGGGGCGTTTCTCCATGATTTTGCCAAGATCCGGGAGTTTTCCCTTTCGCCCACGGGGCTGGTGACGGATTATTCCGTGGCGGGACAGCTGCTGGGCCACTTGGTGATGGGCGCGGAGGAGACGGCGCAGGTCTGCCGGGAGCTGAATATCCCAGAGGAAAAGAGCCTGCTTCTGCAGCATATGATCCTTTCCCATCACGGCGCGCCGGAGTTTGGCGCGGCGGTGGCGCCGGTCTGCGCGGAGAGCGAGCTGCTTTCCTATATCGACATGATGGACAGCCGCATGGAGATCTATCGGGAGGCGCTGGAAAAAACCGAGCCCGGCGCGTTCTCCGACCGGATCTTTGCCCTGGATAATAAGCGGATCTACCGCCACAGCTGAGAAGCCTGCCCATCGGAACCGCCCTGAGAGACCAAAGAAAGGAGCCTGTATGGAGAAAAAAGTACCGTCCTATTCCGGGACCCTTCGGGACCACACGCTGCTGCTGCCCTTCTGCATCAGCAAATGCAGCGGCATCCGCATTTTCGGAAAGCGCATCAAATCCATTGCCTTTTCCACGGATGTGGCCATCATCAAAAACATCAATGCAGACGCAGTCATCGCCGTCTATCCCTTCACGCCTCAGGCCGCCATCTCTCAGGCCATCATCCAGGTCTCCGATGTGCCGGTGTTCGTAGGCGTGGGCGGCGGCATCACCTCCGGCGACCGGAGCGTTCAGCTGGCCATGCAGGCGGAGCATCAGGGGGCTTACGGCGTCGTGGTCAACGCGCCCATGCCCTGCGAGGTGATCCGCAAGATCAAAAGCGCGGTGGATATCCCCGTCATCGTGACGGTGGTCTCCGAACGGATGGATGTGGCGGGACGCATCGCCGCGGGAGCGGATTTTGTCAATGTTTCCGGCGCGGCCAATACGGCGCGGATCGTCCGCAAGCTGCGGGCGGAGTTTCCGGAGCTGCCCATCATCGCCACCGGCGGGCCCACGGACGCATCCATTCTGGAGACCATTGAGGCCGGCGCCAACGCCATCACCATCACGCCGCCCACCAACGGCAGCCTTTTCGCCGGGATCATGGAAAAATACCGGGATACCCTTTGATTGAAGCAGAATAAAGCAAGGCGGCCTGCCGGATATGCTCCGGCGGCCGCCTTGTTTCTTTTCTTTTTATCCCGCAACGGCCAGCTGGCTCAGGGGAGAGCCGGCCTGATACAGGGCGCAGTATTGTCTGGTGCATTCCCGGTACTGTGCAAACAGCGCCTGGGCGCGCGCTTCGTCGCCATAGACCTTCCAAAGCCCGGCGCATTTGAAATCCCGGGCCTTATTGTCGATAAAGCCCTGCACATCCTCCGGCGGATAGCTGAGAAACAGACCGATCTCGTGAGGAAACTCCGGATTTTCCCGCAGCCGCCGCACCAGATGGGTAAGACAGTGGCTGCCGCTGCCGCAGAGATGATAGCCTGCATCCTGCAGGATCCGGGCGGCCTGGGCGTCGGAAAGGTCCTTCTGCAGCGCTCGGGGCCGGTAAAGGTAAAGCAGCACCCGGCTGTTTTCATAGCGCAGCGGCAGCAGACACAGCCCCTTTGGCACCAGCAGCCCGTTCATCCGGCGTACATCCTCCAAAAGGCTCTGCTCTGTTTCGTAGGGGCAGGAAAAAAGGCTGCCCGTTTTGATGCCCGCCAGCGTGGGGGCGCATTGCTGGATCATGATCTCTTCCGGCATGGTTCCATTCTCCTTTCTGGCAGGTCAGTCTGGCTTGGCGTGCTTCTGCAGGATCCCCCGCAGGGCGGAAAGGGAGCTGGTGTGACAGCGCTCGATGACAGCGGGCTTGCCCCGCATCTCACTGAGCGCCCCCTGCAGCATCTTGTGGGACATGGTGTTGGTAAAAAAGATCAGCAGATCCGGGCTGCCCAGCTTGTTTTTCAGGCCGCCGGAGGTCTTGGTAATGATCTTCGCCTGGCAGGCATAGGCCTCGCAGAGCTCCATATAACGGCGCTCCATGCATTCGTTCCCACCTAAAATGACGACGCTCATGGTCATCTCCTTTCTTTGGTTAAGGTGCTTTAACTAACGGTTTTGAAAAAAGCGGTCTGCAAAGGCAGGACCGCGTTTGGGCGGCGGCAGGGGAGAGCGGCTCAGCTCAGCCGCCGGGCCAGCTCGTCCAGCTGGTCGGGGACCTGCGCCAGAACGGCACAGGCCGCATTGATGCAGGCCTCCTCCTCCAGTCCCAGGGTCTCCCGGATCCGCTGGCAAAGGGGCGCATAGCAGGTCTCGTAAAGAGCTGCAGCGTCTCTGCCCTCCCCGGTCAGGTAGACGATCCCGTAGGGCTCCTTCTGGACCAGCCCCAGTGCGGAAAGGTTTCGGACCATGGAATGGACGCTGGGCTTGGAGACGCCCAGCCGCTCCGCTACGGTCACGCAACGGGCGCCCTTTCCCGGCGCGCAAAGCTGAGAAAGCGTCAGCAGATATTTGATGGCGGTGGGCGTGAGCGCCCGGATCGGGTTGGATGTCATCGGGGAAACCTCCGCGTTTCATGGGTCCGTGAGCTTTCTGAAAGCGGGGGCGCGGAGCGGCTCCGCGCCCCCGGCGCGTGGCTTATTTCGTTCCGGAATGCTGCTTTGCGCCGCCGTGGCACTGTCCGGCCATGGCACAGTGGGCGCAGTTGCAGCCGCAGGAGGACTTCCCTTTCCTTTTATCCCGGATCAGCTGAATGGAGATCAGAACGATGACGGTAAGCAAAACGCCTGCGATCACGATGGTGCCGAGATTTGCCGAGATCCAATGTAACATGAAGATCGCTCCTTTCCGGTATCATTCAGGGCAAGGTCTGCTCAGCGGACCTTGGTGGTGAGCTTGTTGGCTTCCTTATAGGGCTTGAAGAGCATATACACGATGAGTGCAAGTGCCGCGATGGCCGCGATCAGGCCGAGGACATTCAGGCTGCCGGTAAAGGCGTTGCCGAACTGGTTAATCATCAGGGCGATTACATAAGCAAATCCGCACTGATAGCCGATTGCAAACCAGAACCACTTGGTATTGTTCATCTCTCTCTTGATTGCACCCATTGCAGCGAAGCAAGGAGCGCACAGCAGATTGAAGATCATGAAGGAGTAAGCAGACAGTGCAGTGTAATCCTGAGCAACAGCAGCCCAGATCTCGTCACCGTTCTCAGACAGCTCGCCGCCGAAGTGATACAGGACGCCGAAGGTGCCAACCACGTTTTCCTTTGCGATCAGGCCGGAGACAGAAGCAACGGTAGCACGCCAGTTGCCGAAGCCCAGAGGAGCGAAGATCCAAGCGATCTTGGTTGCGATTGCAGCCAGCACGGAGTTGTCCTGATCTTCGACCATGCCGAATGCACCGTTCTCAAAACCAAAGCCCTGCAGGAACCACAGCACAACGGTAGCCGCCAGAATGACGGAACCAGCACGCTTGATGAAGGACCAGCCACGCTCCCAGGTTGCACGGAAGACGTTGCCCCATGCAGGCACGTGGTAAGCGGGCAGCTCCATAACGAAGGG
>DHMK01000079.1 GCA_002405755.1 Clostridiales bacterium UBA4644
TAGTCGACGGCCATGCACAGCGCAAGCGTGGTCATGGCCCCGCTCCACCCGCCGAACGCCGCCGATACCGCCCCGCCGACCAGCCCCAGCAGAATACAGATTTTTTCTTTCATAACATAAACCTTCCTTTCCGGGCGGCAAAAGGCCGCCCTGCTTGTTTCCGCAAAGCAGGCTTTGCCCGCCCTGCGGGCTTTGGCGGCCCGATCAAAAAGCCGCCCTGCCCTCCTTTCCGCTTCCGGCAGTATAACGCCCAGGGAGGGAAGTGTCTGCGGAGGGCGCGTCTCTTGACAGGTGCGGCGGACAAAAAAGATCCCCGCCCGAGGCCGGAGCCGCAGGCGGGGAAGGGAGAAAAACGGGAAAGCTTGGTTATTCGAGGATCTGCCGGGCGATGGTTTTGGCCAGAGCACGGATCTCTGCCAGCTGGCCCTGCTTCAGCGTGGAGGACAGGGTGATCCTCTGGTCCAGCAGGGTGACGGCCATGCCGGAGAGGAGCTCCTGCATCTTCCTGCCGGAGACGGGGGCCCAGGTGCCGTTTTCCATCAGGGCGACGGTGCGGTTTTTCAGGCCGTGGGACCGAAGCTCCAGCAGCAGCTTTTCCATATTGGGGAACAGGCCGCCGTTGAAGGTGACGGAGGCCAGCACCAGATGCGACCGGCGGAAGGCCTCGGAGAGGATCTCCGAGCTGTCGGTGACGGAAACGTCATACATCCGCACATCCCGCACGCCCTCCTCGCTGAGGGCGTTGGCCAGCGCCTGGCAGGCCAGCTCCGTGTTGCCGTAAATGGAGGCGTAGGCGATGACCACGCCCTTCTCCTCCGGGGTATAGGTGCTCCATTTCTGATATTTGTCCAGAAAAACGCCCAGATCCCGCCGCCAGACGGGGCCGTGGAGGGGGCAGATCCGCTGGAGCTTCAGGCCCGCGGCCTTCTGCAGCAGCGCCTGCACCGGCGCGCCGTATTTGCCCACGATGTTGGTATAATACCGCCGGGCCTCGTCCATAAAGTCCCGCTCAAAGTCTACCTGATCGGCAAAAAGATTGCCGTCCAGCGCGCCGAAGGTGCCGAAGGCGTCGGCGGAAAACAGCGTTTCGGAGGTGCGGTCGTAGGTGACCATGGTCTCCGGCCAATGGACCATGGGGGCGGTGTGGAAGGAGAGGATATGCCGCCCCAGCATGACGGAGATGCCGTCCCGTACCTCCTGGGCCCGTGCCTCCATGGCCGGACCGAAAAACTGGCCGATCATCTTTTTGGCGGCGGCGGTGCAGACGATCTGGCTCTCCGGATGCCGCTCCAGAACTGCCCGCAGGGCGGCGCAGTGGTCCGGCTCCATGTGGTTCACGATGATATGATCCAGCCTGCGGCCCGCCAGCCCGGCCTCCACATTGCGCAGAAACACCTCCTGCACCGACTGGTCCACCGTATCCAGCAGGGCGGTCTTCTGGTCCAGGATCAGATAGCTGTTGTAGGAAACGCCGTTTTTCAGGGGATACTGGTTTTCAAACAGGTCCAGCCGCCGGTCGGAAGCGCCCACCATGTAAATATCCTGGCAGACCTCCCGCAGGATGGCGGCGGGCTGCTGGGAAAGATCGGTCTCCGCCGGCGGAGCCTCCACGGGGACGGCCTCTCCCGAAAGGACCTGCTCCATAAATGCCGTGACCCGCTCCGTGCAGGAGCCGCAGAAGGCGGTGGCGCGGGTGCGCTGGCGCACCTCCTCCAGGGTCTTTGCTCCGGCCTTGACGGCGTCTGCCACGTCGCCGCAGGTGGCCCGGGAGCAGCTGCAAATGACTTTTTTGGGATCGTATTCCATTGCGTTGCACTCCTTTTTTGCCTATATGGGATTTTTTCCTGCCGCGCTCTTGCGCGGCGGGGCGTTTTCTTTTATTATCTTTATGATAAGGGCAAGAGGCCCTGCTTTTCAAGTAAATTTTCTGTTTTTTCGAAAGGAGCAAGCCTATGCGCATCTGTTTTTACGGCGCTTCCAGCGACCGGATCGCCCCGGCCTTTCTCTCCGCCGCGGAGACCTTTGGCCGGGAGCTGGCCCAAAGAGGGCATACCCTGCTGTTCGGCGGAGGCGCAAGAGGACTCATGGGCGCCGTGGCCCGGGGCTGCAGCGCGGCGGGCGGCCGGATCATCGGCATCGCGCCCCGGTTTTTCGATCAGGAGGGCGTGCTCTATCCCGGCTGCACCGAGCTGATCTTCACTGACACCATGCGTCAGCGGAAGCAGATCCTGGAGGACGGCTCCGACGCCTTTGCAGCGGCCCCCGGCGGCATCGGCACCTTCGACGAGCTGTTTGAGATCCTGACGCTGAAGCAGCTGGGACGGCACGGCAAGCCCGTTTTGCTGCTGAACTTTGAGGAATATTATGCGCCGCTGCTGGCCCTTTTGGAAAACGCCATCCGGCAGGGCTTTATGACGGAGGAATGCCGGGGGCTTTGGGCGGCGTTTTCCCAGCCGGGGGCGGCGCTGGATTGGCTGGAGGCCGGCGGAGGCCGGGAGACGGCGGACTGGGGACGGATCTGAGCCTTTTTATTCCGCGGGGAAGCGCCAGCCGGGCCAGTCCGGCGCGCGGTAAAGGACCATGTGCCGGTCATCCAACGGATGGGAAAAGGCCAGACGGCAGGACCAGAGCATCAGCCCGCCCTTGATCCGGCTGCCATATTTCCCGTCGCCCAGAAGGGGCATGCCCCGGCTGGCGAACTGGACGCGGATCTGGTGGGTGCGGCCGGTCTCCAGCGCTGCGCGCACGAGGGAGACCTCTCCCTGCCGCTGCAGGAGCCGGTAGGTCAGCGCCGCCGGGCGGACGCCCTTGCGCAGGGACTTGACCGGGAAGACCTTGCCCCGGCGGCTGTCCTTGAAGAGCAGATCCTCCAGGCGGCCCTCCGGCGGCTCCGGCGCGCCGGAAAGCAGGGCGAAATATTCCTTTTCCATGCGTCCCTCCGCCACGGCGGCGGAGAGGGCGGCGGCAGCCTGACGGCTCCGGGCGAAGACCATCAGCCCCGAAGCCGCCTGATCCAGCCGGTGTACGGGGAAAACGGCTCCGCCGGTCTGCCGGGCCAGAAGCGCGGGCAGCGCGTCCCCCTCCGCGCCCTGGGAGGGGACGCCCGCCGGCTTGACGCACGCCAGCAGCGCCCCGTCCTGATATAAAATTTCAATGGCGCGTTGGACTTCCACGGTCCCGCCCCCCTTTTTCCATGCTCTGTCCCTATGATAAAATTTCCCGGCGGATTTGTCCAGCGTGCATTGCGCTTTTTCCGGGAAAATGGTATGATATTTTTGATCTGAAGAAAAAACAAAGCGTCCGCCCGCCGGGCGGCGCACAGGAGGAAGCCGATTTATGGAATGGAAGATCGAGAACCGCGTCCGCAATGCCAAGGGTCAGCTGCTGCTGCAGCTCCATGTACCGGCGGCGGAGTTTGCCCGCCAGCTGGAGCTTGCCTTTACCGAGGCTCTGCCGGAGCTGGACCTGCCCGGCGTGGATAAAAAGACCGCCACCCGGGCCCAGGCGGAGGCGGTGCTGGGAGCGCAGTATTTTTATCCCGCCGCCGCCCAGCGGTGCTGCCAGCAGGCGCTGCAGGAGGCGCTGGAGCAGGAGGCGCTGGAGACCGTGGGCTATCCCGCCTTTTCCAGCTGCGGCACCGACCCCACCGGCCTGCGGTTCACGGCGGTGCTGGATCTCTATCCCCAGGCCACGCTGGGCGAATATAAGGATATGCGGCCCCAGCTGGACAAGCCTGCCGTCACCGGGGAAGAGGTGGAGCAGACGCTGGAGCTGTTCGCCGCCCGGGCGGCGGAGGAAAAGACGCTGGACCGGCCCGCGGCCCTGGGAGATTCCGTGCGGCTGGATCTGGAGGGCTTTGTGGACGGAAGGGCCTTTGCCGGCGGCAAGGCGGAGGATTATCCTCTGGAGCTGGGCAGCCATACCTTCATCCCCGGGCTGGAGGAGGGCATTGTGGGCATGTCGGCCGGCCAGGAGCGGGACGTCCCCGTGACCTTCCCGCAGAATTACAGCCCGGAGCTGGCGGGACGGGACGCGGTGTTCCATGTGAAGCTGCGCAAGGTCTATGAAAAGGTGGAGCCTCAGGTGGACGACGCCTTTGCCCAAAAATATTTTGAATGCTCCCTGGCGGAGCTGCGGGAGAGCCTGCGGACCCATCTGCTGGCGGACAAGCAGGCCCAGTATCTTTCCGCCCTGGAGGATGCGGCCCTGAACATGGCGGCAGACAATATGCAGGTGGAGCTGCCCGAGAGCATGATCCAGCAGGAGGCGGACCAGCAGAGCGGCCAGATGGAAAATCGGCTGGCGGCCAAGGGGATCACGCTGGAGCAGTATTGCCAGTCTGCCGGCCTTTCGGAGGAGGAATATCGGGAGACGGCGCGGAAGAGCGCCATTCTGAAGCTGCGGCAGGACGTGCTCATGCGGGCGGTGCAGCAGGCCGAGGGCCTGATCATCGACGGCGCCTTCCGCCGCAGAGCCATCAAGGAGATCGCCCTGCGCTACGATACCACCGAGGAATCCGTGGAAAAGTCCATGGAAAATCCGCTGATGCAGCGGGAGCTGCTGCGGATGCGGGTGCTGGAGGTCATCCTCCCCCGCCGCGAAAAGACGGAATAAAAAACCGATGCAAAGCAAGCGCCAGCCCATCGGCTGGCGCTGAGACTGTCGAAAAACCGCTT
>DHMK01000072.1:0-3559 GCA_002405755.1 Clostridiales bacterium UBA4644
TCCTTCAAGATCGTGAACAAGGGCAACCTTGCGTTCAAGTACAAGGCGGTTATCAGCGGCGTGAACGGCAACGCAAAGCTGCTTGAAGCGATCGATTTCTTTGTTGAAATCGGTGACGCTGGAAAAGTTGCACTTGCTGATTGGGAGGGCGTCCTGCTGCCCAAGGGCAAAACAGCGACCGCTGGCACGAAAGAAGAAGTGGAAGAAACCTCGCTTATCACCATTTCCGGCACAATGAAGGAAAAAGCAGGAAATGAGTATCAGAACCTGTCCGCAGACGGCATCGGCATTACGGTTTATGCAACTCAGTACACTTATGAATACGACAGCGAAAATAACGAGTACGATAAAACGGCGGAATTCCCCATCGGCAAAGGTACAAAGGATGATCCTTATCAGATTCATAATGCACTTATGCTTTCTGCAATTAAGAATAACGGTACATACACCTACTATAAGGTTGCGGACGGCGTAACGGAGATCGATTGCTCCAATGTTTCGTGGCTTGATCTTTACGGTGAATTCGACGGCAACGGCGTTACCCTGAATAACCTTAAAAAATCCCTGTTCCATAATGTGGGCAACGGCAAGAACGGCGACGATGAAGCAACCGTTCTGAAGAACTTCACGGCTGTCATGAACACCCCGAATTCGCTGGTGTTCAACATTGCAGGACCGAACACCAAGTTTGAGAACGTGAAGGTTTCCGGCTATATGGAAGGTCTCTGGAACATGGGCGCTTTTGTCAACTACGGTTCGAAGAATAGTGATGGTGTAGGTTTTGACTACACGGTTGAATTTGTGAAGTGCTCCTGTGACGCCACCATCATCAGCAAACAAAATAGCTCTGCCGCCGTTCTGGTGGGACACACCTACCCTGGAGCTGGAAAGGCCACGATCAAGCTTGACAAAGCAACTGACACCGGTATTAAAGACGCTAAGATGCGCATAAACGGCTCCATAAACGGCTATAAGTACTACGGAGTCGGAGTGGGCAATGAAGAGGTTTATCTTGATGGGGCTGAGGTATCCAATGCCAAGCTGCCTGCTGAAAATGTATCTCAGCTTGAACGCACAACCCCCACTAAGAATGAAGCTGAAGGCAATTACACGGTTAGCGTTGCGGAAGGCGCCACGGCCAAGGCGCAGCTGACGGCACAGTTGACCTCTTATAATGAGGATGGAAGTGTGAACTTGAGAGGAATCACCTTCACTTTGGGTGCAAGCACGCCTGTCGAGAATGGTAATGTTTTTGGCAAAATTGAGCGCGTTGAGATCGTAAATGAAAAAACTGCAAGCGGTCGTCCCGAATACAAGCTTGAGGGCACAACGCTTAAGGTCTATACCAATACCACGGAAAACTATTTGACCGGTACGGTAAGCGTTACGGTTTCCCAGTATGATGCCAGCAACGAACTGTGTGCCATCGGTTCGCTTACGCTTGCTGAGAAGAAAAACACATCCGACATGTGGACGATCAAATGATCTGTGAGTCCTTTTCTGCCGGAAGAGAGTGCAAGAGCGGGTATCCGTTAGCTCTTGTTTGATCCCTGCGTCAAGCCCCGAAGTCTCCGGCTTCGGGGCTTTCCCCATTCTTCCGCAAACCGCTTGCAATCTCCCGGAAAATCCGGTATAATCATTCCGAAAACAGGGGAGGGCCGGCGTTCGGCCCGCAGCCCCATGCGTCCGAAAACGGGGGCGGCGCTGTGTGCCAAAGCCGTTCCAAAGCGGAAAAACTGTTTGAACGAGGTCCGCCATTTTCTTAAAATGGCGGTTTTTTTCTGCAAAACGCAGCCTGCATGGCTGGCATAGCCCGTGGAACAATAGAAAAATACGGAGTTGATCGGAAATGTTCTGGAAAAAGCACAAGGGAAAGTGGATGGCCGCAGCGCTGGCGCTGCTGGTGCTGGCGGCGCTGGCCGCAGTCTTTTTCCGGGGCGGGGAGCGTCCGGCAGAGGACGGCGAATCCTCCTGCACGATCTCCATCTCCTGCGCCTCCATTCTGGATCATCTGGCGCTGTGCGAACCGGAAAAAATCGATCTGGTGCCGGAAAATGGCTGGATTTTGGAGCCGGTTTCTGTTATATTCAAGGAAGGCGAGAGCGTGTTTGACGCGCTCCAGCGAATCTGCCGGCAGCAGAAGATCCATATGGAGTATTCCGACACGCCCCTCTACGATTCCGCCTATATCGAGGGCATCGCAAACCTGTATGAGTTTGACGCGGGCGACCGCTCCGGCTGGATGTATCGGGTCAACGGCTGGTTCCCAAACTATGGCTGCAGCCGCTATCTGCTGCAGGACGGCGATGTGGTGGAATGGGTCTATACCTGTGAGCTTGGCGAGGATGTGGGCGGCGGTTATGCCGCGGAAGGAAACGAATGAGAAAGCAAGACGCCTTTTCGGGCTATCACCCGGCGGTGAATTTTCTATATTATGCCATGGTCCTGCTCTTTTCCATGTGCCTGATGCACCCGGTCTATCTCCTGATCTCCCTGACCGGGGCGCTGGCCTATGATATTTCGCTGCGGGGGAAAAGGGCCGTGCGCTTTGCCGCGGCGGGGCTGCTGCCCATGGCGCTGTTTGCCGCAGCGATAAACCCGGCCTTTAATCATGAGGGCGCGACCATCCTGACTTATCTTCCCGGCGGCAACCCCCTGACGCTGGAATCCATCCTCTATGGCGCGGCAGCGGCCGTCATGCTGACGGCGGTGGCGTTGTGGTTTTCCAGCTATCAGCAGGTGATGACCTCGGATAAGCTCGTCTATCTGTTCGGCCGGATCATCCCGGCGCTTTCGCTGGTGCTTTCCATGGCGCTGCGGTTTATCCCCCGGTTCCGGGCGCAGCTGCACACCGTGGGCGAGGCCCAGACGTGTCTTGGTCATGACGCGCAAAGCGGCGGCTTGCTCCGCCGGGTGAAAAATGCCCTGCGGATCTTTTCCATCACGGTCACCTGGAGCCTGGAAAACGCCATCGAGACGGCGGATTCCATGCGTGCCCGGGGCTATGGCCTGCCGGGACGGACGGCCTTTACCATCTATCGGCTGGACAGCCGGGATCGGGCCGCGCTGGCCTGGCTGGGCTTCTGCGGCTTTGATCTGATCGCCGGCTGGATGGCCGGCGGGATGGCCTTCCGCTATTACCCCACGGTGAAGGGCGTTCCGCTGACGCCCATGACGGCCAGCTTCGTCCTGGTCTATCTTTGCCTTTGCCTGACGCCGGTAATGCTGAACTGGAGGGAGGACGCCAAATGGAGCTCTTTACGATCCGGGACCTGAGCTTTTTTTATCCGGAGCAGACCCAGCCGGCCCTCCGTTCCCTTTCACTGACGGTGGAGCGGGGCGAGTTTTTGGTGCTCTGCGGCCCCTCCGGCTGCGGCAAAAGCACGCTGCTGCGGCAGCTGAAGCCCGCGCTGGCGCCCCACGGACGCCGGACGGGGCAGCTCCTGCTGGAGGGCAGACCGCTGGAAAGCTTTTCTCAGCGGGAGCAGACGGAGCGCATCGGCTTCGTTCAGCAGAGCCCGGAGAATCAGCTGGTGACGGACAAGGTCTGGCACGAGCT
>DHMK01000072.1:3602-53195 GCA_002405755.1 Clostridiales bacterium UBA4644
CACGAGCTGGCCTTCGGGCTGGAAAGCCTGGGCTATGATACGCCCACCATCCGCCGCCGGGTGGCGGAGATGGCGTCCTTTTTCGGGATCCAGACCTGGTTCCATAAAAGCGTGGCGAAGCTTTCCGGCGGCCAGAAGCAGCTTTTGAATCTGGCGGCCGTTATGGCGCTGCAGCCCAGCGTGCTCATTCTGGACGAGCCCACCAGCCAGCTGGACCCCATCGCCGCTTCGGATTTTCTGGCGACGCTCTTCCGGATCAACCGGGAGCTGGGCACCACGGTCATCCTGACGGAGCACCGATTGGAGGAGGCCTTTGGCTTTGCCTCCCGGGTGGCCGTTTTGGAAAAGGGTGCGCTGCTTTGCACGGGAACGCCGGCAGAGGTGGGTGCGGCGCTGAAAAACGCCGGCAGCGCCATGTTTCTTGCCATGCCCGCCGCCATGCGCATCTGGAGCGCCGTAGATTCCAGGGTGCCCTGCCCGGTTTCCGTGCGGGACGGACGGCGCTGGCTGCTGGACTATGGAGCGGCGCATCCGCTGAAGGCGCTTCCGGAGGAGACGCCCCCGCCGGAGACGGAAGCGCTGATCTCCGCCCGAGAGCTTTGGTTCAAATATGATCAGGATCGGCCGGATGTGGTGAAGGGCCTTTCGCTGGAGGTGCGCCGGGGGCAGCTGCTGGCACTTTTGGGGGGCAACGGCACCGGCAAGACCACCAGCCTGAAGCTGCTGGCCGGGCTGAAAAAGCCATGGCGGGGCGAGCTGGAGGTCCGGGGGACTGTGGGCATGCTGCCGCAGGATCCGCAGACGCTGTTTGTCCGCCCCACCGTCCGGGAGGATCTGCTGGAGGTCTTGCCCCGGGCAGAGCGGAAGGATGCGGCGCTGGAGCGGGTGGTGTCTCTGTGCCGGCTGACGGAGCTTTTGGACCGCCACCCCTATGATCTTTCCGGCGGGGAACAGCAGCGGGCCGCGCTGGCCAAGCTGCTGCTGCGGGATCCGGATATCCTGCTGCTGGACGAGCCTACTAAGGGGCTGGACGCGGAGTTCAAGCAGTCCTTTGGACAGATCCTGCAGACACTGCAGCGCTCCGGCGTGGCCATTCTGATGGTCAGCCACGATATCGAGTTCTGCGCAAAATACGCAGACCGCTGCGCATTGTTTTTTGACGGCAATATCGTTACAGAGGGGCCGCCCTGGGCGTTTTTCTCCGGAAACAGCTTTTATACCACCGCCGCCAACCGCATATCACGGGAGCTGCTGCCCCGGGCGGTGACGCCGGAGGATGTGATCGCCGCCTGCGGCGGGAAAATACCGGAGACGCCGGCCCTGCCGGAATACCGCCGCCTGCCGCCTGCCCCGGAAAAGGAGGCTGCGGCCACACGGGGCCTGCCGGTCTGGCGCAAGGCGCTTGCCGCCGTCTCCGGACTTGCGGCGCTTGCGCTGATCGTTCAGGCCATCCGCGTCACCGACCTGTCCAAGCTGATCGGCGCAGAGGGGATGACGGGGTTGGCGAAGGATCGGCTGCTGCGCTACGCTGCTCTGGCGGCGGCGCTGCTGGCGTTTGCCCTGTCGGTGGGGCAGAGGGCAAGCCTTCCCGGCGGACCGGTGCAGACGCCCGTGGAAAAGCGCCGGCTGCGCAAGCGCACCGTGGCAGCTACGGTGCTGATCCTGCTGCTGATCCCGCTGACGCTGTTTGTGGGCGTGCATTTTCTGGAGGGACGGAAGTATTATTTCATTTCGCTTTTGATCCTGCTGGAATGTATGCTGCCGTTTTTCCTGATCTTTGAGGGCCGCAGGCCCCAGGCCCGGGAGCTTGTGCTCATCGCCGTTCTGGTGGCCATGAATGTGGCGGGACGCGCGGCCTTCTTCATGCTGCCGGAGTTCAAGCCTGTTGTGGCCATGACGATCCTGGCGGGCGTGGCCTTTGGCGGCGAGACGGGCTTTCTGGTGGGGGCCATGACCATGCTGGTCTCCAATATGCTCTTTTCGCAGGGACCCTGGACGCCCTGGCAGATGTTTGCCATGGGCATCGTGGGCTGGCTGGCCGGCGTTTTTTACCGGAAGGGCGTTTTGCGTCGGAGCAGGCTGAGCCTTTGCATCTTTGGCGTGCTTTGCTCCACTGTGGTCTACGGCGGCATCATGAATCCCGCCTCGGCTCTGATGTGGGCGGGCAAGCTCAGCTGGCCCATCGTGCTGAGCTATTATATCACGGGCATCCCGGTGGATCTGGTCCGGGCTGCGGCCACGGCGGTCTTCCTGCTGCTGGGGGCAGAGCCCATGCTGGAAAAGCTGGATCGGATCAAGACAAAATACGGTCTGGCAGAATGATTCGGGAGAAAACGAAGCTGCGGAAGGAGCGTTTTTATGGAAGAAAAGGGTTATTACGAACGGAGCTTTATTTTAGCGCCGGATGATTGCGGCGCTTCCGCCCGGATGACGCCGCTGGCGGCCTTCCGCCTGTTTCAGGCCATGGCGGCGGAGCATGCGGAGCGCATCGGCGTGGGCGGCGCGGCCATGGCGGCCAGAGGGCAGTTCTGGCTGACGGTCCACTGCCGGGTGGATTTTTTCAACTGGCCGGCCCTGGCCCGGGAGGTCCGTGCGGTCACCTGGCCGGAGCGCTGCGGGGAAAAGGATCTGCGCTGCTTTCGGAGCTACAGCCTGCATCAGGGCGACCGGCTGGCGGCACTGGGGCGGACGCAATGGGCTGTCCTTGGCCCGGAGGGCCGGATCCTGCCCATGGGGCAGACGGGCTTTCCCATGGACTTCCCCTTCGCGGAGCTGCCCGGCATTTCAGACGCGCCCACCCGCTTCCGGGACGATTTTGCGCCGGAGGACCGGGCGGGAGAATATGCCGTCCGCTCTACAGATATTGATGTAGGCCGCCACATGAACAATGTGGCGTATGTTCGTGCGCTGCTGGACTGCTTCCCCGCAAAAACGCTGGCCGATGGCAGCATCACCTCCATGGAGGTGCATTATGCCGCACCCTGCTATGAGGGGGAGCGGCTGACCGTGTATCAGAAGCGGGAGGGCAGCCTTTGCCGCATGGCCGTCAAGCGGCCCGACGGGAAAAACGCCGTTCTGGCCGCCGTTCGCTTCCGGGAGGAAGCATAACTGCAGAAAACGCAGCAGACCCGGCAGGCGATGTGCCTGCCGGGTCTTTTTTGCAAAGGATCCCGATCACTGGGGCTTGGAAATGTCGGTGGAGAAGTATTTTTCCGAGAGCTGGGTCAGCGTGCCGTCGGCATCCATCTGGGCCAGCGCATCGTTGATGGCCGCCAGCAGGGAAGCGCTGTCCTCGCCCTTGCGGACGGGGATGGCCACCCGCTCCACCTCGTCGGAATAGGCCGCGATCTTGATGTTGGCCTCCGGATGCGCCTTCTGATAATCGGCAAAGACCACCTCGGCGTTGAGGGTGGCGTCAATGCGTCCGGCCAGCAGCAGCTCGATGGTCTGGTTCAGATCGTCCACGCCGGTGACAGTGGCGCCGTATTGCTCCGCCTGATTGGCGTAGGTGCTGGAGATGGTGTTGGCCGTGGTCTTGCCCTGCAGATCCTCCATGGAATGGATCAGATCATAATCGCCCCGGACGATGACGGCGGTGCGGTTATAAGCGTAGGGCGTGGAGAAATCATATTTTTCCTCCCGGCCCGGCTCGATGCCAACGCCGTTGACCATGATGTCATAGCGGCCTGCGTCCAGACCGGCCAGCAGGCCGTCCCATTCACCCTCCACATAAGTGACGCTGACGCCCAGCTTGTCGGCGATGGCCTTTGCCACCTCCACATCATAGCCTACCAGCTGGTCGGCCTCGTCGTGATAGGTCCAGGGGGCCCAGGTGCCCTCCATGGCGACGATGATCTCACCCTTCTGCTGGATGCGGGAAAGCAGATCGCCGGTGAGCTGATCATCGGCGGAGCCGTCCTTGCCGCAGGCGGCGAGCAGCAGAGAGCAAAGCAGGGCGGCGCACAGCAAAAGCGCCGCGAGCTGATTCTTTTTCATGATAAAAACGCTCCTTTTCAAAGAATTTCAAAGATTTTCATCGATCTGAAACGAAAGACGGCCGATCGCCGCTGACGGTCCGGAGAAAGGCCCGGGTCCGCTCTTCCCGGGGATCCTGGAAGAATTCCCGGGAGGGGGCCTCCTCCACCACAACGCCGTTTTCCATAAAAATGACCTTATTGGATACGTTGCGGGCAAAGCCCATCTCGTGGGTCACCACCAGCATGGTCATGCCCTCCTCCGCCAGCTGCCGCATGACGGAAAGCACCTCGTCGGTGAGCTCCGGATCCAGGGCGGAGGTGGGCTCGTCGAAGAAGATGATCTCCGGCCGGGTGGCGAGCGCCCGGGCAATGGCCACCCGCTGCTGCTGGCCGCCGGAGAGCTGGCTGGGATAATAGCCGCTCCGGTCCGCCATGCCCACCTTGGCCAGCATCTGCATCCCAAGCTCCTCCGCCTGGGCCTTTGGGATCTTCCGGGCCACGATCAGGCCCTCCGTCACATTCTGCAGGGCGGTCTTGTTGAGAAAAAGATTGTAGTTTTGAAAGACAAAGGCGGTCTTCCGGCGAATCCGGGCGATGTCCCGCTTGGTGGCGCGGTCCAGCTGCAGCGTTTCGCCGTCGAAGTCCATGGTTCCCCGGTCGGCCCGCTCCAGAAAGTTGACACACCGCAGCAGCGTGGTCTTGCCGGAGCCGCTTGGGCCCAAAATGGCCACAACGTCTCCCTGCTCCACGGAAAGACTCACGCCCCTGAGCACCTCTGTCCGGCCAAAGGCCTTATAAATATCACGGAGCTCCAGCATCATGCGTCCTCCTGTTTCTGATAGGCGTTGAGCTTCTTTTCTCCCACCCGCTGCAGCTTGGTGAGCACCGTGGAAAACAGCAGGTAGATCAGTCCCACCTCGATATAGAGCGCCAGCGGCTCATAGGT
This sequence comes from Clostridiales bacterium UBA4644, assembly GCA_002405755.1. Lineage (GTDB taxonomy): Bacteria > Bacillota > Clostridia > Oscillospirales > Butyricicoccaceae > UBA4644. Next base: position 8,526 of record DHMK01000072.1, read on the forward strand.
CCGGGCCACGATGCGCTGGGTCACCATAAACATCTCCGTGACGGTGATGTTGGCCGCCAGCGAGGTATCCTTCACCAGAGAGATCAGCGAATTGGCCAGAGAGGGGAAGGCCGTCCGCATGGCCTGGGGCAGAACGATGCGGCGGATGGTCTGGAAATAGGTCATGCCAACGCATTCGCCTGCCTCCAGCTGCCCCCGGGACACCGATTCCAGCGCGGCGCGGATGGTCTCCGCATCGTAGGCGCCGGAGTTCAGCGCGAAGACGATGGTAGCCGCAGGCAGCGGCTCCAGTACGATGCCCAGCTTGGGCAGGCCGTAAAAGATCACATAAAGCTGCACCAGCAGCGGCGTTCCGCGGACGATCCAGATATAGAACCGGGCGATCTGCCGCAGCACGGGGATCCGGGCATACTGCACCAGCGCCGTGCCCGTGGCGATGATCAGCGCCAGCGCAAAGGACACGATGGTCAGCGGGATGGCGACGGTGAGGCCGGGCAGCAGGATCTTCCAGAAGGATTCTACAAGAAGGGGGATAAGCCGTTGGGCCATGGAAGAAGGCTCCTTTCATTCTGCGTTTATCACCGGTTCTTATCATACTCCAAACCTTGAACAATATCAAATACTTATAACAAATGGCTACCCATTATTGACAGGCATGGGAAAACCTGATATTCTGAAGAAAAGGGAGGCGAGCGCATGGAACTGCGGGTCTTGCATTATTTTTTGGCGGTGGCCCGGGAGGAAAGCATCTCCGCCGCGGCGGAGGCGCTGCATCTTTCCCAGCCCACCCTTTCCCGGCAGCTGATGGATCTGGAAAAGGAGCTGGGCAAGCGGCTGTTTCTTCGGGGCAACCGGAAGGTCACGCTGACGGAGGAGGGCCTTTTGCTGCGCAAGCGGGCCTCGGAGATCGTGGAGCTGGTGGAAAAGACGGAATGTGAGCTGCGGAAGGACGAGGAGATCCCCGCCGGCGATATTTACATCGGCTGCTGCGAGAGCGAGGGAATGCGCATCATCGCCCAGGCGGCCCGGGCGCTGCAGCGGACCTGTCCCCAGATCCGCTATCAGCTGTTCAGCGGCAACGCCCAGGATCTCAGCGACCGGCTGGAAAAGGGCCTGCTGGACTTTACGGTGATGACCGAGCCGGGGGAGCTGGGCCAGAAATATGATGTGATCCGGCTGCCCCACCGGGACCGCTGGACGGTTTTGCTGCGGCAGGACAGCCCGCTGGCCCAAAAGGCGGTGATCCGCCCGGAGGACCTGCGGGATAAGCCGCTGATCCTCTCCCGCAGCCACCAGCTCGACCGGGAGGGGCTGGCGTCCTGGCTCCGCTGCGATCCCAATGCGCTGCACATCGCGGCCACCTACAATCTGCTGTACAATGCGTCGCTGCTGGTCTCCGAGGGGGTGGGCTATGCCATCTGCTTCCAGAATCTGATCAACATCTGCGGCAACAGCAACCTCTGTTACCGGCCCATGGAGCCGGCGCTGGAGATGGGCCTGTATCTGGTGCGGAAAAAATATCAGGTCTTTTCCCGGGCGGCAGAGCGCTTTCTGCAGGTGCTGCAGCAGCAGATCGGCCTGCAGGAGGGGCAGGCGGCGGAATAAAAAGAAGCTCACGCAGGGCGGCGCCCCATGCGTGAGCTTTTGCTTTGCGGCGGTCAGAGCGATTGGGCCGCGGCCAAAACGGCGGCCTCCAGTCCGCGGACGATGTCCTCCAGCGGCAGGGCGGGGAGGGCCTTGCCCTCGGTCTGGGCAGGGATGCAGGGCACATGGATAAAGCCGGCGGGAAGGCCGGGGCAGGCCTTTGCCGCGTAATGCAGCACGGAATACATCAGATGGTTGCAGACGAAGGTCCCTGCGGAATTGGAGATGTCCGCCGGGACGCCTGCCTGCCGGATGGCCTGGACCATGGCCCGGATGGGGAGCGTGGAGAAGTAGGCGGCGGGGCCGGCGGGGTCGATGGGCCGGTCCTGGGGCTGTGCTCCGGCGTTGTCCGGAATGCGGGCGTCGTCTACATTGATGGCCACCCGCTCCGGCGTGATGGCGGCGCGGCCTGCGGCCTGTCCCACGCAGATCACCAGCCGGGGCTGATGCGCCCTGATCGCCTGGATGACGGTCTCCTCCGCGCGGCCAAAGACCGTGGGAACCTCCAGCGGGACCACCGAAAGACCGGGACACTGGACGCGCTTCACAGCCTCCAGCGCCGGGTTGACGGCCTCGCCGCCAAAGGGGTCAAAGCCGGTGAGCAGGATCCGGCAGCAGGGCTCGGTATGCTCCATAATGCGTCTCCTTTCCGGATCGATGCGCGATCCTGAGACCACTGTAGCATCCGGCGGCGGCGCTGTCAATCCGAAAGTGGGAAGAAAGCAATAGACAAAGCGCCGGCTCTTCCGGCGGGGAAAATGTGGCGGGATGCCCAAAATGGAAGGATCTGCATGGATTTTTGCCGCCATAGATTGGATTTTGCAGGAGAAAATGCGGCTTACCAGAAAAAGTGGATTAAAATATTGGCCGTTTCTTTGCCAAAGCCGTGATAATCACTATTGACAAAAGGGCGCGTTTCCGATAAAGTTAGAACTATGATATGGTAAAAGGGCGAAGTGGGGCCATTTTGGCTTTTGCCCGGGAAAACCGTTCAGCGATTCAGTTATATTATTGTTAATTAAGGAGCGCCGCCGGCTCAGGTCTGCCGGCGCTGCTCCGTTACAGAAGCGGGGTATGTCCAATGAAGAAAAATGAGACCAATGTTCTGGAACGCATCGGGCAGATCTGTGAGGCGCAAGGCTGTCAGCCCTGTAATCTCATCGCCATCATGCAGGATATCCAGGCGGAATACAAGTATCTCAGCGAGGAAGCGTTGACGCTGGTGGCGGAAAAGCTGGGTGTGAGCACGGCCCGGGTCTACAGCGTGGCCACCTTCTATGAAAACTTCTCGCTGGAGCCCAACGGAAAGCATATCATTAAGGTCTGCGCCGGAACGGCCTGCCATGTGCGCAAGTCTCAGCCCATTTACGACGCCATCCGGGATTATCTCGGCCTCACCGGCAAGAAAAAGACCTCTGCAGACGGGATGTTTACGCTGGAGACCGTGGCATGTCTCGGCGCCTGCGGTCTGGCGCCGGTCATTACCGTGGACGGCGAGGTCCACGCCAAGATGACGCCGGAATCCGCCCTGATCCTGCTGGAAAATATTCGTGGAGAGGAGGCTGCCGCCTTATGAAAAAAGCAACGCTGACCCGGGAGGGCTTCCACGCCTATCAGGCCAACGCCAAAAACGCTCTGAAGCAGAGCGAGCAGGTCCCTTCCGTTCTGATCTGCGCCGGAACCGGCTGTATCGCCGGCGGCGCCATGAAGATCTATGAAAATCTGAAGGCCGAATGCGAGGCGCGGGAGCTGCCCGTCTATGTGGGCCTGAAGCACGATTCCGAAGCGGAAAAGAGCGTTCATGTAAAGATGAGCGGCTGTCATGGCTTCTGCGAGATGGGTCCGCTGGTGCATATCGAGCCCATGGGCATCCTGTATATCCATGTAAAGCCCGAGGACTGCAGCGAGATCCTGGAAAAGACCGTTTTGGGCGGCGAGATTATCGACCGTCTGGTCTACCATCTGGACGGCGTGGCCTATCCCCGGCAGGAGGATATTCCCTTCTATAAGCGGCAGCAGCGGGTCGTCCTGGAAAACTGCGGCAGCAGCGACGCGGAGGATATCGAGGAATACATTGCCAAGGGCGGCTATTCCGCATTTGAAAAGGCTTTGTTTGAGATGACCGGCGACCAGATCTGCAAGACCATTCTGGATTCCGGCCTGCGGGGCCGGGGCGGCGGCGGCTTCCCCACTGGCCGCAAGTGGGAAGGCGCACGGAAGCAGAAGGCAGACATCAAATATGTGGTCTGCAACGGCGATGAGGGCGACCCCGGCGCATTCATGGACCGTTCCATCATGGAGGGCAACCCCCACAGCGTTCTGGAGGGCATGATGATCGCCGGCCTGGCCATCGGCCCCAGCGAGGGCTATATCTACGTCCGCGCGGAATATCCGCTGGCGGTGAGCCGGCTGAAGACCGCCATCGAAAAGGCGGAGGCCTATGGCCTGCTGGGCGACCATATCATGGGGACGGATTTCTCCTTCCATATCCATGTGAACAAGGGCGCGGGCGCTTTCGTCTGCGGCGAGGGCAGCGCGCTGACCGCGTCCATCGAGGGCAACCGGGGCATGCCTCGGGTCAAGCCGCCCCGCACGGTGGAGCACGGCCTCTGGGGTCAGCCCACGGTGCTGAACAATGTGGAGACCTTTGCCAATGTGCCGCTGATCATTTCCCGCGGCGTGGAGTGGTATCGCTCCATCGGCACGCCCAACAGCCCCGGCACCAAGGCCTTCGCCCTGACGGGCAATGTGGTGAACACGGGCCTGATCGAGGTGCCCATGGGTACCACCATCAAGGAGGTCGTCTTTGATATCGGCGGCGGCATCCGGGACGGCAAAAAGTTCAAGGCCGTCCAGATTGGCGGCCCCTCCGGCGGCGCTACCACCGGCAGCGAAGAGCATCTGAACCTGCCGCTGGATTTTGATTCGCTGAAGAGCATCGGTGCCATGATCGGCTCCGGCGGCCTGGTGGTCATGGACGAAGACACCTGCATGGTGGAGACCGCTCGCTTCTTTATGGAGTTCACCCAGAAGGAATCCTGCGGCAAGTGCGTTCCCTGCCGGGAGGGCACAAAGCGGATGCTGGAGATCCTGGACCGGATCATCGCCAATAAGGGCACGCTGGAGGATCTGGACCTGCTGGAGGAGCTTTCCGATACCATCACCAACACCGCCCTGTGCGGCCTGGGGCAGAGCGCCTGCAAGCCCGTTCAGAGCACGCTGAAGTATTTCCGGGATGAATACCTGGCCCATGTGGTGGACCATCACTGTCCCATCTGCAACCGGAAGAAGCCCCATCCCATCATCCATGAAGAGAAATGCAAGGGCTGCGGCAAATGTCTCCGGAGCTGTCCCATGGAGGCCATCTCCGGAACGCCCCGGCTGGCCCATAAGATCGATCCGGAAAAATGCATCAACTGCGGCGCCTGCGTGGGGATTTGTCCCTTCGGCGCCATCACCGCCAGCAAGGAGGGTTAAGCCATGGCAAAGGGAATTATGTATATCGACGGCCAGCGGGTGCCGTTTGACGGAGAAAAAAATGTTCTGGCGGTCATCCGGAAGGCCGGCATCGATATGCCCACGCTCTGCTATTATTCCGAGCTTTCCGTCTATGGCGCATGCCGGATGTGCGTGGTGGAGGATGAGCGCGGCAAGATCGATGCCTCCTGCTCCATGGTGCCTCGGGACGGCCTGCGCATCCGCACCAACACCGCCAAGCTGCTGAAGCACCGGCGGATGATTTTGGAGCTGATGCTCTCTTCCCACTGCCGGGACTGCACCACCTGTGAAAAGAGCGGCAACTGCCGTTTGCAGGAGATGGCGCTGCGTTTCGGCGTACGCAATATCCGTTTTGGCGACAGCCGGCCGGATTATGAGCTGGACACATCCTCTCCCGCCATCGTCCACGATCCCAACAAGTGCATCCTCTGCGGCGACTGCATCCGGGTCTGCGAGGAAATGCAGGGCATGGGCATCCTGAACTTCGCCTTCCGCGGCAGCAACCTGCAGGTGATGCCCGCCTTCGGCCATAAGCTTTCGGAGACGAAGTGCGTCAGCTGCGGCCAGTGTGCCGCCGCCTGTCCCACCGGCGCCATCACCGTCCTCAACGAGATCGGCCGGGCCTGGCGCGCCCTCCACGATGAGAAAAAACGGGTGGTCATCCAGATCGCCCCTGCCGTCCGGGTGGCGGTGGGCGAGGCCTTCGGCCTGGCGCCCGGCGTAAACGCCTTGGATAAGCTGGTTTCCGCCCTGAAGATGATGGGCGCAGACGAGGTATACGATACCAACTTCGGCGCAGATCTCACCGTCATGGAGGAATCTGCCGAGTTTCTGGAGCGGCTGGAGAAGGGCGGACCCTTCCCCATGTTTACCAGCTGCTGCCCCGCCTGGGTGAAATATCTGGAGGAGGAGCACCCCGAACTGCTGAAAAACGCTTCCTCCTGCAAGTCGCCCATGGAGATGTTTGCCGCCGTCCTGAAGGATCAGTATGCAAAAAAGGATGCGGAGGAGCAGCGGGAGACCTATCATATCGCCATTATGCCCTGCACCGCCAAGAAAATGGAGGCGGCCCGGCCGGAGTTCGTCCACGACGGCAAGCCCGATGTGGATCTGGTGCTGACGACGCAGGAGATCATCATGATGATCAAGGAATCCGGCATCCGCTTTGCGGAGCTGGAGGGCGAAGCGCCTGACCTGCCCTTCGGCATGGGTACCGGCGCGGGCACCATCTTCGGCACCACCGGCGGCGTGGCCGAGGCCGTGGCCCGCCGGATCCTTTCCGACAAATCCAAAAACGCCCTGCAGGTGCTGCAATATTCCGGCCTTCGGGGCGATGGCGCCATCCGCGAGGTGGAGCTGCCGGTGGGCGAGCGCACGCTGCGGATCGCCGTTGTCAACGGCCTGGTCAACGCCAAGCAGCTGCTGGCAGATATCAAGGCGCAGAAGGTCTATTACGACCTGATCGAGGTCATGACCTGCAAGAGCGGCTGCGTGGGCGGGGCGGGCCAGCCCTACGGTCTGAGTCCGGTGAAGCATCAGCGGGCCGAGGGCCTTTATGAGGCCGACCGTGCCGCGCTGATCAAGCGCTCCGAGCGCAATCCCATCGTGGCAGAGCTGCTGGAAAACGGTCTCAAGGGCCGCACGCACCAGCTGCTTCATGTCTCCTACGAAAAGAAATAAACGGTAAAGAGCGATCGCAGAGCCTGACGCATCCGGCGTCAGGCTCTGCACCGTCAAAACCCGGAAAAATCTGCAAAAACCCATTGACATCCGCCGCGGGCTCTGATATACTATCTCAGGAAAAGAAAGCAGAACTGCCGTTCTCACCTCCATGAATCAAGAAGAGGTCAACAACCTTGCGTTCCCCCAAGCCCCGGCGGAGGGAGCCTTTTGTTCGGACGGCAGACTGCCGCCCGTTTTTTAGTTTTCAGGAGGTGTTCAGACATTAGCATTTTGGAGCATCAGATCAACGAAGAAATTCGTGACAAGGAAGTCCGACTGATCGACAGCGACGGTTCTCAGCTGGGGATCGTCTCCATCCAGCAGGCCATGGCCGTGGCCGCAGAGCGAAATCTGGATCTGGTCAAGATCGCGCCCAAGGCGGAGCCGCCGGTGTGCCGCGTGATGGACTACGGCAAGTTCCGTTTCGAGCAGGCCAAGAAGGATAAGGAAGCCCGAAAGAACCAGAAGGTGGTGGACATCAAGGAGGTCCGCCTCTCCGCGAAGATCGATATTCACGACTTTGAGGTGCGGGTCAAGGCTGCGGAAAAGTTCCTCAAGGGCGGCGATAAGGTCAAGGCCAGCATCCGCTTCCGCGGCAGAGAAATGGCCCATACCGACATCGGATTGACTGTGATGCAGCGCTTTGCGGAGGCCTGCGCCGAGTTTGGAACGGTGGAAAAGCCCGCCAAGCTGGAAGGCCGCCAGATGCTGATGTTTATCGCCCCGAAAAAATAAATCTGATCTTGTTTATAAAAAGCCTTGAGCTTTTGAAGGAAGGAGCAGCAACCATGCCGAAAATCAAATCCCATTCCGGCGCCAAAAAGCGTGTTATGGTCACCAAGACCGGAAAAGTCAAGCTGAACAGCATGAACCGTCGTCACGATATCAAGGGCTGTAAGTCTACCAAGCGGAAGCGTCATCTCCGCAAGGCTTTCTATGCAGGTAGCACCCTGGCCCCGACGCTGAAGCGTCTGGTCCCGTACAAATAAACCCTGAGGCAGAAGGAGGAATAAGCAATGGCAAGAATTAAGGGCGCGATGATGACGCGCAAGAGAAGAAAAAAGATCATTAAGCTGGCAAAGGGTTATTGGGGCAACAAAAAGAACCACTTCAAGGTAGCCAACGAGCAGGTCATGAAGTCCCTGCGCTACGCTTATGTGGGCCGCAAGCTGAAGAAGCGCGATTTCCGCCGTCTGTGGATCTCCCGCATCAACGCCGCCTGCAAGATGAACGGCATCAACTACAGCCGCTTTATGAATGGTCTGAAGAAGGCCGGCATCGAGCTGAACCGCAAGATGCTCGCCGAGATCGCCGTGGCCGACAAGACCGCCTTCACCGCTCTGGTGGAAAAGGCCAAGGCCGCTCTGTAAAAAAGACTGATCGCCGCGGGGCTTTCCCGCGGCGATTTTTTACATATCGGAAAGGAGCCTTTATGAAGCTATTGGTGAGCGCCTGTCTGCTGGGGCTTTGCTGCCGCTACGATGGCTGCGCCAAGCCCAACGCCGCCGTTTTGGCCCTGCGGGAGGGGCATACGCTGGTCCCCGTCTGCCCGGAGCAGCTGGGCGGCCTGTCCACGCCTCGTGTCCCGGCGGAGCGCAGGGGAGACCGGGTGGTGACCCGGGACGGCCGGGATGTGACCGCGGCCTATGAAAGAGGCGCGGCGGAGGCGCTCCGTCTGGCAGAGCTGGTTGGCTGCGATGCCGCCGTCCTGAAGGAGCGCAGCCCTGCCTGCGGCAGCGGCCGGATCTACGATGGCAGCTTTTCCAAAACGCTGATCTCCGGCGATGGCGTGGCCGCTGCCTGCCTGAAGGCCCATGGCATCCCGGTGCTGGGGGAGAGCCAGCTGGAGCGGCTGGAGGAGGGCGAAGCATGAAGCTTTCGGCTCCGGAGCTTCGCCCGCTGCGGCTGCAGGGGCAGCATCTTCTGACGCCGGCGCCCCGGGAAACGGTGTTGGCGGAGCTCTGCGGGCTGCAGGCCCAGCTTTATCCCTGCGCGCTCCATGCGCTGCGGCTGCGCAGCGGCGATCTGCCCGCGGAGCTTCCGGCGGTGCGCACCTGGACGCTGCGGGGCACGCTGCATCTGATCCGGGAAGCAGATCTGCCGCTTCTGATCCATCGGCGCGGCGCTCCGGAGGAGGTCTGTGCCTTTGAGACCTATGCGTTTCTCTGCGCCCATGGGCGGCCGCTGCCGCCGGTGCGGGCGGCCTTTTTTGCGCAGACGGTCTACGACGCGCTGGCCGCCGGCCCGCAGACACGGGAGGACCTGCGGCAGCTCTGCCGGCAGCGGGGCATGACCCCGGCGGAGGAAGCGCATGTATTTCATGCCTGGGGCGGCGTGATCCGCCAGCTTTCCGAGATGGGGCTGATCTGCGGCACGGCGGAAAAAGACCGCCGATACCGCCGGTGCGGGGACTTTGTCCCGCTGCCTCGGACGGATGCGCGGCGGCTGCTTCTGGAGCGCTATCTGCGACACTATGGACCGGCGTCGCTGGCGGATATGGCCTATTTTTTCCGCTGGCCCCAGCGGGAGCTGAAGGCGCTGTTGGCGGAGCTTCCGGCGGAGCAGCACCGGCTGGAAGGAGAGACTCTGTTTTCTCTGGGCCTGTCTGCGCCGGTCCAGACGCTGCCGCCCTGCCGGCTGCTGGCGGGCTTCGATCCGCTGATGCTGGGCTATGAAAAGCGGCACAGCTGCTTTCTGCCGCCGGAATATCTGCGGGGGATCTTTAACCTCACCGGCATGGTCTTTCCGGCGCTGCTGATACAGGGCGTGACGGCGGGCCGGTGGAAGCTGCAGCCAAGGGCGCTGCAGCTGACGGCGTTTCGCCAGCTGAACGCCCGGGAGCGGGAGGCCGTCCGGGAGGAAGCAGACCGGCTCTTTCCCGGCCTTGCGGTAGAGCTGGAGCAGGTGTGACCAAAAAGCGCGGAACGCCTTGCTGCCCGCAGGGGCAGCGCATAGAAGCAAGGATAGCAAACAGCAGGGGCGCGATTTGTCGCGCCCCTGCCATATTTTTTTATTCCTTTTCCTCCGGCTGCGCGGAAGCCTGCGTCTCTGCCGGCTGTGCAGAGGCGGCTTTTGCCCTTCTGCGGCTGGGACGGGGAGACTCCTGTCCACGATGCTCCCGCCGGCGGCGGAAGGAACGGCGGAGCAGCAGGATCACGGCCGCCGCGACGGCGAAGAAGATCAGCCATCCGGCCCAGCCCCGGGCAAAGCTCAAGGCCAGATCCTGCAGATCGTCCACGAAATAGCCGGTACCTGCCCGGAAGGCCGCGCCCAGCTTGGCCCAGAAGCCGATGGCAGGCTCCTCGGCGGCCGTCACCTTATAGACCTCCCGCAGCTCCACATTGACGGTGGAATAGCCCACCAGCGAATCATAATGCCGCAGGGTCCCGGTAAGCTGCTCGATGACCAGCTCCGTTTCGGAGATGGCGCTTTCCAGCGTGATGATGTCCTCCATGCTTTCCGCCTTGGCCAGCAGCTCCTGGAGCCGGGTCAGCTTGGTGCGCTGAGTGGCCAGACGGGATTCGCTGTCGTAATAGCGCTCGCTCACATCCTCGCCGCTGCGCCGGATATCCCGCAGGGTGCAGAGCTCCCCGGCCTGCTGACAGAAGGGGGAAAACTCCTCTGCCGGGACGCGGAAGGTATAGGCGGCCTCCCGATAGCTGTTGTAATTATAGAGCTGGCTGCTTTCCACCCAGCCGCCGCAGTCCTGCACCAGCTGGCTCAGCTGTTGCACCGCCTGGTCAAATTCCGTGGTCTCCAGCGTCAGACTGGCGGAATAGATCATCTTAACGCCCTCGGGCAGAGCGGCGCTCATGGGGTCGGGGGCGTCGCCGTCTGTGCCGCTGTAGCCCGATTCCTGGGACTCAGGAGCGTAGGGCATGCTGCTTTTCGTGTTCCAGCTGTCGTTGGAGGACGTGTTGGAATCGTAATACAGGTCGCCGGCAAAGCTCTGCGTGCTTTTGTTGGAGGACGAGGCTCCGCAGCCGGCCACCAGCAGCGCCAGCAGCAGGGCCAGGGCCGCGCGGCACCATGCGCCATAGTTCTTCATGGGAAAGCACCTCTCTTTTTGTCGTTTGTCCTGTTAGACCGGGAAAAGACAGAAAAGTTCCGCCTTCTGCCAAAAAAGCGCTCCGCTTTTTGCGGAGCGCACAGGGATCGGGAAATGACAAAGCGCCAATGGAAGCGGGCGCGCCCGTCAGGATTCAAAGGAGACCTCGATGCTGCCCACATCCACCGAAAGCGTCAGAGGGATATCGCCCTCGGTGTGCTCCGGCAGGGAGCTTTGGCCCAGGGATACGGAGCAGCTGATGGCATAGTCGCTCATGCTGCCCTCCAGCCAGCCATCGATGCTGCCCACATCGCAGGTCAGGTCGATGGGGCCGCCCGTCAGCAGCCGGGAGAGGGAAATGTTGCCGCAGCTGGCATAGGCGGAAAGGCCGTTTTTCACGGTGGTCTCCGAAAGATAGATGTTGCCTGCGTCGCAGGTCACCTGGGCGGAGGAGAGCGTCAGCCCAAACAGCTCCACATTTCCGGCGCCGCAATAGGCGTCCAGCTCCGTCCCCTTGGGCAGAAAGATGGTCACGCCGGTGGATTCGCGGACGGCGAGGTCGTCTACGCTTTGCACCCGCAGGGTGCCATCCTCCTCCAGAAACGCCTCCACGCTGCCGTCCTCCGGCAGGGAAACATAGAACACCCCGTCATCGCTGGACTGCAGCGACAGCGACTGGGCAGAAAGCGAGACGGAAAGCAGGGAGACCTGCGCCTTCGACCAGCTGTAGGTGCCCACGGAGACGGATTCCTGCGTGACGATGCTTTCTGCGTCATCCGTATCCGGCGCGGCGGCAGGCGTAACGATGGAATCCACCAGCTCGGCGGCGTCAATACTGACAGGGCCGCGCAGCAGCAGGGAACTGACGGCCAGGATGCCCCCTGTAATGCCCACGGCAATGAGCACGCAGGCCGCGATCAGCATGCCTTTTGGGGGCCTTTTGGCGGACCGTGCCGCTGGGGGATGAGGCTCCGTCCGGTAAGCCTCCGGCAGCGTGGAGCGGATCTCCCGCAGCAGAGCCTCCGGCTCGCCCAGCGCATGAATGGCCTCCGCCTCGCTCATGCCGTCCTCCAACCGCTCATCGATGGCGCTGGCATAAAAGCCCGCCACCCGGTCCAGCTCCTGCTGGGGAACGTCAGAGAGCCGGCTGCGCAGCCAGGCGATAAACTCGTGCTTATTCATGATCTTCACCTCTGATATAATGATAGGCCTGCAGGACCTCGTCCCATTCCTGCAGAAAATCCTCGATGCGTCCGCGTCCCTTGTCGGTCAGATGATAATACTTCCGGAGCCGGCTGTTGTGCTCCACGGAGTATTCCGTCACATATCCGGCGGCGCCGCAGCGCTTCAGGATGGGGTAGAGCGTGGATTCCGAGAGCGTCACCCAGGGGGCCAGATCCTTGATGATCTGATAACCGTAGGAATCCTGCCGGTGCAGCGCCTTGAGAACGCAGACCTCCAGGATCCCGCGCTTCAGCTGAGCATCCATTTCAACACCTCCTGTCGCAATATACTATACATCACATAGTACAATGTGTCAAGAGGTAAAAACAAAAATCCCGGCCACTGGCCGGGAAAAGGCTTATTTCTGCGATCCGTCCGGGAGCTGCTCCGGCTCCAGCGTCAGGGAAATGGGTGCATCCTGTCCCAACGCGGCGTCGGCGTCCTGCCGGGCGCGCTGCCGGGCCTGGTCCAGCCGCTTTTGCTGCTCCTCCTGCCGGACGCAGTCCCGGGTCTGACGCATGGTCTGCTCCACGGCCTGCTCCAGCGCGGCCTGCTTGTCCTGCTGGGCCTGGGCCTCCGCACGGGCCAGCTTCTTTCGGGCGGCGCGGTTTTTCATGCCGTTGAACAGCAGCAGCAGGATCGCCATTAGCACCACGCCCAGCCCCGCCCATCCGGCGGGACGGATCCGGAAAAAGTCCCGGATGGTAAAGAACTCCCGATACATTCCGTAAAAATAAAGCCCAACGCCGCCGGCCAGGGCCAGGATCGCGCCGGCCAGGGCAGCGCCGCCCCGAAGTCTATGGCTCTTCCGCAGGACAAAAAAGCGAAGCAGCAGCGCCAGCGCCGCCAGAAACAGGGCAGGCGACTGACAGCAGAGAATATCGTAAAAGCGTTCCATCGGTGGGATCTTCCTTTCCTTGTGCAGGTCGCTATCTGCCAGTTTAGCCCGCTCCGGAGAAAAAAGCAAGAGGAAGGGGCGGCGGAGAGAAAAAATTTACGATTTTCTGGCGGAAATCGCCGGAAACGGGGATTTTTGTCTTGACAATCCGGCCGATATACGGTATCATATGTAATTGTGTAAAGCAAATATACTTTACAGAAAGAGGGGAAAGAGATGAAAAGCGACACCTTCCATATGTCCATGCTGTTTGATTTTTACGGCGACCTGCTGACGGAAAAGCAGAAGGAGCTTTTTGACCTTTATTATAATGAGGATCTTTCCCTGACGGAGATCTCCGAGCATGCCGGCATTTCCCGCCAGGGCGTGCGTGACGCCATCGTCCGTGCGGAGACCATCCTGCGGGACACGGAAGACAAGCTGGGCCTGGTGAAGAAATATTCCGGCTATGAGAGCCGCCTGGAGGAGATCCGCCAGGCCGCCGCATATATCGCCCAGGTGAACGCCGGTCTGCGCAATTTTGAGATTGCCAAAAATGTAGACCGCATCCTGAAGCTGACGGAAGAGATGAACTGAGGAAGGAGCTGCCATGGCGTTTGAGGGCTTGAGCGAAAAGCTCAACAATGTATTCAAAAAGCTGCGTTCCAAGGGCCGGCTCAGCGAAAATGATGTGAAGGAGGCCATGCGCGAGGTCAAGCTCGCGCTGCTGGAGGCCGATGTCAATTTCAAGGTCGTCCGGAAGTTCGTCAGCGATGTGACGGAAAAGGCCATCGGCGCAGACATTCTGGAGAGCCTGACTCCGGCGCAGCAGGTGGTCAAGATCGTCAACGATGAGCTGTGCGCCCTGATGGGCGGCAGCCAGAGCCGGGTCCATATGGCCAACCGCCCGCCCACGGTGATCATGTTCGTGGGCCTGCAGGGCGCTGGTAAGACCACCAATATCGCCAAGCTGGCCGGCTACTTCAAAAAGAAGGAAGGCCGCCGTCCGCTGTTGTGCGCCTGCGACGTTTACCGTCCCGCCGCCATCCAGCAGCTGAAGGTGGTGGGCGGTCAGCTGAACATCCCGGTCTATGAGGAGGGTCAGGGAGATCCGGTGCAGATCGCGCAGAACGCCTTTGCTCATGCCAGGGAGCATGGCAATGATATGCTCTTTATCGATACCGCCGGCCGTCTGCACATCGATGAGGTGCTGATGGACGAGCTGAAGAATATCAAGGCCGCCGTCAAGCCCCACGAGATCATGCTGGTGGTAGACGGCATGACCGGTCAGGATGCCGTCAACGCGGCCACGGCCTTCAACGACGCGCTGGGCATCGATTCCGTATTGATGACCAAGCTGGACGGCGATGCCCGCGGCGGCGCGGCCCTTTCCATCCGGGCCGTCACCGGCAAGCCCATCAAGTTCGTGGGCATGGGTGAAAAGCTGGACGCCATCGAGCCCTTCTACCCTGACCGGATGGCCTCCCGTATTCTGGGCATGGGCGATGTGCTCACGCTGGTGGAAAAGGCGCAGGACGCCTTTGACGAAAAGCAGGCGGCTCAGCTGGAAGCCAAGATGCGCAAGGGCAAGATGACCCTGACGGACTTTCTGGACCAGCTGAAGCAGCTGAAGAACATGGGCAATATGCAGGATCTGATGGGCATGATCCCCGGCATGGACCGGAAAGCGCTGGCCAACGCAAAGATCGACGAAAAGGCCTTTTCCCATCTGGAGGCCATCATCCAGTCTATGACCCCCAAGGAGCGGGACAACCCGGATATCATCAAATACAGCCGCAAAAAACGCATTGCCGCAGGCTGCGGCCTGAAGATCGAGGATGTGAACCGCCTGCTGAAGCAGTTTGATCAGATGCAGCAGATGATGAAGCGCTTCTCCGGCCCGGGCGCTGCAAAAAAGATGAAGCGCAGCGGCTTTAAGTTCCCCTATTGATTTTGTGAGTAAAAACTCAAAATAGATCGAAAACATTATGGAGGTGAAAAGCAGTATGGTTAAAATCAGACTGAGAAGAATGGGCGCCAAGAAGGCTCCTTTCTATCGCATCGTGGTGGCGGATTCCCGCTATCCCCGCGACGGCCGCTTCATCGAGGAGCTGGGCACCTATAATCCCCTGAAGGAGCCTGCCGAGATCACGGTCAACGCCGAGAGCGCCAAGAAGTGGATCGCCGACGGCGCACAGCCCACCGATACCGTCCGCATCCTGCTCAAAAAGGCTGGGGTCCTGTAAGCTATGGACACTACCGGCGTCAAAGAGATGCTGACCTATGTTGCCGGCAGCCTGGTGATCCATCCGGAGGACGTTCGGGTGGAGGTCGAGGAATCCGGCAACGCCATTACTCTGCAGCTCAGCGTGGCGGCGGAGGATATGGGCCGCGTCATTGGCCGCAACGGCCGGATCGCGAAAGAGATCCGGACCCTGATCAAGGCCATGGGCCAGCGGGAGAACAAGAACGTTTCGGTCGTCATCTTGGATTGAACGGAAGATCCCCGAGAAGCCGGGGATCCAAAAAATATGGCTTTTCAAAAGCGCGGCAGGAGCGAGAGCTTTCCTGCCGCGTTTCTGTATAAAAAGGAAGGAAAGACTAACTTTTTGGCTGCTGTTTTTCTGGAAAACCGAAGAAAATGCAAAAAATATGCGATGCTTTTGCAGAGAATTGCGCTTATTTCCGTTTTTGCCTGAATGATGGAGAAAAGATTGCAAAAGGAAAAAGAAAGGAGTATAATAGGAAACATCAACAATTATGCTGTGACTTTTCTGGTGAAAAACGCGGCTGTAACAGATGTCCGGACTTCGGTCCCGGGAGGAGGAACCAATATGAATCAGACAACGAAAACCATTACACGGACGGCTGCGCTGCTGGCGCTGCTGGTGATCCTGCAGACTGCGACCAAGGCGGCGGGGCAGATCGTTACCGGCTCCTGCGTCAACTGCGTTTTGGCGGTGGGCGCGCTGATGCTGCCGCTGGGCGGCAGCCTGGTGCTGGCGGCAGCCTCGCCCTTCCTGGCCTTTTTGCTGGGCGTTGGGCCCAAGCTGCTGGCCATCGTCCCCGCCATCGCCGTGGGCAATCTCGTCTATGTGCTGGCGCTTTCCCTGCTGCTGCGCAAAAAGGAGCGCGCGGGCCTGCCGGCGCGGCTGGGCGGCCTGGCGGCGGCCTCTGCTGCCAAGTTCCTGACCCTCTACCTGCTGGTGGTGCAGCTGCTCTGCCGGGTGCTGACGCTGGCGGAAAAGCAGGTCCAGACCTTCACCGCCATGTTCTCCTGGCCCCAGCTGATCACGGCCCTCATCGGCGGCGCGCTGGCGCTGGCGGTGGCGCCTCTGCTGAAAAAGGCACAGAAATAAGTTTTCCGGCTGCGAAAAAAGCGCCGAAAAGCGACAGAATATCTCCGGCATTTCCGGTAAAATAGGCTGCGGACAGGCTTTGTCCGCAGCCTTGATTTTTTGATCTGAAGCCAAAAAGGGGGATCATCTATGGATATGCAATACGCCCTGCGGGAGGGCGTGCTCACCGTGCGGCTGTTCGGCGAGCTGGGACACCACGAGGCCATCGAGGGCATGGCGCAGCTGGCCGCGCTGGTGGAGGACCTGCTGCCCGGCGGCTTTGTGCTGGAGCTTTCCGGCCTGGATTTTATGGACAGCTCCGGCATCGCCGTCATTCTGCAGACTGCTCGCAAATGCCGCGCCTGCGGCAGCCGCTTTGCCGTGCGGGGAACGCCGCTCCAGGCCAAACGCGTGCTCACCGCCGCGGGCATCCAGCGGCTGGTGGATCTGGAATAAGGGAGGGGAAACGCCATGAAACAGCAGATGATCAATGAAATGACCCTGCGCTTCGTCAGCCGCAGCGCCAATGAGGCCTTTGCCCGGGCGGCAGCGGCGGCCTTTGTTGCCCAGCTGGATCCCACGGTGGAGCAGGTCTATGATATCAAAACGGCGGTCTCGGAGGCCGTTACCAACGCCATCGTCCACGGCTACCGGGATACGCTGGGCACGATCACCATGCGGGTGCGGCTGTTTGCGCCGGCGGCAGTGGAGATCGTCATCCGGGATCAGGGCTGCGGCATCGCCGATGTGGCCCAGGCCCGGGAGCCCCTGTTCACCACCGGCGGGACAGATCGCTCCGGCATGGGCTTCACCATCATGGAGAGCTTTATGGATCGGCTCACCGTTCGCTCCAAGCCGGGAAAGGGCACGGCTGTCACCCTGCGCAAGACGCTGGAGCCCCGGAAGCAGGCGTGAGGGAGGAGCTGCGCCGGCAGATCGCTCTGGCCCAGCAGGGAGACCGGGCCGCGCTGGACCGGCTGACCCGGAGCAATTTGCCGCTGGTCCACAGCATCGTCCGGCGCTTTGCCGGCCGGGGCGAGGCGGAGGATCTGTTTCAGCTGGGCTGCATCGGACTGATCAAGGCCATCCGGGATTTTGATCTGACCCGGCCGGTGGAGCTTTCCACCTATGCCGTCCCAAAGATCGCCGGAGAGATGCGCCGCTTTCTGCGGGACGACGGACCCATCAAGGTGAGCCGCACGATAAAGGAGCACGCTGCCGCCGTCCAGCGAGCGAAGCAGGCGCTTTGCGCCAAGACGGGGGAAAGCCCGCACCTGAGCCAGCTCTGCCAGGCCACGGGGTTGACGCTGGAGGAGGTGCTGGAGGCGCTGCAGGCCCCTTCGGAATGTCAGTCGCTGGAGGAGACCATGCGGGAGGACGGCGCGCCGCTTCTGGAGCTTTTGCCGGGGGAAAGCCCGGAGGCCGCGTTGGCAGAACGGCTGGATGTGCGGCAGGCGGTGGCGTCGCTGGAGCCGCTGCAGCGGCAGGTGATCCTGCTGCGCTATCTGCGGGATCTGACCCAGCAGAACACTGCCCGGATCCTGGGCGTGACCCAGGTCCAGGTGAGCCGGCTGGAAAAGCGGGCCATTGCCCGGCTGCGGGAAACGCTGACATAAACAGAAACTGCGCTTATTGCAAGGATCATACACGAGCAAAAACGCCGCCCGGCGATTTGACCGGGCGGCGCTGCGCTTATTTCTTTTTCTCTGGGAGCAGGAAGATGAAGATCAGACTGCTGATCAGCAGCAGGTAGGGGTAGAAAAGATAGGGCATAATATCGAAGGCGGAGACCGTCTCTCCCAGAGACGCCGCGCCGGTGATGGCCACCAGCATCTGCGCGCCGTAGGGGATAACGCCCTGGAAAATACAGGAGAAGGTATCCAGGATGGACGCCGTCTTTCTGGGCGAGACGCCATATTCCTGCGCCATTTCCCGGGCAATGGGATTGGCCATGACGATGGCCACGGTGTTGTTGGCAGTGGCGATGTCCATTGCGCCCACCAGCAGGCCCATGCCCAGCTGGCCGCCCTTTTTGCCCCGGAAGATCCGCTTGATGGCGCCCAGCAGCGCGTCAAAGCCGCCGTATTCCCGGATCAGAGCGCACATGGCCGCCACCAGAATGGCCACGGTAGCCGTTTCATACATCCCGGTGATGCCGTCGCCGGCGCTGCCCAGCAGGGAAAAGAAGGAATCGTGGGCGCCGGTGGCCAGAGAGATGATGCTGCCGGAGACGATCCCCCCGATGAGCACCACAAAGACATTGATGCCGATGACGCCGCCGATGAGCACCAGCACATAGGGCAGCACCTGCAGCAGGTTATAATCGCCCAAAACCAGCGTGGGCGTCTTCCCCAGGGTCAGAGCCAGGATCACGCCCAGCGTCGCCAGCGCGGCCGGCAGCGCGATCCAGAAGTTCTCCCGGAACTTATCCTTCATCTGACAGCCCTGGCCGTTGCAGGCGGCGATGGTGGTGTCGGAAATAAAGGAGAGATTGTCGCCAAACATGGAGCCGCCCATGACGGCGCCGATGCACAGGGGGACGCTGTAGCCGCTGGCCAGCGCCACCTCCACGGCGATGGGGACGATCAGCGTGATGGTGCCCACGCTGGTGCCCATGGCGGTGGAAACGAAGCAGGCGATGACGAAGATCATGGCCACGGCCAGCCTTGCGGGCACGATGCTCAGCAGAAAGTAGGCCACGCTCTGCGCGCCGCTGCGGCCCACGATGGCGGAAAAGATGCCGGCGGTAAAGAAGATCAGGACCATGATGATGATATTTTTATCCCCCACGCCCCGGCCCATGATCTCCGTTTTCCGATCAAAGCTCAGGCTGGGATTCTGCAGACAGGCCACAAGGATGGCCGCCAGAAAGGCCACGATGATGGGGATGTTGTAAAAGCCCATGGAGATCTTGAGCACATACTCAAAGGTGATGCCCAGACCAAGATAGATCACCAGAAAGACGCCGATGGGCAGCAGCGCCTTGAAATTTCCCTTTTTCATGCAGGGGTTCCTCCTCGTTTTTTGAAAATAGAGAGAGAACGGGCAAAAAGAAACCCCCGTCCCTCCCGCCAAGTGGGGAATAAGGACGGGAGCCTGCGGCCCCGTGTTACCACCTTATTTCGCCGGCGTCTCACGGCGCACGGCCTCTGCGGGTGCGGAAGCGCCAGCCTCCAGACCCTGCCGCGATAACGGGCGGACCCCGGCGCAGCCTTACCGGAGGACCCGGCTCGGTGCACGGCTCCGAGACCATGTTCCCTCCCGCTTCCCGCGCCCCGTTTCAGCAGGGACAAGGGCTCTCTGTAGCGATCGGCCAGGGGGTACTCTTCTCTTCACAGCCTTTGGTCAATATGCAAATACAAGACACAGAATAGCACGAAAAAGCCGGCTCTGTCAACCTTTTTTCGCAAAAAACCTGAATATTTTCTCAAAAAACGGATTTTTTATGCTTTCTCCAGAAAATCCAGGAACCGTTGCCACTCATAGCGGCTGAGATAATGCTCTCCCTCTCGGAGGTGGTAGCCGATCATGCCGCCGGAAAGCACCGCACCGGACTTTGGCAGACGGTCTGCCCCCAAAAGCCCCGGCGCGCCCAGCTGCTCCCAAGCGCAGGAGGCCGCAGCGCAGCCCAAAAACTCCGAAAGGGGATCTGCCCAGAAGTCCTGGGCGGCCGATGCCACATAGAGCTTCCGGGGCGCGTTCAGCGCTAGCAGGAAATGCTGGTCGAAGGGGAGCTCCGCTTCCCGGCCCACATAGTCCCGCAGCCGGGGCGCAAAGAAATAGGGGAAGGAATCGCAGATGTCCTCCAGCGTTTCGCCGGTCTTTCCCCGGGTCAGCGCGCCGCCCATGCAGCCGGGCTCGTTGGCCAGGACGGCAAAAAACCGGGGATCCAGTCCGGAGGCCAGCAGCGCCGCCTTGCCCATGCGGGAATGGCCCGCCACGGCGATCCTGCGGTGGTCGATGTCCGGCAGCGTCCGCAGATGGTCCAGCACCCGCATGGCGGCCCAGGCCCAGAGGATCAGCTTGCCGGAGGCGTCGGGCCGGCTCCGGTCCACATCCAATACGGCGGCCAGACCGGAGCGGAAGTCGCTGTTGTCGGCGGTCACGTCGCTGTAGCAAAAGGAGGCCACCGCATAGCCCCGATCCGTCAGCTCCTCCACCGGCAGATATTTGTCCGGGAAATTGGGACGGAAGCTGATAAAGACGATGGCGGGGCAGGGGCTTTCCTGCCGGGGAATGGCCAGCGAGACCGGAAAGGAGACCTGTCCGCCCGGCAGGGTGCAGCTCAGCCGGAGCTGCCGCAGCGGAGCCTTGCCTGCGCAGAAGCGCTCCTCCAGCGCAAGCTCCTGGGCGTGCAGCTGCAGAGGCGGCGGCGGAAGCTGGCCATAGGCCTCCTGACAAAGCAGCCGGGAAAGCTCCCGATGCCTCTGCCACCAGCCGGTGGCAGAGGACGGAAAGTCCACGGCGGGCAGCTGCCGGGCGTCCAGAAGTTCCTGCAGGGTCATAGCGGTCCCTCCCATGAAAAGATCAGTACGGTCCAATAAAAATTCAAACCTTATTGTACCAGAAACAAGGGGAATTGCAATAGAAAACCGGCAAAAAATCAGCCCAAACAAATGGGCAGCGCCAGCTTCAGCGCTTCGTCGAAGAAGGCCCAGTTGTGCATCCCGCCGGGAACCTCTCTGCCGGAGGCGTCCCAGCCAAGCGCCCGGAGCGCCTGTGGGAAGCTGCGGTTGGTCTCTGCAAAAAGGTCCTTTTCGCCCCAGCAGGTAAAGATCCGGGGCTTTTTGCCGGCGGAAGCGTTCTTTTCCGCCAGCAGGAGCAGGTCGTTTTCCGTCCGATGGCTCTCGCCGGGGCCAAAGGCGGCGTCAAAATCCGTCTGCAGACGGCTGCCGAAGATGCGCCGGAAGGCGTCGCCGTCGGTGCCGTCCCGCCAGGCGGGGCGGAGATAATCCTGCAGATCCAGACAGCAGGGAGAAAAGGCTCCGCAGGCGGCATAGCGCTCCGGAAAGGTCAGAGCGGCCTTCAGCGCGCCGTAGCCGCCCATGGAAGCGCCGAGGATATAGGTATCCTCCGGGGCGGAGGACACCCGGAACAGATCGGCCACGGCCCTTGGAAGCTCCTCCGTCAGCCAGGTGAAATACCGCCCGCCCACGGCCATGTCCGCGTAAAAGCTCCGCTGGCCGTCCGGCAGGACGAACAGACAGTCATAGTCCCGGCAGAGGTCCGGCAAAACGGTGTAATAGAGAAAATCGTCATACCGTCCCTGCAGGCCGTGGAGCAGATAGGCCACCTTCCGGGGCCGGGGGGAGGGGCGGTTTGCGCAGACCAGCGCCGCGCCGGTCTCCATATCCAGCGCGGTGGAATAAAAGCTGCCCTGTAGGATCATGGATCTCCTTCCTTTCCCGCCTCACTGCCCGCCGCCTACATCCTGCCCCTGATCGCAGGTGTAGAGCCAGCAGACGGCGTCGCCGTCCTGCAGCGCAAACAGGCTGCAGCCGTAGTTTGGAAAGCTGCCGTTGACGGAATACATCCAGCCGGAGAGCGCGCCGCAGTCAAACTCATACAGATTGCCGATGCCCTCGATATACACGGTCTGATAAAGCGGCGACTGGGTATATTCCAGATGGAGCTTGTGCTCCTTCGTTACCCGCAGCAAAACATCAAAGACCGTCTCGCCCGCCGTGAACTCCACTGTGGTCTCCGGCAGCAGGATCCCGTCCTCCGGGACAAGCTCTGCCTTGTCCGGATCCAGCAGCTCCATGTTTTCCAGAATGCTGGCGCAGGAGATGCGCACTGTGCAGGTGAGGGCGGCCGGGGCCTCCGGCGTGTCCGGCGCTTTTGGCGCTTCCTCCGGCGCGGCAGGCTCCTCCGGGAGAGAGGGCGCGTCATCGGGCTGGACCTCCGGCTCCTGCGACGGGGGATTCGCATCCTGTTCGGGCGACGCCGGCGCTTCCGGCGTTTCGGGTGCTACCGGCGTTTCAGGTGCTTCCGGCATCTCCGGCGCCTCTGCGGAGGGCGTGTCCGGTTGGGGCGTCACGATGGGGGCGGGAGCGTCTGTCTGCGCGTTTTGACCGCAGCCTCCCAGACAAAATAGCAGCAGGGCGGCCGCCAGAAGAGCCGCCGGAAAGCGGGAAAAGCGCCCTTTGAAAGCTCTGTTCATGCTGTTACGCCTTTCTCATTTGCGCCAGCGCCCAGAGCAGCTGGGCGGCCTCGCCCCGCAGCAGGGTCAGCGTGCCGTCCGCAGCCTCCGGCCAGAGCCAGAGACCGGCCTCCCGGCACCAGGCAAGGCTTTCCGCCCAGGAACGCGCTTCGCCGTCCTGCTGCTCCGAGACCAGACCCATGGCCCGGGCGGTGCGGTAAAGCATCACGGCGCCCTCCTCCCGGGTCACCTGCCGCAGCGGGGCAAACTGCCCGGCGGAGACCCCCTGGGTGACGCCAGCCTCCGCGGCGGCGCAGAGATAGCCGCCATACCAGCTGGACTGGGCAACATCGTCGAACCGATCTGTCCAGCGGGGCGTCAGCCCCAGCAGCTTGACCGCCATGGTGCAGAACGCCGCCCGGTCCAGCGGCGCGTCAGGGCGGAAGGTCCCGTCGCCCATGCCGGAGATCACGCCAAGCGCCGTCAGCTCCTCCACCGCCTGCCGGGCAGGGTGGCCGCTGAGCTCCGGAAAGCGGGCGCATACCTCCGTCATGGCATACAGGCTGCCCCGGCCCTCCTGCCGCCGGTGAAGGGCGGCCAGCGCCAGCAGGCCCTGTTCACAGGAGACGATGGCGATGCTTTGGTCGGGCTGCGCCGTGTGGACAAAGCCCTGACCCTGCCGCCAGAAGGAAAGCAGCGCTTCCGTCACGGTGCGGCCGTTTTTCACAAAGCGCGGATCGTCGAAGGGAAGCCCCCAGGCGTCCAGCGCAAGGATCACCTGGGCGGCAGATTCGCTGCATTCCACGCCGTAGGAGGCGAAGCCGCCGCTGCTTTGCTGCAGGGCGGAAAGCCGGGCAAAGGCCCGCTCCGCCGCCTGCGCGACGGTCTCCTGCGCGGCATAAGGGGCCAGCGACTGGAGCACCATGGCCGTCACATCCGGATCGGCCACCACGCCGGACAGGGCAAAGCCGCCGCCCTCCAGCTCCTGCGCCAGAAGATGGTCCACATATTGCTGCCGCAGTCCCTCCGGGGCCTCATAGCCGCCGCTGTCCAGCGCCAGCAGGGCAAAGGCTGCGCCGGTGATCCCCTGCCGGGAAACGGCGTCGAAGGAAAACAGGGGAGACAGCACATCATAGCCGCCCACGCTGCGGGGATCCTGTCCCAGCGCCGTCAGGACCAGCACGACCCGGGAATATTCCGTATATTTCCGCTGGTGGAGGACGCCCTTTTTCTCCGCGATATAGGCCGCGGCTCGGGCGAGATAGCCGTCGTAATAAGCCCGCTCCACCGGCAGGCCGCTTCTGGCCAGACCGAGCACCGTCCAGTCTCCGCCAAGGCTGGAGACGGTGGGCTCCGCCACCAGCGCATGAAGATAGCGGGCGGTATCCTGCAGGGCGTCCTCCGCCGTGGGTTTTGTCTCCGCTGCAGAAGGAAAGGCCGCGGCCGCCAGCAGAAGCAGCGCCAGCAGCAGGGCAGAAAGCCGTTGTTTCAGCATGAAAGTCCCTCCTCAAAAGAGATTCATTTTTTATTATACCAAAATATAAGGGGAAATCAACTGCTTGCAAAGGAAGGGGGAAGGGTGTATAGTAAAAAGACCATGGAAAGGGAAGGGGATGCTCTGATGAAAATTCACGGGCTGCAGAAGGTGACGCTGCTGGATTTTCCCGGCAGGGTGGCCTGTACGGTCTTTTTGGGCGGCTGCGACCTGCGCTGCCCCTTCTGCCATAACAGCGGACTGCTCAGCGCCTCCGCGCCGGCGGAGCTGGACGGGGAAGCGCTGCTGGCCTTTTTGAAAAAGCGCCGGGGCCTGCTGGACGGCGTGGCCTTCACCGGCGGCGAGCCGCTGCTGCGGCCGGAGCTGCCGGCGCTGCTGGAGCAGGTAAAGGCGCTGGGCTATGCGGTGAAGCTGGACACCAACGGGTTCCATCCCCGGGCGCTGGAGGCGGTGATCCGGGCGGGCCTGGTGGATTATGCGGCCATGGACATCAAAAACAGTCCCTCCCGCTACGCGGAGACTTGCGGCCTGGCGCAGGTGGATCTGGAGGCGGTGCGCAGCAGCGCGGCGCTGCTGCTGGCGGGGGAGACGGACTATGAGTTTCGCACCACGGCGGTGGCGGAATTGCACGACGACCGATCCTTTGCAGACATCGGGCGCTGGATCCGGGGCGCGCGGCGCTACGCCATCCAGTGTTTTACCGACCGGGAGACGGTGCTGCGTCCCGGGCTCCATGCGCCGGAAAAGGCTGCGCTGCGCCGCTGGGCGGAGTTGGTCCGGCCCTATGTGGGAGAGGTCCTGCTGCGGGGCGTGGACTGAGCACGCCGCACCCCCTGACATTGCCGGAGATGACAAAAAGCATCTCCGTTTTTTGCGCGATATTTACAAGATATAGGTTTTGCCGGATTTTTAGCACACAAGATATTGACGAAAGCGGCCGAACATGGTATGATGCATTTGGCCGCACGGATCCTTTTGAAGGGGCGGGAGCTTGTCAGCGCCTGAGCTTCCGGCGGTCGCGGGAAATCGTCGGTTTATTAAAAATTCAAATAGAAAATCGGAGGATCAGCCATGTACCGAGTCGTAAAGCGCGACGGAAAGATCGCAGAATTTGACATCCGCAAGATCAGCGCGGCCCTGACCAAGGCGTTCGACGCCCTGCAGAAGCAGTACCATCCCAGCGTGATCGATATGCTGGCCCTGCGGGTCACCGCAGACTTTGAAGGCAAGATCAAGGACGATCTCATCGCCGTGGAGGACATTCAGGACAGCGCGGAGAAGGTCCTTTCCGAGGCGGGCTATGCCGATGTGAGCAAGGCCTATATTCTTTACCGCAAGCAGCGGGAAAAGATCCGCAACGTGGGCTCCACGCTGCTGAACTATAAGGATCTGGTGGACAATTATCTGCAGATCAACGACTGGCGCGTCAAGGAAAACTCCACGGTCACCTATTCCGTGGGCGGCCTGATCCTGTCCAACTCCGGCGCGATCACCGCCAATTACTGGCTCAGCGAGGTCTACGACAAGGAGGTGGCCGACGCCCACCGGTCTGCGGCCCTGCATCTCCACGACCTGTCCATGCTCACCGGCTACTGCGCCGGCTGGAGCCTGAAGCAGCTGATCCAGGAGGGCCTGGGCGGCGTTCCGGGAAAGATCACCTCCTCGCCCGCCAGCCATCTCTCCACCCTCTGCAACCAGATGGTGAACTTTTTGGGCATCATGCAGAACGAATGGGCCGGCGCACAGGCGTTCTCCTCCTTTGATACCTTCCTGGCCCCCTTCGTCAAGGTGGACAACCTGACCCAAAAGGAGGTCAAGCAGTGCATCCAGTCCTTCATCTACGGCGTCAACACTCCCTCCCGCTGGGGCACTCAGGCGCCCTTCTCCAACATCACGCTGGACTGGACCGTTCCCCGCGATCTGGAGAATCTGCCGGCCATCGTGGGCGGGAAGGAGATGGACTTCACCTACGGCGACTGCAAGAAGGAAATGGATATGGTGAACAAGGCCTTCATCGACATCATGATCGAGGGCGACGCCAACGGCCGGGGCTTCCAGTATCCCATCCCCACCTATTCCATCACCCGGGACTTTGACTGGAGCGACACGGAGAACAACCGTCTGCTCTTTGAGATGACCGCCAAATACGGCACGCCCTATTTCTCCAACTATATCAATTCCGATATGGAGCCCTCCGACGTGCGCTCCATGTGCTGCCGTCTGCGGCTGGATCTGCGGGAGCTGCGGAAAAAGTCCGGCGGCTTCTTCGGCTCCGGCGAGAGCACCGGCTCCGTGGGC
Source organism: Clostridiales bacterium UBA4644 (assembly GCA_002405755.1). Classification (GTDB taxonomy): domain Bacteria; phylum Bacillota; class Clostridia; order Oscillospirales; family Butyricicoccaceae; genus UBA4644. The sequence continues at coordinate 34,812 of DHMK01000072.1, forward strand.
GTGGTCACCATCAACCTGCCCCGCATCGCCTATCTGGCCCGGAACGAGGCGGAGTTTTATGAGCGGCTGGATCAGCTGATGGACATCGCCGCCCGCAGCCTGAAGACCAAGCGCACCGTCATCACCCAGCTGCTGGAGGCGGGGCTCTATCCCTATACCAAGCGTTACCTGGGCACCTTCGCCAACCATTTCTCCACCATCGGCCTGGTGGGCATGAACGAAGCGGGGCTCAACGCCTGCTGGCTCCGGAAGGACCTGACCCACGAGGAGACCCAGCAGTTTGCCAAGGACGTGCTCAATCATATGCGGGAGCGCCTGTCTGACTATCAGGAGGAATACGGCGACCTGTATAACCTGGAGGCCACGCCTGCCGAATCCACCAGCTACCGCTTTGCCAAGCACGATAAGGAGCTTTATCCCGACATCATCACCGCCAACGAGAACGGCACGCCTTATTATACCAATTCCTCCCATCTGCCCGTGGGCTATACGGAGGATATCTTCTCCGCGCTGGACGTGCAGGACGAGCTGCAGACCCTTTACACCTCCGGCACCGTCTTTCACGCCTTCCTGGGCGAAAAGCTCCCCGACTGGAAGGCCGCGGCCAATTTGGTGCGCAAGATCGCGGAGAATTACCGCCTGCCCTATTACACCCTTTCTCCCACCTATTCCGTCTGCCCGGACCATGGCTATCTGGCGGGCGAGGTCCATACCTGCCCCCACTGTGGCCGCAAGACGGAGGTCTACAGCCGCATTACCGGCTATTACCGACCGGTGCAGAACTGGAACGACGGCAAGAGCCAGGAGTTTTTGGATCGGAAGACCTACGACATCGGTCATTCCGTGCTGCGGCACAGCGGCCCCCTGCCGGAGGGCGGCGCAGCGCAGGAGAGCGCCGGTCAGCCCGCCGCGGAAGCTCTTGCGGCGCAGGACCGGAACTATCTCTTCGTGGCCGCCACCTGCCCCAACTGCAGGCTGGCCATGGCCCTGCTGGACAAGGCCGGCGTCCCCTATGAGCGGCTCATTGCCACGGACCATGTGGAGCTGGTGAATCAGTTTGGCGTCAAGCAGGCGCCCACGCTGGTGCTGGCCCGGGAGGAGGGCTTTGAGAAATACAAGGGCGTCTCCGACATCAAGGGTTGGCTTATGGGCGAGAAACAGTAAAGGAAGAAACGCTATGTATGATATCATCGTGGTGGGCGGCGGCGCCGCCGGTATGACGGCGGCGCTTTATGCCCTGCGCAACGGAAAGCGCGTTCTGGTGCTGGAGAAAAACGGCTTCGGCGGGCAGATCGCCTATTCTCCCAAGGTGGAAAATTACCCTGGCTTTCTGCAGATCAGCGGCAGCGAGCTGGCGGAAAAAATGCTGGATCAGATCCTGGACCAGGGGGCGGAGGTGGAGCTGGAAAAGGCCGTCTCCGTGGAGGACCGGGGCGACTGCAAAACCGTCCGGACCGAAGAGGGCGGCGCTTACGACTGCCGCGCCCTGATCCTGGCGCCGGGCGTAAAGCACCGGCTGCTGGGCCTGCCCGGAGAGGATGAGCTGATCGGCAGCGGCATTTCCTTCTGTGCCGTGTGCGACGGCGATTTTTACCGGGATCAGACGGTCTGCGTGGCCGGCGGCGGCAATTCCGCCCTGCAGGAGGCTATTCTGCTGGCGGATAAGTGCCGGGAGGTGATCCTGCTGCAGGATCTGCCGGAGTTCACCGGGGAAAAGCGTCTGCAGGAGCTTTTGTTCCGGCGGCCCAATGTGCGCGCCAGAGTCAATGTGCGCATCGCCGGCCTGGTGCTGGAGGAAGGGCAGCTGGCAGGATTGGAAACGGAGGATCGGATCACCGGCCAGCCCATCTCCGAGGCCTGCAACGGCCTGTTCGTGGCCGTGGGCCTGATCCCGGAAAACGAAGCCTTTGCCGGTCTGGCCAGGCTGGATGATTTTGGTTATTTTGCATCCGATGAGAGCTGCACCACCGCGTCTCCCGGCGTTTTCGTGGCCGGAGACTGCCGCAGCAAGCGGGTCCGGCAGGTGACGACGGCCAACGCCGACGGTGCTGTGGCCGCCATCGCGGCCTGCCGTTATATCGACGGAATGTAACAGAAGCAAAGGAGAGAGCGCATATGGATCCGATCTACGAGATCGAGCTGGAGGATTGCCCGGTGTGCCGGGGCGTTGGCGTTATGCAGGAGGAGCAGGGCTGGTGCGTTTATGTGGCCTGCGCGGATTGCGGCGCAGAGACGGCCCATTCTGCCTACAACACCCCGGAGGAGCGGCTGGAAGCCGCCCGGCAGGCGGCCAGGCTCTGGAATATGGGCAAGGTCATCCACACCGCCGCCAGCGAATAAAGGAAAAAAGAAGAGCAGCGGACAGGGCCTTTCCTGTCCGTTGCTTTTTGAATATGCAGAAAGAAAACCGCCCGGCTTTCGCCGGGCGGTCGAGCCGCAAAGTAATTGACTTACTGCTGCACATCCTCATACACGGAGACCTGCTTGCGGTCGCGGCCGAGTCTTTCGAAGCGGACCGTGCCGTTGGCCAGAGCAAACAGCGTATCATCGCTGCCTCTGCCCACATTGGTACCCGGATGGATCTTTGTGCCGCGCTGCTTGACGAGAATGTTGCCTGCCAGAACGAACTGACCGTCAGCACGCTTCACGCCAAGGCGCTTGGACTCGGAATCGCGGCCGTTTTTCGTAGAGCCGACACCTTTTTTATGAGCCATAATTGCACCTCCGATAGTTTGTGATCACGCGATGGTCTCGATGATGACCTTGGTATAAGGCTGTCTGTGGCCCTGTTTTCTGCGGTAGTTCTTTTTGGGCTTCATCTTGTAGACGATGACCTTCTTCTGCTTGCCGGTCTTCACGACCTTGCCGGAAACCTTGCCGCCCATGGTCAGGGCGCCGTCCTTTTCCACCATCAGCACCTCGAAGTCAACGGCCGCGCCGTCTTCCAGATCCAGCTTTTCCACATAGATCTCGTCACCTTCGGAAACCTTATACTGCTTTCCGCCGGTCTTGATGATTGCGTACATCTCTTTGCACCTCTCCTTCATTTCGGGCTCGCTTTTGGGGTGTGGCCAAAGGCCAGCTTAAGACCCGTTCAATGCGGCTCTTCTATTATACTGACCGATGGCCGGGAAGTCAAGGGGTTTTTGCCGGATCTCTTCCAAAAAACAGAAATGATGGAAGAAAACCGCAGCTTGCGTCCTTCGCCTTGCCAAAAAAAGAGAAATCTGCTATAGTAGGGCCGTAATGTGTAACCTGCGGGCCGGAAAAGGCCGGCCCCGCCGACGCCGAACAGGAGGAACGGGATGGCGAACTTTACCAAGCAGGCCATCAAAAGCTCATTTCTCAAGCTGCTCAACGAAAAACCGCTGAACCGGATCAGCGTCCGGGACATCGTGGAGGACTGCGGCATCAACCGCAATTCCTTTTATTATCATTTTCAGGATATCCCCGCGCTGCTGACGGAGATCATTACCGACGAGACCGACCGGCTCATTGCGGCCTATCCGTCCATCGGCTCGCTGGACGAATGCTTTGCGGTGGCCTTTCGGTTTGCCAAGGACAATCGCCGTGCCATCAGCCATATTTATCATTCCGTCAACTGGGATATTTTTGAGCGCAGCGCCATGAAGCTCTGCGGCTATGTGGTGGAGACCTATCTGGACACCGCCTTTCCCGACCGCCGCCTGCCGCCGGAGGACCGGCAGGTGCTCATCCGCTTTTTGAAGAGCCAGCTCTTCGGCATGAGCGTGGACTGGATCTGCACCGGAATGCAGGATGAGGCGCTGGCGGAGCTGAAGCGTGCGCTGGAGCTTTGCCGACACGGGCCGGGCCGCAGAGGGGAGCTGAGATCATGAGATCTGTCGTACCGATGAAGCTGGCAAAGACCGGCTATATCGTGCTTTCGGCGTTGTTTTGCGTGTTGGGAGCGATGCTGCTTTTTCTGCCGGGGAGCTTTGTGCCCTGGGTCGGCCGCGCCATGGGCGTGGGGCTGATCCTGTTTGGCGCGGTCAAGCTGGCGGGCTATTTTTCCGGAGACCTGTATCGCCTGGCCTTTCAATATGATCTGGCCTTCGGCATCCTGCTCATAGCGCTGGGCGCTGTTGGGCTGGCCAGGCCGGAGAGGACCATGAGCTTTTTCTGTATTCTGCTGGGCATCCCCGTGCTGGCAGACGGCCTGTTCAAGATCCAGATCGCCCTGGATTCCCGCCGCTTCGGCATCCGGAGCTGGCCGTTGATCCTGTTGGCCGCCGTGCTCACCGGCGCGGCCGGCGCGGTGATGATCTTCCTGCCGGATGCAGGCACAAGGCTCCTGACCATGCTGCTGGGCCTGTCGCTGCTGCTGGACGGGGCGCTGAACCTCTGTGTGGCGATCTGCACCGTGAAGATCGTCCCTCACCAGAAGCCGGACACCACGGATGCCATCAATGTAGACTATCGCGAGATCGGAAAGGACTGATTGCAATGCATATGGCAAACGCCATCGTAAATTCTCGTGCGCCGAGGGCGCAAGACGGGGAAGGGCTTGATTTCTCAGACGAAAGCCGCTAAAATGGAAAGCGATGACACCCGCGTCCTGATCGAATGGAAGCCATCGAAGCACAGGAAAACGATTCAATTAAAAGGAGAGATTCCCCATGCGCCTGACCGAGCTCGAGACCTGGTATCTCTGGCTGATGATCTACAGCTTCTGCGGCTGGGTCTATGAATGCATCATTTGTTCTATCGGCCACAAAAAGCTGATCAACCGCGGCTTTCTCAACGGACCCTACTGCCCCATTTACGGCTCCGGCGCAGTGCTGATCCTGCTGGTGCTGGGGCGGCTCAAAAGCCCGGCCGCGCTATTTTTCCTGGGAGCGCTACTGACCTGCTCGCTGGAATATTTCACCTCCTGGCTGATGGAAAAGCTGTTCCACGCCCGCTGGTGGGATTATTCCAAGCGCTTCGGCAATCTCAATGGCCGGGTCTGCCTGTTGGGGGCCACGGTGTTCGGCCTGTTTTCCATGGTGCTGGTGCTGTGGATCCATCCGGCGGTGAAGAGCCTGACGGACCGGATCCCCCAGCCCGCGCTGCATTGGATCGCGGGGCTGCTGCTGGCGGCCTTTGTCAGCGATTATGCGGTGACCCTCCGGGGCCTGCGGGGCACCAGCGGCGTCTTTGCGGAGTATGAGACCATCCTGCGGCAGCGCAGGGCGGAGCTGGAGACCCGCCTGAAGGAGTCTCCCGCTTATGCGGCCCTGCGGGAGCGGCAGGAGGCGGCGGCAGACCGCCTGAAGGAGCTTCCCGGCTACGAGGCCCTGCAGGAGGATTATATGGCGCTGCACAGCCGCCTGAACTTCCAGCAGCGGCGTATGCTCCGGAGCTTCCCCGAGCTGCGGCTGACGGAGCACAACGAGGTGCTCACCGGTCTGCGCCGGGCGCTGGAGCGGGCCAGGGACCATGTGGAAAAGCACAGGCCCGAGACCGTGAAGGACAAAAAATAAATACAGTCGAACCAGTCAAAAACCGCTCCGGCAATGCTTGCCGGGGCGGTTTTCTGTATTGTGGCGGTTCAGTTGGTCTTCAGCAGCAGCACATCCCGGTCCACATTGCCCTGGATGCCCCGGACGGAGCCTGTGGAGGTGTATTGCCAGAGCTGGAAATCATAATAGAAGTCCGGCTGCTCCTGATATTGGGCGAACCAGAGGGGAACATCGGCCAGCCGGCTCAGATCGTAGCGCTTATAGGCCCAGTGCTGGATCACATAGAGCATGGACTGATAGCCTGCCTGGGCAACCCGGTCGCAGAAGGCGCGGGCGCAGGCAGTCAGGGTCTCCTGATCCAGACCGTTGGTGCGGGCGTCCTTGTCGTTGATGTTTTCCCAGTCGTAGACCACCGGCAGCTCCAGCGGGCAGCCGTCCAGCAGCTTCAGCACCAGCTCGGCCTCCTCCAGCGCCTCCTCCGGCGTGATGGCCTGGGAGAAGAAGTAAACGCCCACGGAAAGCCCTTCCTTCTTTGCACCGGCAAGGTTCAGGGAAAACATCTTGTCTTCCTTGACATTTCCCACGGTATAGCCCCGATAGCCGGCACGAAGAATGGCGAATTCCACGCCGTCGCCTGCCACCTGCTTCCAGTCGATGACGCCCTGATGGGCGGAGACATCGATGCCCTGCACTAACCGCAGCCCCTCCTGTCGGGTCTGCATCCGGCCATTTTCCAGATAAAACGATCCAGCTTCATATGTATTCACAGGTACGCCCTCCCAAGCATCCAAAAGTTCATCCCGATAAACGATCTGCGGCTTTTGCTCCGGCTCTGCCGGCGTTTCCGGCGTTTCCGCTTCCGGGTCGCTGCCGGTGGGCGTCTCCGGATGGGCGTCCTTCCAGCGGAGCAGCCGCCAGACGATGGCGCCGATCTGACTGCGGGTCAGCAGGTCCTCCGGCAGATAGCAGAGCACGCCGTCCTGCCGGACGCCCTCCAGGATCCCCTGGTCCGCCAGCGCCAGCAGCGCGCCGTCGGCACAGTCGGCAAAGGGGCTCGTCCCCGCCTCCAGCGGTGCAAGGCCCAGCGCCCGGGCCGCCAAAAGCGCGGTCTCCAGCCGGGTGATGGCCTGATCCAGCGAATGGATCTGCATATCGCTCAGCCAGCCCTGATCCCCGGCGAAACGCAGATAGCCGCCGGCCCAGCCGGTTTCATCGGCCGCCTGCTCCGGCCAGCCGGCCGCCAGCAGGATCAGCTTCAGCGCCATGCCCCAGCTCACCGGATCCTCCGGGCGGAAGGTGCCGTCCGGATAACCGGCGACCACGCCCCGGGCGGTCAGCCCCCGAACATAAAAGGCATACCAGGCATCGGCGGGAATATCCGGGAAGCCGGTCTCTGGCTCCTCCGCCCATGCGGCGCAGGGCAGGAGCAGCAGGATGCATAACAGCAGGGAAACGATGCGAAGCTTTTTCATGGCAGTTCCTTTCTCCGGGAAAACAGTCGGTTTTTGTCAATATAGTTTGGATTATACCACGTTTTTCCCACAGGGAAAACAGGAAGATCCAGGAAAAAGCAAAATTTCAGAAACAAAACGCCGCCGCAGGGGAGGGGGACTCCCTGCGGCGGCAGCGATCCGGGCCTGATCAGCCCTCCAGATCCTTGGTATAGAGCGCGCGGGTGGCGTTGAGCACGGCCAGCACCATCACGCCAACATCGGCGAAGATGGCCCACCACATATTGGTCTTGCCCAGCGCCGTCAACACCAGACAGACGGCCTTCACCGCCAGGGCAAAGACGATATTCTGCCGGACGATGTCCTCTGTGCGGCGGGCAATGGCCATGGCCAGCGGCAGCTTCCGGGGATCATCGTCCATCAGCACCACATCGGCGGCCTCGATGGCGGCATCGGAGCCCATGGCGCCCATGGCGACGCCCACATCCGCCCGGGAAAGCACCGGTGCGTCGTTGACGCCATCGCCCACAAAGGCAAGGCTCTCGCCCTTGGGCTGGCTCTGCAGAAGAGCCTCCACCTGCTCCACCTTCTGCTGAGGCAAAAGCCCCGCAAACATCTGATCCACGCCCAGCGCCTGGACCACCGGCCGGGCGGCGGCCTCCCGGTCGCCGGTGAGCATGACGGTCTTGCGAACGCCCCGGCGCTTCAGCGCAGCAATGGCGTCCTTAGAGCCCTCCTTGGGCTGATCCGCAATGATCACGCAGCCAAGGTAAGCGCCGTCCCGGGCCACGAAGACCTGCGTGCCGCCCTCCAGCTCCTCCGCCTGCAGGCCCAGCCGGGTCATGAGCTTCCGGTTGCCGGTGGCCACGGAATGACCGTCCACCTGCGCGGCGACGCCTTCGCCGGCGATCTCCTGCACATCGGTGACGGAATGGGAAGCAGGATCGCCGCCCCAGCTCTCCCGCAGACAGCGGCTGATGGGATGGTTGGAATACTGCTCGGCCAGCGCCGCCTGCTCCAGCACCTCCGCCTCCGAAGCGCCGGCGGCGGCGCAGGTCCGCTGCACGCGGAAGACGCCCTCGGTGAGCGTGCCGGTCTTGTCAAAAACAACGCAGCTGCAGCGGGCCAGCGTCTCCAGATCGTTGGAGCCCTTTACCAGGATGCCCCGGGCGGAAGCGCCGCCGATGCCGCCGAAAAAGCTCAGGGGGATGGAGATCACCAGCGCGCAGGGGCAGCTGATGACAAGGAAGGACAAAGCCCGATAGATCCAGGTGCTCCACTGGGGCGCGCCGCCGGAGAGCAGCAGCGCCAGCGGCGGCAGAACCGCCAGCGCCAGCGCGCCGCCGCAGACGGCCGGGGTATAGATCCGGGCAAACCGGGTGATGAACCGCTCGGAGCGGGCCTTTTTCATGGAGGAGTTCTCCACCAGCTCCAGGATGCGGGAGACGGTGCTCTCGCCGTAGGGCTTGGTGGTGCGGACGCGGAGCAGGCCCGTCATGTTGACGCAGCCGGAGATGACGCTGTCGCCCGCGGAAACATCCCGGGGCACGCTCTCACCGGTGAGGGCGCTGGTGTTCAGAGCAGAGGAGCCTTCCTCCACGATGCCGTCCAGCGGCACCCGCTCGCCGGGGCGCACCACGATGATGCTGCCCACGGGGACCTCGTCCGGATCCACGGTCTGCTCGCCCTCCGGCGTTTCCAGACAGGCGGAATCCGGACGGATGTCCATCAGATCGGAGATGCTCTTGCGGCTCTTGCCCACGGCATAGCTCTGGAACAGCTCGCCGGTCTGATAAAAGACCATGACGGCCACGGCTTCGGCCGTATCGCCCACAGCCATGGCGCCAACGGTGGCCACGGCCATCAGGAAGTTTTCGTCAAACACCTGACCGCCGGAAATGCCGTGGACGGCGCCCAGCAGAACATCATAGCCCGCGATGAGATAGGGCGCCAGATAGAGGAGCCAGGCGCTGAGCACATAGCCGCCTGCGCCGTCGCTCTGGGTGAGGACGGGGATGCTCCTGCCCACGGGGATCGCCGGCACAAAGTGCAGCCCCAGGGTCAGCGCCGCCGCAATGAGGATCCGGATCAGCACCTTTTTCTGCTTCTTGCTCATGAGAAACGCCCCCTTCTTTGTCTGTCTTTGTCTCAGAACTTGATCTCGCAGTCCCGCTCCACCTTTTTGCAGGCCTTCAGGACGGCGGGCATCACCTGGGCCGGATCTGCGCCGGGCGCAAACTCCACCTGCATTTTCTGGGTCATGAAGCTGACGGCGGCGGCGGCGACGCCCTCCACCTGACGGGTGGCGTCTTCCATCTTCTGGGCGCAGTTGGCGCAGTCTACTTCGATCTCATAGGTCTTTTTCATGGTTTTACGCTCCTTTTTTGATTTGATAGTCCAGATTATTCTTCTTCCAGATGCTCCATGCCCATGGCAAGAATGCTGCGGACATGGTCGTCGTCCAGCGCATAAAAAATGCTCTTGCCCTCCCGGCGGAAGCGGACCAGCTTGGCGTCCTTCAAAATGCGCAGCTGATGGCTCACGGCAGATTGGGTCAGCCCCAGCAGCTGAGCGATGTCGCAGACGCAGAGCTCGCTCTCAAACAGCGCATAAAGGATCCGGATGCGGGTGCTGTCGCCAAAGACGCGGAACACCTCGGAAAGGTCATACAGCCGGTCGTCGTCCGGCAGCAGCTGCCGCACCTGCTGCAGCCGGTCGGGGTGGACATGCTGATCCTGACAAACGGGGACAGACGCGGTATGGTCGGTAGGGTGCTGCATAAGATCACGCCTTTCAACAAACATATGAACACTTGTTCATTCGTTTATCATAATACACCATTTCTGTCGTTTGTCAAGCTTTTTTTCAAATCACAGCAAAAAACGCTCCGGAGCTCCAGAGCGTTTTCAAACGGGGCTTAGGGATCAATAGCGTTCCCGCTCCGTCTGCCGGTAGCGCAGCGCCTGATAGAGCATCACGGCCGCGTCCTCCCTTGTGACCACCTGGCTGCAGCGGATGGTGCCGTCGGCAAAGGTGGGCAGGATCCCGGCGGCGTTGGCGCTGGAGAGCGACTGGGCCGCCCAGTCGGGAACGCTTTCGCTGTCGGCAAAGGCGGCCTGCCGCCCGTCCTGGGGAAGGGCCAGCAGCCGGGTGAGGATAGCGGCGGCTTCGCCCCGGGTGATGGGCCGCGCTGCGGCAAAGACCCGGTTGCCAAGGCCGTCCCGTTCGCCCTCCACCGCGCCCACAGAGAGGGCTGCGGCTACATAGCTCTGGGCCCAGGCGGGGATGTCTTCATCGTCGGCCAGCCCGGTGGAGACGGCGGCCGTGGGCAGCGGCAGCTCGGAAACGGAAGCCGCCAGCGCCAAAAACTCCGCCCGGGTCACGGGCTTATTCGGACAGAAAAAGGCCTCTGCGCCCAGCGTTTCGCCGGAAAAGACGCCCGCCTCCCGCAGCTTCAGCGCCGCATAGTGGCAGGTGCTTTCCGCCATGTCGGTATAGGTGAAGCATTCCTTTGCAGCGCGCTTGCTGACGGTGACGCTGACGGTGGCCTCCGCCGAGCGCTCGCCGCAGGGATCCACGGCCACATAGGTGAAGCTGTCCCGGCCGGACCTGCCGCCGGCCTGATAGCGGAAGCCGGTCTCCGTGATCTCCGCCGTGCCGCGTCTGCCCTGAGAGACGATCTCAAAGCTGCAGGCATCGCCGTCCGGGTCCACGGCCTTCAGCGTGCCGCAGAGGGTCAGGTCCGCATAGGTCTCATAATGCAGATCCACGGCCACCGGCGGACTGTTCTGCCGGTCGGAGCTGTTGAGCGAGACGGTGACGGCCGTTTCTCCCGCGCCGCTTTCCGAAAAGACGGGCAGGAAGGAAAAGCCGGTGTGGACTTCCCGGTCGGAGCCGGGGAAATAGGCCAGCGCCGAGAGCATATCTGCGCTCACGGCCTCGCCGCACTGCAGGGGACGGCCCGCCAGACAAAGACTGCCCTCCTCCGGAAGCGCGGCGATCACGATGGCGGAGAGCTCCTCCTTCCCGCGGGTGCGGGAGAGAAAGTCCTCCCGGGTGAAGCAGATGACGCAGCTCTGCTGATCGGATTTTGCAAAGGCAGAAACGGCAGGCTGGTCCGCCGCCCGTCTGCCCCAGGCCTGTGCCGGAGTGAAAAGCGCCAGCAGCAGGAAAAGGCCCAGTGCCGCGGCGGCGCAGATCTGCCGGAAACGCGTTGATTTCATAACAAGTTCCTCCTTTTTTCGATTTCCTGCCCTTAGTTTGACGGCCTGCGCAGAGCTTTATGTGCCGGAAAAGTTATGCTGTAATGGCGCTTTCTGTCATGACGGCGCAAAACCGGGCGCGCCGCCGGCCCAGTATGCAGAAAAGCGCAAAATTTTCCAGAGAACCCGCGGGAAAGCTCTTCCATTTTTCTTGCAATGCGTGTATAATATAAGCCCGGGTCAGAACAGAACAGCAAACCTGCAAAGGGAAAAGAATATAAAAGGTGGCCATAGAACCATGAACAGACACGGCGCACGGGAGCTTGTGCTCCATTTATTGTATACCGGTGAATATACCGGAATGACGGCAGAGGAGCTTTTGGGATCGGTGAATGAAGACCGGTTCCAGTCGCTGGCGGGGGAATATCCCCTTTACCGGGAGCTTCCGCCGGATGCCCAGAAGGATTATGTCCGCGATGCCGTCGCCGGCGTCACGGCCCATCTGCCGGAGCTGGACGGGTATATTGAAAAATATGCGGTGGGCTGGAATGTCTCCCGGATCTCCCGGGTCTCCAAGTGTATCCTGCGGCTGAGTATGTATGAGGTGCTTTACCTTGGCATCCCCGTGGGCGCTTCCGTCAACGAGGCGCTGGAGCTGGCCAAGGCCTATGATTCCGATGAGGCGGCCTCCTTCATCAACGGTATCATGGGCGCCTTCGTCAAGCAGGAAGTCCATCCGTGAGAAGGCTTTTTCTGGGGATCGACACCAGCAATTACAAGACCTCTGCGGCGGTTTTCTGCCCGGAGGACGGCAGCTTTCGCCAGTGCGGCCGGCTGCTGGAGGTTCCGGAGGGGACGTTGGGCCTGCGGCAGAGCGATGCGCTGTTTCAGCATGTCCGCCAGCTGCCGGAGCAGGTGGAGCAGGCCTGCCGGGCGCTGGAGGGAAGGGTGGCCGGCGTGGGCTATTCCTCCCGCCCCCGGGATCTGGAGGATTCCTATATGCCCTGCTTTTTGGCGGGCGAGTGCGCCGCTCGGTGTATGGCGGCGGCGCTGGGCGTTTCGGCACGGGCGTTTTCCCATCAGCAAGGCCATCTGGCGGCGGCGGCCTTTTCCGCCGGAAAGCCGGAGATGCTGGGGCAGCCCTTCCTTGCCTGGCATCTTTCCGGCGGCACCACGGAGCTTTTGCTGGTGCGGCCCGATCCCCGGCGGATCCTCCGGGCGGAGATCCTGGGCGGCAGCACAGATCTTTCCGCCGGCCAGATCATCGACCGGGTGGGCGTGGCCCTGGGCCTGCCCTTTCCCGCCGGCCCCTATGTGGAGCAGGCGGCGCTTCGCTCTGCCTCGGAGGAATGGTTCCCGGTGAAGGTGCAGGACTGCCGCTTTTCCTTCTCCGGCGTGCAGAATCAATATCAGAAGCGGATGGAAGCAGGGGAGGGGCCGGAGGAGGTCTGCCGGTTCGTTTTGCAGACGGTGGCCCGCGCCATCCTGCGGGCGACGATACAGGCGCGCAGACTGCATCCCGGCCTGCCGGTGCTGGTCTCCGGCGGCGTTTCCGTCTGCTTGCTGGTGCAGGACTGCCTGCGGGGACAGAAGGATCTTTGGTTCGCTGCGCAGGGCCTGGGCGGCGATAACGGTGTAGGCGCGGCCATTCTGGCCGCCATGGAGTGACGCATATGGCATTGCAGCCTGTTTCGGTCACGCAGCTGACCGGCTATATCAAGCTGCTGCTGGACCGGGATGAGATCCTTTCTCAGACCTGTGTCCGGGGCGAGCTTTCCAATTACAAGATCCATTCCTCCGGCCATCATTATTTCACCCTGAAGGACGAGGGCGCGGTGATCTCCTGCGTCCTGTTCCGCTCCGACGCCATGCGCCTGCGCTTTCGGCCGGAGAGCGGCATGAAGGTGATCCTCACAGGCCGGGTGAGCCTGTTTCCCAAGAGCGGGCAGTATCAGCTCTATGTATCCCATATGCAGCCCGATGGCGCGGGCGATCTGGCGGTGGCCTTCGAGCAGCTGAAGCAGAAGCTTCAGGCCCAGGGCGTGTTTGACGCCGCCCACAAAAAGCCCCTGCCCCGCTATCCGGAGCGGGTGGCGCTGGTGACCTCGCCCACAGGAGCGGCCGTGCGGGATATGATCCGCATTCTGGGCCGCCGGTGGCCGCTGGCCAGCGTGCTGGTGTGTCCGGTACGGGTCCAGGGAGAGGGCGCCGCGGAGGAGATCGCCGCCATGCTGGAACTGGTAGACGCCGCAGAGCTGGCCGATGTGATCATTACCGGCCGGGGCGGCGGCTCGCTGGAGGATCTCTGGGCCTTTAATGAGGAGATCGTGGCCCGGACCATCTATCGCTGTAAAACGCCGGTGATCTCTGCCGTGGGCCACGAGCCGGATGTGACCATCGCGGATTTTGCGGCAGACGTGCGGGCGGCCACGCCCTCCAACGGGGCGGAGCTGGCCGTTTGCGACCGGGCGGAGCTGCGGGCGCTTTTGGAGCAGCAGGCACGCCGCATGGAAAAGGCGCAGGAGCGCCGGCTGGAGCTTTTGCGTCAGCGGCTGCGCCGTCTTTCGGAGCGGCCGGTGCTGCGCTCGCCGGAGGGCTCCCTGCAGCAGAAGGAGCTTCTTTTGGAGCTTTTGCGGCAGCGGCTGGAGCGGGCCGCCGTCTCCGCGATGGAAAAGCGTCAGCGGCAGTTTGCCGCCCTCAGCGGCCGGGTGGACGCCCTCAGCCCGCTGAAGGTGCTGGCCCGGGGCTATGCCGTGGCGACCCGGCAGGAGCAGGTGCTCCATTCTGTCGGGCAGCTTTCGCCGGGAGAGGAGATCCGTCTCCGCCTTTCTGACGGGACCGCCCTCTGCGCCGTGGAGCGCATCGAGAAAGGGGAATAAACGATGCCCAAAAAGTTTGTATTTGAACAGGCCATGACCCGTCTGGAGCAGATCGTGGCCGCTTTGGAGCGCGGCGACGCGCCGCTGGAGGAGAGCCTGAAGCTTTTTCAGGAGGGCGCGGGCCTGATCCAGGCCTGTACCAAAGCGCTGGACGAGGCGCAGCAGCAGGTGAAGCTGCTGACGGTGACTGAGGACGGCCTGCAGCAGACGCCCTTTGCGGCTCAGGAGGAATGAGCCTGTGGTGAAGGAAGTGCTGCAGTGGTATGGCGCCATGGTGGAAAAGGCGCTGGACCGGGCCATGCCCCGGGAGGATTGCCCTCAGCGGGAGGTTTTTGAAGCCTGCCGCTACAGTCTGCTGGCCGGCGGCAAGCGCATCCGGCCCTGCCTGCTGCTGGAATTTTACCGGCTGTGCGGCGGAAATCCCCAGGATGCGCTGGCCTTTGCCTGCGGCCTGGAGATGATCCACACCTATTCCCTCATCCACGACGACCTGCCTTGCATGGACAACGACGATTACCGCCGGGGCCGGCCCTCCAACCACAAGGTCTACGGGGTGGGCATGGCCACGCTGGCCGGCGACGCGCTGCTGACCCGGGCCTTTGAGGTGATGCTCTCCCAGGATCGGATCCCGCCGGAGCAGGCCATGAAGGCCGCGGCCTATATCGCGGGCTGCAGCGGCGTTTACGGCATGATCGGCGGGCAGGTGCAGGATCTGGCGCTGGAGAAACAGCGGGCCAACGAGGCGCAGCTGACCCGGATGGTAGACGGAAAGACCGCCGCACTTCTGCGGGCCGCCTGCGTGGGCGGCTGTCTGCTGGCCGGCGGGGAGGAAGCGCAGCTGCGGGCAGCGGAGGATTATGCCTCGGCCCTGGGCCTGGCCTTTCAGCTGCGGGACGATGTGTTGGATGTGACCGGCAGCAGCGCGGAGCTGGGCAAAAAAACCGGCAGCGACGCGGCCAACGGCAAGAGCACCTTTGTGACCCTTTACGGTCTGGAGGGCTGCGCCCTGCAGCTGGAAAAGCTCACGGAGCGGGCCGTCCGCGCGGCGGAGACCTTCCGGGACCATGCCTTCCTAGCCCAGCTGGCCCAGGAGCTGGCCCGGCGCACCCATTGAGCTGAATTTTTAGTATAAAAGAAAGGCGGCGTGCTTCATGCACCAGTCTGTCCTGCTGGATCAGGTGGATACGCCGGAGCAACTGAAGGCGCTTCCGGCAGAGCGGCTTCCGGAGCTGTGTGAGCAGATCCGGGAATTCCTGATCGGGCATGTTTCCCGCACGGGCGGACATCTGGCGTCCAATCTGGGCGCAGTGGAGCTGACGGTGGCCATCCACCGGGTCTTTTCCGCCCCCCGTGACGATATTCTCTTTGATGTGGGACATCAATGCTATGTGCATAAAATGCTCACCGGGCGGAAGGGGCAGTTTAAAACGCTCCGGCAGTTCGGCGGCATCAGCGGCTTTCTCCGTCCGGGAGAGAGCGAATATGACAGCGCGGTCTCCGGTCACGCTTCCGCTTCGGTCTCCGCCGCCCTGGGCATGGCCCGGGCAAAGCGGCTCCGGGGCGACAAAAGCGCCACCGTCTGCGTCATCGGCGACGGCGCGCTCACCGGCGGCATGGCCTATGAGGCCCTGAACGACGCGGGCTCCTCCGGCCTGCCGCTGATCATCGTATTCAACGACAACGATATGTCCATCGGCCCCAGCGTGGGCGCGCTGGCGCAGCGGCTGTCCGCCATCCGCATCAAGCCCCGGTACTTCCGTATGAAGGAAAGAACAAAGCAGGCGCTGGGCCGTCTGCCCGGCGGCGAGGATGTGATCCGGGGCGTCTCCTGCCTGAAGCACCGGCTGCGCACCATGCTGCTGAAGGAGACGATCTTCGAGCTGATGGGCTTTGAATATCTTGGCCCGGCCGACGGCAACGATGTTTTGGAGACCTGCTCCCTGCTGGAGCAGGCCAAAAAGCTGGATCGCCCGGTGGTGATCCATCTGAAGACCGTCAAGGGCAAGGGCTATCAGCCCTCTGAGCAGGCGCCGGAGGCCTTTCATGGCGTTTCGGCCTTTCATGTAGCCACCGGCGACCCCCTGCAGCCCGGAGCGGTTCAGTGCTTTTCCTCCGCCTTCGGCGAGCTGCTTTGCCGCACGGCGGAGCAGGATCCCCGGATCTGCGCCATCACGGCGGCCATGGAAGCGGGAACGGGCCTTTCGGAGTTTGCCCGGCGCTTTCCGGGAAGATTTTTTGACGTTGGCATCGCGGAGGAGCACGCCGTGGGCATGGCGGCAGGACTGGCGGCCCGGGGCATGCGCCCGGTGTGCGCCATCTATTCCACCTTCCTCCAGCGGGCCTATGACCAGCTGATCCACGATGTGGCCATTGGAGGCCTGCCGGTGGTGCTGGCGGTAGACCGGGCCGGACTGGTGGGCGCCGACGGCGAGACCCATCAGGGCCTGTTTGACGTGCCCTATCTGCGGACGGTGCCGGGGCTGCGGCTCTATGCGCCGGCCAACTATGCGGAGCAGGAGACGGCGCTTGCCCTTTCGCTGGCACAGGAGACGCCTGCCGCCCTGCGCTATCCCAGAGGGAGCCAGGGAAGCTTCACCCAGGACACCATGTCTCTTGCGGAGGCGCTGCTGCGTCCGGGAGAGGATGTGACCCTCTGCACCTATGGGATCCTCACCAATGCGGCGCTGGCCGCGGCCCAGACGCTGGAGCAGGAGGGCATCCATGCCGCCGTGGTCAAGCTCAACTGGCTCCACGGGGCGGATTTCCCGCTGCTGCGGGAGCAGGCCGCAGCAAGCGGCCGTCTGATCGTATTGGAGGACTGCGTGGAGCAGGGCTGTATGGGCCAGAAGCTGGCGGCGCTGCTGGCGGAGCACAAGCAGCACGCGGCGCTGCGGCTGCTGGATCTGAAAGCGCAGTTCGTCCCTCAGGGAACGGTGGAGCAGCTCTCCGCCGCCTATCAGATCGATGCCTGCGCCATGGCGCAGGCCGCGCGGGAGATGCTCCATGGATAAGGAAATGCGCTTGGATGCGCTTCTGGTGGAGCGGGGCCTGATCTCCGGCCGGAACCGGGCCAAGGAGCTGATCGCAAAGGGCCTTGTGCTGGTAAACGGCGCGCCGGCGGATAAGCCCGCGCAGAAATGCGCTCCCGGCGTTGCGCTGGAGCTGCTGGGGCAGGAGGCCCATTATGTGAGCCGGGCCGCCGCAAAGCTGGCGGGGGCGCTGGACGCCTTTTCCCTCCCGCTGGAGGGGAAGACGGTTTTGGATGTGGGCGCTTCCACCGGCGGCTTTACCCAGTGCGCGCTGGAGCGGGGCGCAAGGCGGGTCTATGCGGTGGATGTGGGCCGGGATCAGCTGGCCCCGGTGCTGCGGGAAGATCCCCGGGTGACAGATCTGCAGCAGACGGACATCCGCCTTCTGCAGGCGGAGCGGCTGCCGGAAATGCCGGATTTTG
This sequence comes from Clostridiales bacterium UBA4644, assembly GCA_002405755.1. Taxonomy (GTDB): domain Bacteria; phylum Bacillota; class Clostridia; order Oscillospirales; family Butyricicoccaceae; genus UBA4644. The sequence goes on from DHMK01000072.1 coordinate 52,257, forward strand.
CCGCCTGCGATGTGTCCTTTATCTCGCTGCGGCTGGTGTTGCCCCATATCCGGCGGCTGCTGGCCCGGGAGGGGCAGGCCGTGGTGCTGATCAAGCCCCAGTTTGAGGCGGGGCGGAGCGCCGTGGGCCGGGGCGGTCTGGTCAAGGATCCCCGGGCGCACCTGCGGGTGCTGGAGGAAGTGCTGGAGCAATGCCGCCTGCAGGGCCTTCCGGCGGCGGGACTAATCCCCTCGCCCATCCGGGGCGGAGACGGCAATATCGAATATCTGGCCTGGCTGCAGCCGGGGGCGGAGGCGAGCTTCGATCTCCCCGGGCTGGTGCGCCGGGCATGGCAGACCAACGGAAAAGAGGTGCGGCCGGAATGAACCGGATCATGGTACAGACCAATATCCTGAAGGAAAAAGCCCTTCTGGTGAGCCGCAGGGTGATCCTGCTGCTGCAGCAGAGCGGCGCGGAGGTGCTGGTCTCGCTGGAGCAGCAGCGGATCGCAGAGCAGCTGTTGCCGGAGGACGCCCGCAAAAGCGTGCGCTTCCTGCCGGAGGAGGAGATCTACGAGGCCTGTCAGGTCATCGTGGTGGTGGGCGGCGACGGCACCATCCTCCGCATGGCGGAGCCGGCCTCCCGGTATCATCGGCCGGTGTTGGGCATCAACTGCGGCACCATCGGCTTTATGAGCGAGATCGAGCCGGAGGAGCTGGAGCTGCTTGGGCAGCTGCTGGACGGGAAGTATACGCGGGACGACCGCATTCTGCTGGATGTGACGGTGCAGGATCAAAACGGGCGGGAGGTCTTTCGCCGGGCTGCGCTGAACGACGCGGTGGTCAGCCGCGGCTTTATCAATAAGGTCCTGCCGCTGACCGTCTGTGTCGATGGACAGGAGGTCTTTTCCTTCGGCGGCGATGGCGTCATCATCGCAACGCCCACCGGCTCCACCGCCTA
>DHMK01000010.1:0-25669 GCA_002405755.1 Clostridiales bacterium UBA4644
ACAAGGCGCAGATCGCAAAATAACCGAAAATACACCAGAAGCGGCAGCAAAAGCTGCCGCTTTTTTCTATGAAACGCCTGCTGCGCGCAAGATCGCGCCGCATTCGACAAAAATGGAACGAAAGGAAGGGGATCCGCGCCCAAAAAGAAAACGCCGCAAAGCGGCGCTTCGATCCTCCTTGCAGGCCGGCATAGCACGCCGGCATCTGCTGGTCAGGTTCAAAGCGTCTCCAGCTGATGATACTGTTGATCCAGCAAAAAGATCGCGATCCCATGAGGGTCGGCCCTTCGGGACAGGGCCAGCAGCTTCGGAGAGCTCAGGGGTTCGCCGGCCTGCAGCAAGCGATCGCCCCGCCTCCGAAGGCGAAGAATGCGGCTCCAATGATAGGCCAGCCGAAGAGCCAGCCAGGTGCGTTTTACTTGTTTCATGTTCTGTGGTTCATTTCCTTTTCCTAAAATTTGAAAGTCGCTCCGGCAGGAGCGGCAATTCCGCGGAATACTATACGGCAAGTCCTTTGTCGAAACAAAGGGAAAACAGGCGCTTTGCAAAAAAATCCCGCCGCATTGCAGCGGCGGGAAGAAATGCTCCGGTTACAGATCACTGCCAAAAGGCGTGGGCGCCAATGGTGGCGTAATAGGTGCGGTTTCTGGCGGCCCAGCAGGTCTTGATCAGGCGGACACTGGCAAAATAGAGACAGCCCGGCGCGGTGACATAGCCCTCCATCACCAGCTTCGCAGCCAGCCAGCTCTCCTCGTTGGGCTCGTTGAAGATCCTGGTGTTGGATTGCTTTAAAAACTGAACGCCGGTGCGGTTGTCATAAAGCACATCATAGACCGTATCGGGAAAGAGGGAGTTGTTCACGCGGTTCATGACCACATTTCCAACGGCCACCTTGCCGTCCAGCGGCTGATTGCCGGATTCATGGTAAATGATCCGGGCCAGCCAGAGAAGCGAATCGCCCTCGTCATCGTAGTAGGTGAGGCCGCTTTCCAAAACACCGCTGCCCGTCAGATGAACGGCCTGATTCTCGCCGTCCCAGACCACCTCCGCATTGAAGATCTTCGCCGCAGCCCGGACGGGGATCATGGCAGAGCCATCCAGAAGGATACAGGGCTGATCCATATACCAGCAGCGAAGGTTGGCGCGGGCCAGACGGCTATTCGGGGCGAAGACGGCCTCCAGCTCCGTACCGCGGGTGACGGTAACGGCCTGATCTTCGGTGCTCCATTCCACCGTGCAGCCAAGGGCCTCAAAGAAGTCCCGGACGGGGACATAGGTGGTGCCGTTGATGGCGATGGCGAAGGTCTCCAGCTCCAGCAGCTGGCCGTTGTAATTGATCCACACCGCGTCCTCGTGGGGAAGCTCCAGGGCGTCCTCCGTCTCCAAGGCTTCTGCGGCGGCTTCCTCCTCGGAGGAAGCGGGTTCTGCCGGCAGATCCTCCGCCGGGAGCAGCTGCTCGGGGGACTGAGCGTCGCCGTCGAACAGCGCTTCGAAGCTGTCCTCCGAAAGCACGGTCTCCCCGGTCTGAGCGCCGGCTCCGGCGGCAAGGGCGGTGCAGGGGGAACCTGCCATCACCGCACACAGCAGCAGCGCCAGCACGCGTTTGTATTTTCGCAAACAGATCACATCCTTAAATTGGGGTAGATGTTACAATTTCGTCTCTGTTGTAACCGGTTTGTAACATTGCCCATCATATCATAAATCCGGGAAATGTCAAGGAAAACCGTTCAGCAAAACCGACGGGAAAGAACAAGTTCAGACAAACTGCACAGAACGCAGCCGAAAATTTTGTGCAAAAATGCGCAGAAAACGGCTAAATTCGTCATTTTGACGAAGACTTCTGTGGAGGAAATTTTTCGGGAGTTTGTGCTCGATCCAACCGGAGATCGGCGGGAATCGCCTGAAAAACCGGCTTGAACTGCCGTTTTCCGGGACGGAAAGGAAGGAAAATCCCGCAAAAGAAATGGGAAATACTGTAAAACTGGAACCGGGGCCATTGTACAAAACGACAGACTGCGCCGCAGCCCGAGCCGGGCGTTACAGCACAAAAAAGCTCCGCCCGGCGCGGCCGGACGGAGCGGGAGAAACGAAAAACATACCATTATTTAATAGGTGTTCGGCAGAAGCTCCTCGGGCAGGGTGTCGTCCTGCTCCACAAAGTCCTTCTGCACGTCAAAAACCGTATATTCCGTAGTCGTGTTGCGGACCACCACAGTCTGGATGCCGGCGTTGATGATCATACGGCGGCACATATTGCAGGGGCTTGCGTTATGTACCAGCTGGCCGGTGGCGTTGTCCAGCATGGCCAGATAGAGGGTGCTGCCCAGCATCTCCTCCCGGGAAGCGGCGATGATACAGTTCTGCTCCGCATGGACGCTGCGGCAAAGCTCATAGCGCTGGCCCCGGGGGATGCCCAACTGCTCCCGGCGGCAGGCGCCCAGGTCGCTGCAGTTGGCCCGGCCGCGGGGCGCGCCGGCATAGCCGGTGGAAATGATCACATCGTTCTTTACCAGGATCGCCCCCACATTGCGCCGCAGGCAGGTGCCGCGCTCCAAAACGGTCTGGGCGATGTCCAGATAATAATTGGTCTTGTCCTGTCGTTTCATCGTATCTGCTCTCCTTCTGGTGAGGATGTTTCCGCGGGGAAGAGCCGACCGGCCTCCATGCGCAGGATCCGGGGCGCGCGGGCGGCGATCTCCCGGTCGTGGGTGATCATGATAACGGTGCTCCCGCCGTATTGAAGCTTTTCCAGCAGGCGGAGGATGCCCAGGCCGGTCTCCCGGTCCAGGTTGCCGGTGGGCTCGTCGGCCAAAACCAGCGGCGGCCTTGCGGCCAGCACCCGGGCGATGGCGATGCGCTGCTGCTGACCGCCGGAAAGCTGCGCCGGGCGGTGGTCCTTCCGCTGGGAAAGCCCCACCTGCTCCAGCGCCTGCAGCGCCGCTTTGCGGCGAGAGAGCCGGTCCTGTCCCTGCAGGATCAGGGGAAGCTCCACATTTTCCAGAGCGGTCATGGTGGGGATCAGCTGGAAGCTCTGGAAGATAAAGCCGATCTCCCGGGCCCGTGTCCGGTCGGCCTCCCGTCCCTGGAGCCGCTCCACCGGCTGGCCCGCCAGAAAATAGCGGCCGGAGGTGGGCCGGTCCAGACAGCCCAAAATATTCATCAGCGTGGTCTTTCCGGAGCCGGAGGGCCCGATGATGGAGACGAACTCGCCGTCATCTACCCGAAGGGAGACCTCCCGCAGGGCGTCTACGCAGCAGCTGCCCTTGCCATAACGCTTACAGATCTGTTCCAGCCGCACCATCGTCCCGCCCGCTTTCCGTTTTGTTCTAACGGCTATTTTTGCCGGGATGCAGAAAAATATGCGGCGATCAGGCGCTTTCCGCGGTCTCGCCGGGCGCGTCTGCTTCATCGGGCGCGGTCTGATCCTTGGGGCGCAGATCCGTGGGCAAAACGCCGGGCAGCATCCGCCGGGCCACCAGCCGGTAAATGGGGAAGCCTTTTTCGGAAAAATTACGCTCATATTCCGTCATCACATTGGGCGTGTCGGTCTGGTGCAGGTCGAAGGTCACATCAAACAGGCCGAAGCCATACTGGCTGAAATAGCAGACGGAATCTTCAAACAGCCGGCGGTTGTCGCTCTTGAAGCAGATCTCGCCGTATGGCGCGAGAAAGCGGTCATACACCGCCAGAAACACCGGATGGGTCAGCCGGCGCTTGTGCTGCCGCTTGGGGGGCCAGGGGTCGGAGAAGTTCAGATAGATGCGGCTGATCTCGCCTTCGGCGAAGACCTGGCCCAGCAGCGCCGCGTCGGCGGAAAGAAACCGCACATTGCGCAGCCCCGCCTCCCGGACCTTCTCCATGGCCATGAGCAAAACGCTCTCCACCCGCTCCACCGCCAGAAACAGCTGCTCCGGATTCTGCCGTGCCATTTCCGTGACGAAGCTGCCCTTGCCGCAGCCGATCTCCAGATTCAGGACCGTCTCCGGCCCTGCACTGAAGCTCTGCCGCCAGCAGCCCTTCAGGGTCTCCGGCTGGGTGATCAGCAGCGCGCTGCAGGCGTCCATCCGCCGATCCAGATTTTTCTTTTTCCGCATCCTCATCGTAAAAGCTCCGCCTTTCTCTCATCTGCCGCTTCGTGCTTCACGACTCCAATAAACATCGCGTCGCCGATATGTACGGGAGTCGGGAAAGTGAATAAACTACACATTATCTTACTCCCTTTCATAGTGAAGTACGGCAGTCATGGCCGCCGTACTCCCGGTTGAAATCACTTGCCATCAGGCGATGCCTTCCGCCGCTTTTGAATGCTGATATAGATACTCCGGCGCAATATCAATGTTGCCGTCATTCCAAACAGTCACACCGTAGTCAATATAGACGCCAGCAAAGGTGTGTTCATCGACCAGCGGTGCAAAACCCGCATCTTTCAGCAAGGGTGTAAAATCAAAAACTTTTGCTTCTCCGGTTGTAAATCGGAGCCAAAGCTTATGACCTGGCAGCGGACGAACGCCGCAGACCTTGATGACAGGCTCCTGCTCCCCTGCATACGCAATTCCATTCGAGATATACATAAGCGTTCCTCCTTATCTCAGCGGTTCGATTTTGCCGAACGGGATATTTTGTACCGCCTTGTTCCACGCGGCATAAAGTTCATCCTCATGGATAGCAGCCCAAGCCTGCACCAGCTTCAACTGTTTGACAGGAAGGCTGCCTGCGATCAATTCGCCGTCCACACCAACTGATGCCTCATACTCGTTGTAATAAACATGAAAGTGCGGCTTGTGGTGCTTGTCAGTATCGCTGAAAATCATCTTGATAACGATATTATAAAATCTGCAAAGTTCCGGCATGATTTTCTCCTCACTTTTCCCCTGTCTAAAATCGTACTATCATCGCTCCGATAATTCTATTATGCCATATTATTTCTCTAAGTCAACAATGAACGCTTTCCTTGAATTAAAAAGTTATGCCGATGCCAAATCTTTCGATATTTGTTTCATCAACATCGGTCAACCGATGTTACCGAATGGTATTTTGCACTTACCGATTGGTAATATTTCATAATTTAATCCTCTTATCTCAATGTATTTTGTGCAAAATCACGAAATTAACATCGCATCACCAAAGGAAAAGAAGCGGTAGCGCTGGTTTACAGCCTCCGCATAGGCCCGCAGGACGATCTCCCGGGTGCTGAAGGCGGAGACCAGCATGATCAGCGTGCTCTCCGGCAGGTGGAAGTTGGTGATCAGTCCGTCCATGCCCCGGAAGGTATAGCCCGGGTAGATGAAAATATCGGTGGCGCCGGAGCCGGGATGGGTGATGTGGGCTTCGTCGGTGACCGTCTCGATGGTGCGGCAGGAGGTGGTCCCCACGCAGATGATCCGGCCGCCCCGGGCCCGGGCCGCATTGATGCGCGCCGCGGCGTCCTCCGAGACCTGATACCGCTCCGTGTGCATCACATGGTCGGTGATCTCGTCCTCCTTCACCGGGCGGAAGGTGCCCAGCCCCACATGCAGGGTGATGCGGACGATGTCCACGCCCTTGCGCCGGATGGCCTCCAGCAGCTCCGGCGTAAAGTGCAGGCCGGCGGTGGGAGCGGCGGCAGAGCCGTTGTTTTTGGAATAAACGGTCTGATACCGCTCCTGATCGTTTAGCCGGGCCTTGATATAGGGCGGCAGGGGCATGGTGCCCAGCCGCTCCAGAATTTCCAGAAAAATGCCCTGATAGCGGAAGCGGATCAGACGGTTGCCGTCGGGCTTGACCTGCTCCACCACGGCCTGCAGGCTGCCGTCGCCGAAGACGATCTCCGCGCCCTCCCGCAGACGGCGGCCGGGATAGACGATGCAGTCCCAAAGATCGCCCTCCACCTGCTCCAGCAGCAGCACCTCCACCGGCGCAGAGCCTGTGCCGGTCTTGTGCCCGTAGAGCCGGGCGGGGAGGACCCGGGTGTCGTTGATCACCAGACAGTCGCCGGGCGACAGCTGATCGATCACATCATAAAAATGCTTGTGCTCCATGCGGCCGGTCCTCCGGTCCAGAAGCATCAGGCGGGAACGATCCCGCTGGGCCAGCGGAGTCTGCGCGATCAGCTCCTCCGGCAGGTCATAGTAAAAGTCAGATCTTTTCAAAGCAGGAAACCCTCAATTCGGATCGTAATAGTCTACCGTCACGCCGGTATAGTAAAAGCGGATGATCTCCTCCGCGGTAAAGCCCTTCTGCGCCATGGCATAGGCGCCCCACTGGCTCATGCCGATGTTGTGGCCCATGCCTGTGCCGGCGATCACATAAACGCCGCTGGTGTCTTGCTGCTGCTGGGTCTCCACCTGCTGCAGGCCGCTGCCGGTGATGGCATAAGCGCCGTCTGCGCTGACGGAGGAGACCTTTTCGCTGCCGCCCACGGCCCAAAGGCTTCCTGTGGAGACCGAAGCGCCGTTGACGCTGACGGCGGCCCCGCCGCTGCCGCCGGTGATGGTAAAGCGATGGCTGTTGACGGTGATGCCGCCGGCGCTGCTGTTGAGGACGGTGCGCGCCTTGTCCTTTTTGGCCTCATAGACCGTTCCGTCGGAAAGCAGGAAGGTGATGCCCACGCAGTTGCCCACCTTGGTATAGGTGCCGTAAAAATCCTTCACCCGCTGGTTGGAGCGGATCAGGCCCTTGTTCTGCAGGACCCAGGTCACGTCGTCCAGCGTCACGGTGTTGCTGTAGGGGGAGAAGACCTCCAGATAGGTATCCTCCACCGCCCGGAGATAGGGGATGGCGGAGTTCCAGATGTTTTCCACATCCTCGGTATAGCCGCCGGAGGTGGCGTGGTAATAGGTCTGGCAGACCTTTCCTTCGTAGAGCACATACAGGCCGTTGACCGCCTCCACCGCCGCGTCGGAGGCGTCGGTGGCCTTCCGGGTGCCGTAATAGACCTGGCAGTCGGTGGTGTTGCAAAGGTCGAAGCCCTTGGCCCGGTGCTTGCCCAGGGTGTTGAGGGTATAGCATTTGGCGCAGAGCGCCTGGACCTTGATGGCCTCCGCGGGCCAGGCGGCGTTGACCTCATAGGGCACGACGCCCTTGATATAATCCGTCATGCCCACCACGTTGATCACGTTCAGATCGCCGCCGCCGATCCGGTTGTATTCAAAGCCGCCGTAATAGGTCTGATTTTTGAACCAGGTCTTTTCGCTGAGGGGCCGGATGCCCAGCGGATGCTCGCCCAGCAGGTCCAGCTGATAGAGGATCTGATCCGTCCCGGTGATCACCACGGTATAGCCGGTGCTGCTGGGGCCGCGATAGACCAGGGGATAGCCCGCCGCAGCCTCGGCGGCGTCCAGCTGGCCCTTTGCCTGCTCCGCGGAGGTGTATTGTCCCAGCCGCACCCGGAAGCCCTGGGAAACGGCGCAGGGATAGGCGTCGTAGCCGGCCCGGGCGAAGGCGTCGATGACCTCCAGCGCCTCATCCAGCGCGTAAAACGCATCCACCTGCAGACAGTGCGCCCCCACAGCCTTGGCCAGGGGCAGCTCCGTGTCGGAATAGGTGCTGCCGGAGAGCCACAAATTCTCATTTTTCAAAACGGTGATCTGGGTTTCATCCTCCACCCGGAAGGTCTCCACAAAGCTGCGGCTGTCGTCGTAATAGCCCAGGGCATAGCCTGTCCCCGTGCCGGAGACGTTCTGCAGATTGGCGGCGGCCAGCGCATTGTTGTCGTAATACAGGCCGATCTTCACCGTGGGATCGTAAAGACCGTCTGCAGCGCCGGAGCCCGTGCCGGAACCCGTTTCCGAGTCGCCAAAAAACGGAAAATCAAAATCGCCGTAGGCCGGGACGCAGCACAGGGAAAGCGCCAGGCAAAACAGCAGCAGGCAAGCAAAAAATTTCTTCATGGAGCACCTCATTCCGCGGTCGGAAGCAAATGGTTACATATAAATACATTATACAACAGCCTTCGGCGCAATGCAATCCATTCCGCCAAAAAACGATGGCGTTTTCTTAGGACAGGATTTCAGAAAGAGGAGGTTGCCCTGAAGGAAAAAGCGTGATATACTATAACATAACTGTAATTGTCAAAAAAGCGTCAGCTTTGATCGAAGGAGCGAAAAGATTATGTCGGAAGCAGAAAGAAAAAAGATCGTCCTCAGCGGGATCCAGCCCTCGGGCAATCAGTTCACGCTGGGCAACTATATCGGCGCCATCCGCAACTGGGCTGTCATGCAGGGGGATTACGACTGCATTTACATGGTGGCCAATGAGCATTCCATCACCGTCCGGCAGGAGCCGGCCAAGCTGCGGGAAAATACTTACCGGGCGCTGGCCAGCCTGCTGGCCGCCGGCATCGACCCGGAAAAAAGCGTGGTCTTTATCCAGAGTCATGTGCCCGCCCATGCGGAGCTGGCCTGGATCCTGGACTGCTACACCATGTTCGGCGAGCTCTCCCGCATGACGCAGTTTAAGGACAAATCTGCCAAAAATGCCGACAATATCAACGCCGGCCTGTTTACCTACCCTGCCCTGATGGCGGCGGATATCCTGCTGTATCAGGCAGATCTGGTGCCCGTGGGCGTGGACCAGAAGCAGCATGTGGAGATCGCCCGGGATATCGCCGGCCGCTTCAACGGCATCTATGGCGACACCTTCCGCCTGCCGGAGCCCTTTATCCCAGCCATCGGCGCAAAGATCATGTCGCTGGCGGAACCCACCCGGAAGATGAGCAAATCCGACGCCAATGAAAACGCCAAGATCCTGGTGATGGACAAGCCGGAGGATATCCTGCGGAAGTTCAAGCGGGCCGTGACGGATTCCTATGGCGAGGTGCGCCGGGGCGAGGACAAGCCCGGCGTCAATAACCTGATCACCATTTACTCCGTGGCCACCGGAAAAACGCCGGAGCAGGTGGAAGCTGAGTTTGCGGGCAAGGGCTACGGCGACTTCAAGACCGCCTGCGGCGAAGCCGTCGTTGAGATGCTGCGCCCCTTCCGGGAGCAGGTGGAGGATCTGATGAAGAACAAGGACTATCTGGAGCAGGTGGCCCTTCGCGGCGCGGAGCGTGCGGAGCATTATGCCCTGCGGACGCTGAGCAAGGTCCAGCGGAAGGTGGGCTTTGTGGCCCGCCCCCGGCCCCAGGGAAAGTGAGCGCGTGCGCCCATGGATAACCTGACGATGGCCAGCCTGTTTTCCTTTGTGCTGGCCCTGGCCGTTGCCTTCGCCATGACGCCGGCGGTGAAGATGCTGGCCATACGCATCAAGGCGGTGGATATTCCCAAGGACAACCGCAGGATGCATAAGGAGCCGGTCCCCCGGGCGGGCGGGCTGGCCATCTTTGCCGGATTTCTGGTGGGCGTGCTTTGCTTCGGCGCGCTTGGCCCTCAGATGAAGGCGATCCTGCTGGGCGCGCTGCTGCTGGTGGCGCTGGGCATGGTGGACGATGTGGTCTCCCTGAAGCCCTCCGTCAAATTTGCCGGGCAGATCGCGGCGGCGCTGATCCCTGTGCTTTCCGGCGTGGTGGTGGAGCGCTTTACCAATCCCTTCTCGCCCAGCGGCTATCTGCACCTGGGCGTATTATCCATCCCCGTGACGGTGATCTGGATCGTGGGCATCACCAACGCGGTGAACTTCATCGATGGACTGGACGGCCTGGCCTGCGGCGTTTCCGCCATTGCCACCATCACCATGTTCGTTATTGCGGTGATGTATTCTGAGGCGCAGATCGCCCTGATGATGGCGGCGCTGGCCGGAGCCTGCATCGGCTTTCTGCCCTATAACATGAATCCGGCCAAGATCTTCATGGGCGACACAGGCTCCATGTTTCTGGGCTATATCCTGGCGGTGACCTCGATCCAGGGCCTGTTCAAGTTTTATGCGGTGATCTCCTTCGCCGTACCCTTTATCATTCTGGGCCTGCCCATTTTCGACACGGCCTTTGCCATTGTGCGCCGGGTGATCCACGGCCAAAGCCCCCTGCAGGCAGACCGGGGCCATGTGCACCACCGGCTCATCGATCTGGGCTTCGACCAGAAGCAGAGCGTGGCCATCCTCTATACCTTCAGCGCCGTTATGGGGCTGACGGCGGTCCTGCTGGCCCGCACCAGAGAGGCCAAGCTGATCATTCTGGCGGTGGCGGTGCTGGTGTGCTTCTTCCTGGCCATGACGCTGATGACCGTGGAAAAGAACCACCGGCGGGAGGAGCAGGCCGTCATCGATCAGCTCTGTGAAAAGGCGGAACAGGAAAAGGAAGCCGCCCGGCACAAGACGGAGCAGCCGCCGGAGGAGAAAAAGGAGCAATGAGCATGAAAAGGAAGGTCCTGAGCGTCTTCGGCACCCGGCCGGAGGCCAATAAAATGTGCCCGCTGGTGCGGGAGCTGGAGCGCCGGCCGGAGCTGGAATCGCTGGTCTGCGTCACGGGACAGCACCGGGAAATGCTGGATCAGATGCTCAGAGCCTTTGGCGTGCAGCCCCAATTCGACCTGAATATCATGGAAAAGCAGCAGACCCTCTCCTCCATCACGGCCAAGGCCATGGTGGGGCTGGGGCAGGTGCTGGAGCAGGTCCGGCCGGACATCGTTCTGGTCCATGGCGACACCACCACCACCTTCGCCTCTGCGCTGGCGGCCTTTTACCACCATGTGCCCGTGGGCCATGTGGAGGCTGGTCTGCGCAGCTTCGATCTGCAGTCTCCCTTCCCGGAGGAGGCCAACCGGCGGCTGGTGGGCGTGCTGGCGGACGTGCATTTTTCTCCCACGGTCAACAACGCGGAAAATCTCCGGCGGGAGCAGGTGAAGGCCCCCATCTTCATCACAGGCAACACCGCCATTGACGCGCTGAAGCTTACGGTGAAGAAGGATTATACCTTTGAGGATCCTGCGCTGCGGCAGGCGCAGCTGGCGGGGCGTAAGGTCATCGCCATCACCGCCCACCGGCGGGAGAATTACGGTCAGCCCATGGAGCATATCATGGCGGCCTTTGCCCGGGTGGCCCGGGCCTTTCCCCAGGCCCTGCTGGTCTATCCGGTGCATCTGAGCCCCTATGTGCAGGAGACCGCCCGGAAATACCTGACGGGCCTGCCCAATGTTTTGCTGACGGATCCGCTGGGCGTGACGGATATGCATAATCTGCTGGCCCGGTCCTATCTTGTGATGACGGATTCCGGCGGCCTGCAGGAGGAAGCGCCCGCGCTGGGCAAGCCGGTGCTGGTGCTGCGTCGGGAGACGGAGCGCCCCGAGGCCGTGGCCGCAGGGACGGTGGCCGTGGTGGGGACAGAGGAGGACGATATCTTCCGCGCGGCGGAGGAGCTGCTCTCCGGCGGATCCCGGTATCAGCGCATGGCCCGCGCCGTCAACCCCTATGGCGATGGCTTTGCCTGCCGGCGGATCGCCGACGATCTGCTTTATTATTTCGGCCTGCGGCAGCAGCCTGCGGCGGATTTTGCGGTGGAGGGTTAAAAACGGCATGAAGCAGCGTGGAACAGCGGCCTTGATCCTGGCCCTGGCGGTGATCGCTATGGGCGTTTTGGGGAGCTTTTTCTGGTCCTTCTCCCGGCAGGATCAGGAGCAGTATCAGATCACGCTGCCGGGACACGGCACGGCCGAGATCGACCACACCCATGAGATCGGCCGGAGCAATCGGGAGACCGTGGAGGTGCTCACCGTCGACCGGAGCAATGTGGCGGAGGTGATCCGCCAGCTGCAGCGGCCGGAGCGCTATCAGTGCCAGCTGGAGAGCGTATATTATTACGGCGAGACCGCCGCCGTGCTGAAAAGCACGCTGCAGGTCCGGCAGGAGCAGCTGCGGATCACGCAGTATGACAGCGGAGAAGCCCCTGTCCTGCAGGCGCTGCTGACCCGGGACCGGGTCTATCTCTGGGAGGAGGGCGACACCTGGGCAGAGCTGCCCCGCATGGAAAACGACCGGGATCTTTATGCCCGCTTCCCCACCTATGAGGACATTCTCGCCCTGTCCCCGGAGCAGATCCTGGAGGGCGGCGTGGAGGAATGGAACGGGGTGCTCTGCATCTATGTGCGCACCCGCGACCCGGATACCGGCGAGGAGCAGCAGTGGTATATCCTGGCGGAGACGGGCCTTTTGGTTTACACAGAGACGACCCGGGAAGGCGAATACTGCTACACCGGCATCATGCGGCAGTTTTCCATGCAGGAGCCTTCCGCGGACCGTTTTTTGCTGCCGGACGGCAGCCTGCCGGAATAAACGCAAAAATACCCCGGAGCAGGGCCTTGCTCCCGCCGCGGCAGCTGCCGGAGGCTGGGAGAGGCCGGGCTTGCGGGGCTTTTGCTCAGAAGGGGAGATAGCGGTCAAAAGCCGAGGAGCAGCAGCACGCCTACGATCAGCAGGGTGTCGCTGATGTTTTCCGAGTCGTCTGCCACCAGAAAATAGACCAGCACCAGCAGCAGAATGGTGTCTGCGTTGAACTCCGGCAGCTTGATGCTGCTGCCGAACAGGCCTTTCAGCGCGCCCAGGCCCCGGGGCTTTTCTTCTGCCGGGGCGGGGACCTCCGGCCCGGACGAGACATCGGTAAAGGCCGGCGGCTCCGGCTGTGCCGTCTCCGGCGGCGGGGAAGCGGCCTGCGGCTGCACGGCAGGCTCCGGCGTTTCCGGCGCTTCTCCCGGCCAGGCCCCGGCGATGTAACGGTTATACAAGGGATCACCTCCCCAGCAGATGCATGGCGGATGCGGCGGCTTTGGTCATGTTGGCCATCTTGACGGCCCGGTCGATGCTGCTGATGCGGCTTTCCTTCAGATAGGGCTTCATGGCCCGGAGCAGGTCCAGCCGCTCGCTTTTCACCAGATCGCCCTGCCCGGAAAACAGCGTCATCAGCTGGGGCAGCAGGGCGGCCAGCGGCGATCCCTCCGCAGAGCTTCCGGCGGCAGGCAGAGCGGCGGCGCCCGGGGCGGCTTCTCCCGCCTTCAGCATGGCGGAGAGCATGGCGGTAAGCCCGGCAGAGTCGACGGCTGAGGCTGGCGGATCGCCCGCAGCAGCGGCCGGCGCAGGAGAAGACGGCGGGGAGGGAGCGCTTTCCCGCTGGGACAGGATGGCGCGGGCCAGGTCCACCGCCTTCTGCGTTCGCTCCGGATCTGCCAGCAGCTGACTGAAGCGCTCTTCCAGCTCAGCCATACCGGGTCACACTCCCATGACCTCGATGACCTTTGCCGCCAGCGCCGCTCCGTCCCGGGAGCTGAGCAGATTCTGCAGCAGCGCCCGCCCCGGCTCCCTGCCGGAGGAAAGGGCGGTCTGGGCCGCCTGCTTCAGGGCGTCTGTGCCGCTGCCGGCGATCATCTGGATCAGCTGCCGGCCGGATTCGGTGTTCATGGCGGTGTTGTATTTGTCCAGGCCCTTGATGATCTTCAGCCCCTGGGGGGAGGACATCATGGATCTGGCGGCGTTTTCGATTTCTCCGGACATAGGCGTTCCTCCTAAAACTCGTGATACCACAATATATGTTTTGCGTCTGAAAATGTGACGCGGAAAGGCGGCTTTCATGAAGATCTGCATCTGTTCCGATTCTCATGGCAATGCCTTCGGCCTGCAGCGGCTGCTGGAGCTGGAAACGCCGGACTATCTCTGGTTTCTGGGCGACGGTCTGCGGGACTGGGAGCGGGTGAAGCTTCCGCCGCTGCTGCCCTTCGCCGCCGTCCGGGGCAACTGCGATCCCCTGTGTGAGGAGCCGGAGGAGCGCTGCTTCTCCCTGTGCGGCAAGCGGATCCTGCTGACCCACGGACATCGCTTCGGCGTCAAGACAGGTCTGCTGCCGCTGGAGACGGAGGCGGTGGAGCGGGGACTGGACCTGATCTTTTACGGCCATACCCACCGCCCCGCGGCGGAGAAGCTCGGCGCCTGTCAGATCATCTGCCCCGGCAGCATGAGCGTGGGAGAGGAGCGCTATGCCATCCTGACCCTTTTGCCGGACGAGCCTGCCCGGGTGGCCCTGTGCCGCCTGGAGGAACGATAAAAAACGGGACGCCCTCCGCAAGGAAGGCATCCCGGCGAGCTTTTTCAGAGCTGAAACGGTCAGAGCTGCGGCTTTGCAGGCCGGCGGCCCCGCAGGATCAGGGCCAGCGCCGTTACCAGAACGGCGGGCAGAATGTAGATCAGCGGGCTGGTGGAGGCGTCGTTCAGGGCCACCAGATCTACCTCCTTGACGGAGGAAAGCCCCTCCGGCAGCTCCAGACCGCTGTCCAGCATCAGCTTGCCCACCACGTCGCCCTTTTTCACCCGATAGCCCAGCGAAAGGCTCAGCTGGAGCTCCAGCGTCTCGGGGAAAAGCGAGCCGATGGGCTGGGCCACGCCCAGCTGCACATTGCTCTTCAGGCTGCCTTTGGTGGCGGCGCTGGCGATGGGGAAGCCCGGCGTATCGCTGGTGGGGTAAAACTGCAGGGCGTAATCCATCAGCGTGATGGTGTCCAGAAAATGTCCGGAGAGGGAGCGGTCGCCCCGGGGCACATCGTGGCAGTGCATGACCACGCTGTAAAAGCCCCGGCCGTCCTTTTCCACGCAGCAGGCCAGGTTGCTGCCGGCTGCCTGGATATAGCCCGCCTTGATGCCCACCACATTTTCAGTGAAATCCGTCATATAGGCGCTTTCCGACCGGGGATCCATCACCCGATTGGTGGTGCGGTAGCGCCGGGGCGTCGTCCGCATATTGGAGATGGGCAGCGAACCGGAGGCGGAACCGACGATCTCCCGGAACAGGGGGAAGCCCATGGCATAGCGGCAGAGGGTGATCATATCCCGGCAGGTGATGCGGCTCTGCTCGGAAAGCCCGTGGGGATCCTCGTAATGGGTCTTTTCCATGCCCAGGGCGGCGGCCTTCTCGTTCATCATGGTGATGAAATCGGGGATATTGCCCGCCACATAGCAGGCCAGCGTGGTGGCGGCCTCGTTGCCGGAGGTGATCAGCAGGTAGTTCATCAGCTCCCGCACGGTGATCTCCTCCCCGGCCAGCAGATGGACCTGATCCATCCAGTAGCAGTATTGAGTGGAGACGGTCTCCTCCGGCACCACCATAGTGCCGGAAAGCTCCGGGTCATATTCCAGCACCAGCACGGCGGTCATCACCTTGGTCATGCTGGCAGGAGCGTTTTCAGATCGATGCTTTTGGCGTAGAGAATAGTGTCGGTGGTCTCCTCATAGACCATGGCCATAACGGCGTTGGTGATCTCCGGCGCATCCGGCAAAACGGGGGCGCTCTCCGCCGCACAGAAAAGGCTGCCGCACAGCAGCAGGACGCACAGCAGAAGAGCGACAAAGCGCTTTTTCATAAGAATATCCTCACAGTCTCTCTTTTAGATCACATCAGGGGCGCCAGCACCTTGGCCAGCATTCCCAGCAGCCGCCAGAGCAGGCCAGGGTGGGCGGCCTCCTGCCGGGTGACGCGCCGGGACTGGGCCAGCGTGGCCTGAAAATCCGCCTCCAGCTGCGTGACGCAGGGCCCGCCGCACAGATAAGCGCCGCACTCAAAGTGGTGATACAGGCTGCGGTAGTCCAGGTTGATCGTTCCTACCGTGCCCCGCAGGCCGTCGCTGACGAAGACCTTGGCGTGGAGAAAGCCGGGGGTGTATTCATAGATCCGGACGCCGGCCTCCATTAGCGGGAGAAAATGCGTCTTGGCCAGCGCAAAGGGGATCTTTTTGTCCGGGATATGGGGAAGGATCAGCGTTACATCCACGCCCCGGCGGGCGGTAAAGCGCAGAGCGGCCTCCAGCTCGCTGTCCAGGATCAGGTAGGGCGTCATGATGTGAACATAGTCCCGGGCCTGGTCCAGAATGTGCGTATAGACCCATTCGCCCACCGGCTCGCCATCCAGCGGATGGTCGCCGTAGGGGATCACGTAGCCGCCGTCGCCCTCCGGCAGCGCCGCAGGCATCTCCAGCCACGGCCCGAAGGAAAAGTCCCGCCGGTCCATCTGCCACATCTGCAGAAACAGCAGGGTGAAGGTCCGGGCGGCGTCTCCCTCCAGACGGACGGCGGTGTCCTTCCAGTGACCGAAGGGATGGGCGGCGTTGATGTATTCGTCCGCCAGATTGATGCCGCCGGTATAGGCCACGCGGCCGTCGATGACGGTGATCTTCCGGTGGTCCCGATAATTATAGTGGGTGGAAAGAAAGGGCTTGATGGGCGCAAACACCCGGCACTGGAGGCCCAGGTCCTTCAGGTGGTTGCAGTAATTCCGGGAGACCTTGAAAAACTCGCAGGTGCCGTCGTAAAGAAACCGCACATCCACGCCCTCGTCCACCTTCCGGGTCAAAACATCCAGGATCCGGCTCCACATGATCCCTTCTTCAATAATAAAGTATTCCAGAAAGATAGAGCGCTTTGCCTGCTCCAGATCCTGCAGAAAGGCGGCGAAAAAGGCCTCGCCGGAGGGATAATAGGTGGAGCGGGTGCGGCTGTAGACCGGAAAGCCGCCGGCGGAGGCGAGATAATGGATCAGGCCGGCCTCCTCCGGATGCTGCCGGCAGAGGGCCTCCTCCGCGCCGGTGGAGGGAAGGACGTCCTGGGAAAGCTCCGTGATCTGCGCCAGCCTGCGGCGCAGGGCCCGGTGGCCGACGTCCAGCTGGGTATAGGCATAAAAGGCGGCGGCAGGCAGCGGCGCCACCAGCAGAAAGACCAGCCAGGTGATGGTATAGGTGGGCTCCGCGTGACGGTTCACCAGATAAACGGCCATCACCGCCGTCAGCAGCGTGACGATGCCGTAATAATGGGCGGCATAGCGAGCAAAGCGCATATAGAGACCCACCAGCAGGCCGGCCTGCAGCAGCACCAGCAGCAGGATCACGCCCATCCGGCTGAACACCAGATGCAGAAGCCCCCGCTTGCTCTTGCACAGAAGGGGGGAGGCGGAGGATTTGGAAGACATAAGGCTCCTTTCCGGCGGCTCAGAGAAGCTCCGCCAGGTTGATGATGGGGATATCCCGCAGAGCGGCATGCCGGACGGTATAGGCCGTGCCGCCGGTGGAGCGGGTGAGATAACAGATGCAGCCATCGGCAGATTCCGCCAGCACCCGGTCCCGGGTGAGGAAGCAGCCGGTGTAATAGTGTCCGGCGGTGTAGCGCACAAGATCGGCCCGGGCCAGAAGCGCCTCATAGCGAAGCCGGTCCCGGTGCGGATAGCGGGCCGCCTGGGCCTCATAGGGCAGGATCATCCAGAGCCGCAGCCGGGGATCCTCCGCCTTCAGATCCAAAACGGTCTCCGCCGCCAGCAGGTCAAAGCCCATGGCGCCGCCGCTGAGAAAATCGGTATAGCCCTCCTCGGCTGCCAGCAGCAGCTGCCGCCGCAGAAGCTCCCGCAGGGGGCTCGGGTCTGCCGGGAGCGTCCGGTGCCCGGTGAAAATACAGAGCTTGCCCAGAAAGCGCCCTCCTCTCACGGATGATAAGGCGATTATAGCATATTTTTTCCGGCGCTTCAACGGCTGCGGCCGCAAGAAAATAAAAAGAAAACCGGAAGAAGCGGCGAAAAGGGTTGACAGCGGCCTGCAAAATCCATTATAATACATGGTGCGTTATCGTCACCGGCATGCGCTTGAAGGGGTTCGAGCCTGTGCCGGTGTCAATAACAGCTTGAATCAGGAGGTGTGGAACATGCTTCGTACCTATCAGCCCAAAAAGCGTCAGCGCCAGAAGGAGCACGGCTTCATGAAGCGCATGAGAACCCGCAATGGCCGCAAGGTTCTGGCTCGCCGTCGTGCGAAAGGCAGAGCGCGTCTGTCTGCTTAAGCTTTTCCAGCATACAGGAATTAAGACCGCAGAGCCTGCGGTCTTAAATTTTAACACACTGTGGATATCGGGGAAAGCAACCATGAAAAAGACCCTTCCCATCAAGGAAAACCATGTGTTCCGCGGCCTTTATGCCAGAGGAAGATCGGCGGCGCGGAAGGGCATGGTGCTCTATGTGCGAAGGCACAGGAGCCCGGCGGTGAACCAACTGGGGATCACCGTTTCTGTAAAATTGGGCTGCGCCGTGGTGCGAAACAGGATCCGGCGCAGGCTCCGGGAGGTCTATCGGCTCAACGAGACTCGCCTGAAGGGCGGATTTGACATCGTCATCGTGGGCCGGCGGGCCGCGGAGGAGATGCCCTTTGATCAGCTCCAGAACGATTTTCTGCGGCTCTGCAAGCAGCTCGGTCTGCTGGAGGGGCAGGAGGATGCGTAAGCTGCTGATCTGGTGTATCCGGTTTTATCAGAAGAACCTATCGGCCCGAAAGGGCGGCCCCACCTGCAGATTCCACCCCACCTGTTCGGAATATGCACTGGAGGCCATTCAGCGCCATGGCGCCCTTTGCGGCGGTGCGCTGGCTCTCTGGCGGATCCTGCGGTGCAATCCGCTCTGCAGGGGCGGGTTTGACCCGGTGCCGGAGAAGCTTTCACTTTTTCACAAAAACAAAAAGGAGAACGGTACATGAATTTTCTCTATACGATCTTCTCCACTCCCTTCGGCTATGTGATGCGGCTGATCTACCAGTTCGTGGGCAGCTATGGCTGGTCGATCTTCCTGTTCGCGCTGCTGGTGAAGATCCTGATGCTGCCGCTGGGCTTCAAGCAGAAGCGCTCCATGATGGAGGTCCAGCGGATCCAGCCCAAGGTGGAAAAGATCCAGAAGACCTATGCCCGGGATCAGCGGAGGATGCAGGAGGAGCTGCAGAACCTCTACGATCAGGAGGGCGTCTCGCCTATGGCGGGCTGCGGCACCTCGCTGATCATTCTGCCGGTCATGTTCGGTCTGTATGGCGTTATCCTGCAGCCGCTGACCTATTTTATGCAGCTGACGTCGGCGCAGATCAGTGAGATCGCCACCCGACTGGGCGTGGAGATGACCGGCGGCTATGCCCAGATCAATCTGGCCCATCAGATCTATCTCAATTTCGACAAGGTGGCGGATGTTTCCGCAAAGCTGATGCCTGTCAGCTTCACCTTCGGCCCCATCAATCTGGCGGAATCCGCCAATTTCAAGCAGTTCTCCGTGCAGTGGATCATCCCCATCCTGGCGGCGCTGTCGTCTCTGGGCCTTTCCTGGCTGACGCAGAAGCTCTCTTCGCAGAACGCCAATCCCCAGGCGCAGGCCAGCAACCGGATGATGATGTTTATGATGCCCCTGATGTCCCTGTGGTTCTGCTTTGCCCTGCCTGCGGGCCTGGGCGTTTACTGGATCTCCAACAATGTGCTTTCTGCGGCTCAGGAGTATTTCCTCACCAAGTGGATGAGGAAAAAGCTCAAGAGCACCAGCGAGCAAGAATAAAGAGAGGGCGGGAAACAGTTCATGAAGTATATTGAAACAAAAGGCGATACGCTGGACGCCGCCATCGAGAGCGCGCTGCAGCAGCTGGGCATGACCCGGGATCAGGTGTCCGTAGAGGTCCTGCAGAAGCCCAAGGCGGGCTTTTTGGGCATCGGCAAGGAGCCGGCCATCGTGCGGGTCTCCTATGAGGTCAGCCCGGCGGGCCGTGCCGTGGAGTTTTTGGAGGGCCTGCTGGTCCGCTTCGGCACGCCGGCCAGTATCGAGACGGAGGAGGATCCCGCGGAACGGACCATCCGTCTGAATCTGGTGGGCGAAAATATGAACGCCGTCATCGGTCACCATGGCGACACGCTGGACGCCATTCAGTATCTGACCAACATCGTTACCAATTCTAAAGAGGAGCCGCGGTGGCGGGTCACGGTGGATACCGAGAATTACCGCGCCAAGCGGGAGGAGAGCCTGGTGGCGCTGGCCAACAAGACCGCCCAGAAGGCGCTGAAATACCGCAAGCCCGTGGCGCTGGAGCCCATGAATCCCCATGAGCGCCGGATCATCCACGCGACGCTGCAGGAGGTGGCGGGCGTCACCACCTATTCCGTGGGCACCGAGCCCAACCGGAAGGTCATCGTGGCGCCGGAGGGCATGGCCCCCGCGCAGGATGCCCGCGGCCAGGGCGGCAAAAAGCCCGGCCCCCGCCGCCATCGCAACGGAAAGGGCGGCAGAAAGCCCGCGCCGCGGCCGCAGAACGCAGAGCCCCGGCAGGAGAACGAATAAAGCATTTTTCAACAGCCTCAAGCGGCCCGGTTC
The DNA here is from genome assembly GCA_002405755.1 of Clostridiales bacterium UBA4644. Lineage (GTDB taxonomy): Bacteria > Bacillota > Clostridia > Oscillospirales > Butyricicoccaceae > UBA4644. The sequence goes on from DHMK01000010.1 coordinate 20,033, forward strand.
GGGCCGCTTTTTTGCGCAAAGGCGCGCTGAAGCACCGGGAGAAGCATACTTTTGCGGAGCATCAAAATACAATGGCAAAGTTTTGTCAAAGATATTTTCTGACAATCAGAATTTTGCTTGAAATTTTTCGGGGATTCAGATATAATCAAAATACACATGCTGTAATGGAGGGCGCGCTATGGATGAGATCGATGTTAAGATCCTGAAATGTCTCCGCAATAATGCCCGGGAAAACGCCAGCGTCATCAGCGATAAGGTCAATATGTCGGTTTCCGCCGTGATCGAGCGGATCCGCAAGCTGGAGGCCTCCGGCCTGATCGTGAAGCACACCACCATCCTGAGCTCGTCCAAGGCGGGCAAGGATGTGAACGCCTTTCTTTCCGTCAGTCTGGAGCATCCGAAATATAACGAGCGGTTCCATGCCTTTGTCAAGGAGAACCGGGAAATTCTGGAGTGTCATTACATCACCGGCGACTTTGATTTCATGCTGCGCGTTGTGACAGACAACACCCAGAGCCTGGAGCATCTGCTCAACGCGGTGAAGGCTCTGCCCGGCGTTTCCAACACCAGGACCATCCTGATCCTTTCCACCGTGAAGGAAGAGCATTCTGTGGATCCGGATGAGCTGTTGCGATAGGGCAAATTTCACAGAATGTCAGGGCAATTTTAACAAAAACATTGTTTTTGCTTGACAATACCTGCACGAAAGAGATATACTGCCCTTGTAGCAGAAAATCAGTGCTGACCGGAAAGGAGAGACCGTGGCCATTTTGCCGGAAAAAAACGCGATGCGGGAGGAAGAAGCCTTCGCTGCGGAGTATTCCCGTCTGGTCTCCCGTCTGGTGCGGCCTTATTTTCTGCAGGGCGGCGATCAGGACGACCTGTATCAGGAGGGTATGATCGGTCTGCTGAAAGCCATCCGGAGCTATGACCCCGGGAAAAACGACCATTTCGAGGCGTATGCGGCCCTCTGCATCCGCCGTCAGCTCTACGATGCCATCCGCCGCTCCGCCAAGACCTCCCTGCGGGAGGAGGACGCGCTGCGGCAGCTGAGCCTTTCGGTGCGGGAAGCGCCCGATCCGGAGACGCAGCTTTTGGCGAACGAATCGGAAAAAGAGATCAAAGCTGCGCTGCAAGGCCTATTGTCAGATTTTGAAGGATCGGTCCTGACTCCCTACCTGGAAGGATACTCCGTCCGCGAGATCGCAGAGCGTCTCGGCTGTACAGCAAAATCCGTGGGCAACGCCATCCTGCGGATTCGGCGAAAGCTGGCGCAATATTTATCCCAAGGCGAAAACAGGTGAAGACCTGTTCGCATATAACACTATCACCGCAACGCGGAAAAGAGAGGTAACTACCATGTACGAAGACAAGACTTTAGTGTGCAAAGAGTGCGGCAAGGAATTCGTTTTCACTGCCGGCGAGCAGGAGTTCTACGCTGAGCGCGGCTTCCAGAACGAGCCCCAGCGCTGCAAGGCCTGCCGTGACGCAAGAAAACAGGCGGCCCGCGGCCCCCGTGAGTACTTCACCGCAACCTGCGCTGCTTGCGGCAAGGAAGCCAAGGTCCCCTTCGAGCCCAAGACGGATCGTCCTGTCTACTGCTCTGAGTGCTTCGCCAAGATGCGCGAGCAGGCCTGATTTCTTTGATAGATCGACCTTAAAGAAACGCCGCACAAGCGGCGTTTCTTTTTGCGCTGTTTCTGAAATTTTTGTTGAAAAGCGGGGCAGGCTATTGTATAATCATGGTGTCATAAACTAAAACAGGAGGAAAACTTCAATGACCGTTACCAAAGACAGCCTGATCGGCGATATTCTGGATCATGATATCGAGACCGCGCAGTTCTTCTTCGAGATCGGCATGGGCTGCCTGGGCTGCCCCCATTCCCGGATGGAGAGCGTTGCCGAGGCCTGCGCCGTCCACGGCACCGACGCCGATGCGCTGGTGAAGAAGATCAACGAGTTCCTGGCCACCAAGCAGTAAGGCGGGAAGCAGATCGCTGTGCAAACCAGGGGGCCTTCCCCTGGTTTGCTTTTTATCGTCACAAAAGGAGGGAAGACCCATGGAGCTGACGCCCAGACTGGCGCTGGCGGCGGAATATTGCCAGGGGAGCCGGCGGGTCATCGATGTGGGCTGCGACCATGCCTATCTCTGCATCGCGCTGGTGCGGCAGGGAGTGGAGCTGGCCTGGGCCTCCGACCTGCGGCCCGGCCCGCTGGCGGCTGCAAGAGAGCATATCCGGCAGATGGGCGAGACGGAGCGGATCCGCACAGTGCTCTGCCCCGGGCTGGAGGGCTTTTCGCCGGAGGACGCGGATACGGTGGTGATCTGCGGCATGGGCGGCGAGCTTATCGCATCCATCCTGCAGGCAGCCCCCTGGACGGGAGACGGACGGCACCGGTTGGTGCTGCAGCCTATGACCCACGGCGAACGGCTGCGCCGCTTTCTGGCGGAACACGGCTATACCGTGGAGCGGGAGGGCCTGGCCCGGGAGGGCAAACGGCTTTACACCCTCCTGAAGGTAAGGGGCGGCGGGCCGCCCATGGGAGAAAGCAATTTTTATCTCTTTACCGGACTGCTGGCGCAGGACCCGCTGTTTCCCGCCTTTTTGGAAAAGGAACGGGAAAAATGGCAGCGGGCCGCGGCGGGCAAGCGGCAGGCGGGGCTCCCCACGCCGGAGGAGGACGCGATCTTGAAACGACTGGAGGAATGGAGTCATGGCGCTTGACACCCTGATCATTGCGGGTCTGGCCGGCGAGCTGGACCGCCGCCTGGCGGGGGCGCGGGTGGATAAGGTCACTATGCCCCGGCGGGACCGCATCGTCCTGCAGCTGCGGGCGGCGGAGGGCAATGTGCGGCTGCTTTTGTGCGCCGGCAACGCTGCCAGAGTCCACCTGACGCAGGAAAAATTTGATAACCCGGAGACGCCGCCCATGCTCTGCATGCTGCTGCGCAAGCAGATGGCCGGCGGCCGGATCCTCAGCGTGACCCAGCCGGAGCATGAGCGGCTGCTGGAGCTGCGCTTTACAGCGCTGGACGAGCTTGGCGTGGCGGCGGAAAAACGGCTGATCTGCGAGATGATGGGCCGGATGACCAATCTGATCCTGGTGGGGCCGGAGGACATCATCATTGCCTGCACTCACGCCGCAAGCTACGAGACCTCGGAGCGGGCGGTGCAGCCCGGTCTGCGCTATCGCCTGCCGCTGCGGCAGGACAAGCCCTCCCTCTGGAGCCTTTCCGCGGGGCAGCTGACGGAGCTTTGCCGGGCCTGTCAGGGGGATCCCATGGCCCTTTGCGACCGGATCGCCGGGCTTTCGCCCCGCATCGCCCGGGAGATGGTCTTCCGAGGCGGCTCGCCGGAGGGCACGGCGGCAGAGCTGCTTGCCCTGCAGACGGCGGAGCCGGAGCCCTGGCTGCTGGAAAAAAGCGATGGCAGCCGGGAGCTTGCCGCGCTGGAAATTCGACAGGATCCCAATACAAAGTGTATAAAATGCGATTCTTTTTCCGAAATGTTAGACGATTTCTATCGGGAACAGACGAAAAAGGAGGATCTGCGGGCGCTGAACGGCAGCATCGTCAAGACCATGACCACCCGACGCAACCGGCTGCAGCGCAAGCTGGCGGGGCAGAAGCAGGAGCTTTTGCAGGCGGAGGAGCGGGAAGCCCTCAAGCGCACCGCCGATCTGATCACCGCCAATCTTTATGCCATCCGTCCGGGCATGAAAAGCGTGGAGCTGACGGATTATTTTGATCCCGCCCTGCCGCAGGTGCGGGTGGAGCTGGATCCTCAGCTTTCGCCCCAGGAAAACGCCCAGCGGCTTTTTTCCAAATACACCCGGCTGAAGCGGGCGGAGGAGGCCCTGACCCGGCAGATCGCCCTGGGGGAAGCGGAGCTGGAATATGTGGAGGCCGTCCTTTACACTCTGTCCTCTGCCGGCGACGCCGCCCAGATCCGGGAGATCCGGGAGGAGCTGGTGCAGGAGGGCTATCTGCGTCCTGCGGAAAAGGGCCGGCGCAAGCCAAAGCCTGCGCTCTTTCATCCCCGGGTGTTTACCGTAGACGGCGGCCTGACCGTCCTCTGCGGCCGCAGCAACCGGGAAAACGATGAGCTGACCCATCGGCACGCCGCCAAGACAGACCTCTGGTTCCATGCCCGCAATGTGCCCGGCAGTCATGTGATCCTGCAGACGCAGGGACAGCAGCCCTCGGCGCTGGCGCTGGAGCAGGCGGCGGGTATCGCGGCCTATTACAGCAGCGTCGCCAGCCAGCCCCGGGCGGCGGTGGACTATACTCAGGTCCGCCGGGTGAAAAAGCCTCAGGGCGCCCGGCCCGGCATGGTGAACTATTTTGAATTTCAAACTATTCTGGCCGTTCCGGCGCTGCCGGAGGAAAAATAGACCTGTTTTTGGAATCTTTCGCCCTCTTCTCTCACACAATACAGGAGAAGGGGGCGAGCTTTTTGACACCGAAGAAAAAATTATGGCCGCTGGCGCTGAGCCTGCTGATCGTCTTTGCCGTGGGAGGGCTGTCCTATCTGCTGACGGGGAAGGCCGCCATGGATCGCTATGCCGCGCAGCCAAAGCCGCCGCTCTCGCCGCCGGGCTGGCTCTTTCCGGCGGTGTGGACGGTGCTCTACGGGCTGATGGGCGTTTCCGCCTGGCTGGTCTGGAAAAGGGCCGGCTGGAGCCGCGTGCTGGAGCCTTACGGCCTGCAGCTTTTGCTGAACGCCGCCTGGTCGCCGGTGTTTTTCCGGCTGGAGCTTCCATGGGCGGCCCTTGCCATTTTGGCGGCGCTGGAGGCAGTCGTCCTCTGGATGATCGCAGCCTTCCGCCGGGTGGACCGGCGGGCGGGGAACCTGCAGATCCCCTATGCCCTGTGGGTGGCCTTTGCGGGCTATCTCAACGCCGCCGGAGCGCTGCTGCGAAAATAAGACTTGCAGGCCGCGGGCCGTTGTGATACAATGGATCCAAACACAGAGAAAGAGGTGCGGCAATGCACGACTAAAGACACGGAATGAATGGTAAACCGGCCAGAGCTCGCAGGGCGGGCTTTGTTTTGTTGCCGTCCATTCGGTGGCTGAAGAGGTCGTGTTTGCCGTTTTGTGCTTTTTTCGTGCCGAAATGGGCTTTTTGCGCGCTTTTCAGCTTCCGTCCGGAGGGCAACGCCGGGACGGAAGCTTTTTTGTTTGAAAAAGGAGGCGCTGCATTGGAAATACAGGATCTCAGCCTTTGGCTGAATAAGGACGGCCGGCCCCTGCTGGAGCACTTTTCTCTGTCTCTGCTGCCGGGGGATAAGGCGGTCGTCATCGGCGAGGAGGGCAACGGAAAGTCCACGCTGCTGAAATATCTTTATGATCCCGCCCTGACGGCGGACTACTGCCACGGCGAGGGCCGGATCGTCTGCCGGGAAAAGCCGGCCTACCTGCCTCAGACGCTGCCCGGAGCGCTCTGGGAGACGCCGGTGTGCGAGCTGGCGCCGGCAGAGGGCCTTTATGCCCATCCCCAGCTGCCGGAGGAGCTGGGCCTTTGCTGGGAGCTGCTGCTTTCTCGCCGGCCCATGAAGACGCTTTCCGGCGGAGAAAGGGTCAAGGTGCAGTTGGCCGGGCTGCTCTGCGCGGAGCCGGACGTGCTGCTGCTGGA
>DHMK01000010.1:25738-48970 GCA_002405755.1 Clostridiales bacterium UBA4644
GAGCCCACCAACGATCTGGACATCGAAACGCTGGAATGGCTGGAGGGCTTTTTGCGGCGAACGCGGCTGCCGGTGCTTTACATCTCCCACGACGAGACGCTGATCCGCCGGACGGCCAACCGCATCGTTCACCTGGAGCAGCTGATCCGCAAGAGCCGCTGCCGGGCCACGGTGACCCGGGCGGGCTATGATGAATACCTGGATCTTCGCCGCCGCAGCTTTGCCCATCAGGCGCAGGTGGCCCAGAAGCAGCGGGACGACTACGACCGTCAGCTGGAGCGCTGGCGGCAGATCTACCAGAAGGTGGAGCAGGCTCAGGGCGCGGTTTCCCGGCAGGATCCCGGCGGCGGACGGCTGCTGAAAAAGAAGATGCATTCGGTGCTCTCCATGGAGCGGCGCTTTATGCGGGAAAAGGAGGCCTTTTTGGACTTCCCGGAGGAGGAAGAGGCCATCGTGGCCCGATTCGATCTGGCGGTCCGGCTTCCGGCGGGCAAGCTGACGGTGGACTTTTCCCTGCCGGAGCTGCGGCGGGGCGATCGGGTGTTGGCCAAGGACATCCTGCTGCAGGTCAGGGGCGGCGGACACATCGGCATCACGGGAAAAAACGGCGCAGGCAAGTCCACCCTGCTGGCGGCGCTGCGGCAGTCGCTTTTGTCCCGGCGGGACATCACACTGGGCTACATGCCCCAGAATTACAGCGAGGTCCTGCCGGACGGATGCTCCGCCACGGAATATCTTGCGCCGGCGGGGGATAAGGAGAGCCTCACGCTGGCCCGGACCCGGCTGGGCAGTCTGCGCTTCACTCATGAGGAGATGACCTGTCCCCTCTCGGCCCTTTCCGGCGGACAGCGGGCCAAGGTCCTGCTGCTGGATATGGTGCTGCGGCGGGCAGACGTGCTGCTGCTGGACGAGCCAACCCGCAATTTCAGTCCCCTCTCCGGCCCGGTGGTGCGCGGCGCGCTGGCGGAGTTCGGCGGGGCCATCGTCAGCGTCTCCCACGACCGGAGCTACCTGGAGGAGGTCTGCCAGCAGGTGTATGCGCTCACGGAGAACGGTCTTGTCCGCCAGAAATAGAGCAGACGTGGAGGATAGATACCCTCCGCGCCTTCAGCCCATCAGCAGTCGCACCGCCACACCAGACATGAGAAATGCCGCCAGATCGGCGCAAAGAGCCGCAGGCAGGGTGTAGCGGGTGTTTTTCAGCCCAAGGCAGGCAGAATAGACGGCGATGGTATAGAAGCTGGTCTCGCTGCTGCCCAGCATGACGGCGGCGATCCGTCCGGCAGTGCTGTCCGGCCCGGCCTGGGCGATGACGGAAGCGCCTACCGACAGCGCCCCGCTGCCGGAAAAGGGACGCAGCAGCGCCAGCGGCAGACACTCCTCCGGAATGCCCAGCGGCTGCAGGATGGGGGCCAGCGCATGGGAAAACAGGGCGATAGCGCCGCTCTCCCGGAGCATGGTGATGGCCACCAGCATGGTGAGCACTGCGGGGAAGATCTGGACGCACACCCGCAGCCCAGCGCGCATACCGCAGATCAGCGCGTCGTAGAGATCCACGCCCCGGCAAAGCCCATAGATCAGCGTGAAGGCCGCGATCAGCGGCACGATATAGTCCGTCATGGGCAAAGTCTCCGCAGCAGGCGCGATGCCAGGACGCCCACCGCCACGGAAACGGCGCTGGCCAGCCAGACGGCGGGCAGGATATCGTAAGGGGAGGCGCAGCCGTTGGCCGCACGCACTGCCGCCACGGAGGTGGGCAGCAGCTGGATGGAGGCCGTGTTGACGACGATGAGCAGAAAAACGTTGTGGCAGGTCTCCCGCCGGCTCTCCGCCAGCGTATACAGCCGCCGGGCGGCCCGAAGCCCTGCCGGCGTTGCGGCAGAGCCAAGCCCCAGAAGATTTGCGGCCATGTTCTGAGAGATGGCGGCCCGGGCCTCCTCGTCCCTTCCATCGGAGCCGAAGAGCCGGGAGATCAGCGGCTGCAGCAGCCGGGCGATGCTTTTGGAAAGGCCGCTGCGGTCCATGACCTCCATCAGCCCGCTCCAGAAGCACAGCGTCCCGCCGATGGACAGCATCAGCTGAACCGCCTGTCCCGCGCCGGTGATGCTGGCCTGCGAGACCTGCGGCATGCGTCCCAGCAGCATCCCGAAAACAAACGCTGCCGTCAGCAGCAGCACCAACACCCGCGACATCAACATACCTAAAAACCTCCCGAAGATTTCTGACAGAATCCACATAAACCGGGACAAAAAGCAGGCAAAAATTGTCAGGCTTTGCGGTTGACAGTTCCTGTAAAAACAGGCAGAATAAAAGCACTATGATTTTGAAGGAGCATTGCTATGAAATCCACTGGCATCGTCAGACATATTGATAACCTTGGCCGCATCACCCTGCCCATCGAGCTGCGCAAGAGCCTGGATATGGCTTGCGGCGATCCCCTGGAGATCTATACGGAGGGGAATTCCGTGGTGCTGCGCAAGCACGAGTCCAGCTGCGTTTTCTGCGGCAGCAGCAAGAAGGTCACGCTGTTTAAGGACAAGTGCATCTGCGATAACTGCAGAAGAGAGCTTTCTCTGTAACAGAGAGATCGCGGCGGGGAGGCTTCCCCGCCTTTTCTTTTCCCTTCAAGAAATGCGCCGGAAAAGAAAAATATGCGGAGCAGACAGAAAATTCACGGTTTTGTTCTTTACTTTTTCCTGCGGCTTGGGTATGATAATAAGACAAAAACGCTCCGCGGCGGCAAAGGAGAGACGGATATGAAGAAGGATAAGGTCAAGGACTATACAGAGCATCTGATCGGCGCGGCAAATAAAAGCACCGGCCAGAAGATCAAGGAGTTTTTCTTCGGCAGCGGCAAGGCGACCAATTGCTACCGCGCCCGGCATCGGACGGATAACATCCGGCTTCTCTGGATGGAGGCCGCCCGCTGGGGCACGATCTACTGTTATCCCTGCGCTTTGGAGACGGAGGACGAGATCCTGGTCTTTGAGACGGGCGCCGCCCTGGACTGCAAGGAAAACAACGCCCGGCTGGTGACGAAATGGATCGGGCTGGTCAATCAGGAGAACATCGTCACCGACTACGAGGTGGAGGAGCTGAAGAAGGACGACTTCTACGATCTCTTCAAGCAGTACCGGAAGGACGATCTGGATCGGGCCATCGCCCGGGCCGAGCGGGAAAACGGCATCGTCCATCCGGAGGAAGAGGAGCCGGAGGCGCTGGCCCAGCCGGAGGAGCCGGAGACGCTGGCCGAGGAGGCCCAGCGAGAGGACGGCGACCGGGAGGAAAACTGAAAAACAGGCCCTGACCGCGTTTTGCCGGTCAGGGCTTTTTCAATAGAGCCGCAGGATCCTTGCCGGTTACAGGCCGAAGCCGCCGTCGACGCCCAGGGTCTGGCCGGTGATAAAGGCGGCCCGCTCCGAGCAGAGGAACAAAACGGCCTCCGCCACATCCTCCGGCCGGCCGATGCGGCCCAGCGGGGTCTCCTCCGCCAGCGCCGTCATGGTGTCCCCGGTAAAGCAGGCGCACATGGGCGTGTCGATAACGCCGGGGGCCACGCAGTTCACCCGCACGCCCGCAGGCCCCACCTCCTTGGCCAGGGCACGGCTGAGCCCGATGACGCCCGCCTTGGCGGCGGAATAATGCACCTCGCAGGAAGCGCCGCAGACGCCCCAAACGGAGGAAAGGTTCACGATGGCGCCTGCGCCCCGGCGGAGCATCCCGGGCAGGACCGCCCGGTCAAAGGCAAAAACGCCGCCCAGATCCGCGTCCAGCATCCGCCGCCAGTCTTCATCGGTAAGGTCGGTAAAAAGCTTCTGCTGAGCCACGCCGGCGCAGCAGACCAGCGCGTCGATGCGTCCGAACCGGGCCAATACCGCATCCACACAGGCGTTTACCTGCGCAGGGCAGGCCGCGTCGGCGGAAAAAAGCTCCGCATCGCAGCCCGTGTCCCGCAGCTCCTCCCGAAGCGCTCGGGCAGAGACTTCGTTTTTGCCGAAATGCAGCGCGGTCTGCCAGCCGTCTTTGGCAAAGGCACGGGCGCAGGCGCTGCCGATGCCGCCGGAGGCGCCGGTGATCAGGACGGTCTTTCCCATATGCAAAGGCTCCTTTTTGCAAAATATCGCGATTTTTATCCATAGTTTAACACAAAACCGGGGGAATGTATAGAAAAACGGGATAATTTCCTCCCGCTGCGGGAATACTGAGGGAAAACCCGCGTGACAGGAGGTGTTTTCGTGAACAAATTCGCATTGGCGCTGACCATCATCGGCGGCATCAACTGGGGCCTGATCGGCCTGTTTCAGTTTGATCTGGTGGCCTGGATCTTCGGCGGCAGCACGGCCATCGGCAGCCGGATCGTTTACGGTCTGGTGGGGCTGGCGGCGCTGTGGTGCATCGGGCTGCTGTTCCGTCCCCGGGAAGAGGGCATCGCATAAATCGGAGAAGGATCCGGAAAAGGCTCCGCGGGCAGTTGTCCGCGGGCTTTTTTTGTGGTATACTGAAAAAAGACAGCCGGGCAAAAGCCCGGCAAGGGAAAAAAGGATGAACGGTCAATGAAAACCATCAGCGGCAAGGCGTTTGCCAAGCTCAATCTGTATCTCAGCGTGGAGGGCCTTCGGCCGGACGGCTACCACGAGCTGGAGACGGTCTTCCAGGCGGTAGATCTGTGCGATCTGGTGGCCGTTACGGTCCACCGTCAGGGCGGCATCTCCCTCCGGTGCAGCCTGCCCTATCTGCCCACCGACGGAAGGAACCTGGCGGTCAAGGCGGCGGAGCTGTTTTTTTCGCTTTCCGGCGTGCAAAATCCGGGACTGAACATCAACATCAAGAAAAATATCCCCGTGGGGGCGGGCATGGCGGGCGGCAGCACCGACGCTGCCTGCGTGCTCCGTCTGCTGAACCGGGCCTTCGGCATGCCGCTGGGCGAAAAGGCGCTTTACCGCAGCGCACAGAGCCTGGGGGCGGACGTGCCCTTCTGCCTGATGGGCGGGACGGCGCTGGCCGGCGGAACGGGAGAAAAGCTTCGCCCCATCCAAACGCCGGAGGAGCTCTGGTTCGCCATCGGTAAGCCCGCCTTTTCCGTCTCCACCCGGGCGGCCTTCCAGCTGTTTGACCAGGGCGGCTGGGGTCCCGGTCCGGGCAGCGGCCCGCTGCGGCAGGCCATGGAGCGGGGCGACGCGGCAGGACTGGGGCGGCTGCTTTACAATTCGCTGGAGCTGCCTGTGGCGCGGCAGTTTCCCCGGATCGAGCTCCTGCGGCAGCAGCTTCTGGAGCAGGGCGCTCTGGGGGCGCGGATGACGGGCAGCGGATCCGCCGTGTTTGGCTTGTTTTCCGCCCGGGAGACGGCGGAGCAGGCGGCACAGGCGCTGCGGCCCCTTTGCCGGGAGACCTTTTTCGCCCGGGCGCTGCGCGCCGGGGAAGCAAAATAAAAGGCGGAGGTGGAGCCGGTGGAGTTTTTGAAAAGGCAATATGCCCTTTGCGGACAGTTCTTTCGGGAAAAGCTGCTGCGGCGGGCGCTGTGGTGTCTGGCTGCGTTTGCGGCTGCGGGGCTGCTGGCCGGCCTGCTTTGCCCGCAGGAATGGGCCGCCGCCATGCAGGAGCGCTTTGCGGAGGCGCTGCAGCAGGGAGAGCTGTTGGACGAGCAGGGCGGGATCCGGATGCCGGAGCTGTTTCTGCACAATGCCCGGACTGTCGTTTCCGCAGCGCTGGCGGGGCTGATGCCCTTTGTCTTTCTGCCGGCGGCGATTTTGCTGCTGAACGGCGGACTGGTGGGCGTGGTGCTGTCGCTTTACGGCAAAAGCGCGTGGAAGGTGCTTCTGCTGGGTATTTTGCCCCACGGGATCTTTGAGATCCCTGCCATCGTGCTGGGCTGCGCCATGGGGCTGCTCCTTTGTCGGAGCGTTATGGACGGCCTGCAGAAAAAGCCGGGCGCACAGCCGCTGGAAAAGCTGTTTCCGGCGCTGCTTCGGGTGTTTTTGTGCTATTGCGTGCCGCTGCTGCTGGCAGCCGCTGCCATGGAGAGCTGGGTCACGCCCCTTTGTCTGGGCCTTTTGGGGCCCTTCGGCGGGGGCGCTGGCGTTGGCGTCTGAACAGGATCAAACAGAAATGAGGAACGACTGATGGAAGCAAAGCTGAAGGAATCCATTCTCCGCCGGGTGGCGGACTATCCGGGACACACCTCCATTTATTATCAGGATCTGACCACCGGCGAGCACTGGGGCTATAACGAGCTGGAGCCCATGGGCGCGGCCAGCGTCATCAAGCTCACCGTCATGGCGGAGCTGTTTCGCCAGCTGGAGGCGGGCCTGGTGCGCCGGGATCAGAAGATCGCCGTGCGGGATGAGGACCGGGTCCCCATCTGCGGCGTTTTGACGCTGCTGCACACGGGGCTGGAGGTGACGCCCATCGATCTGTGCTGGCTGATGATCACCATCTCCGACAATATGGCCACCAATCTGCTCATCGACCTGCTGGGGCTGGAAAGCATTCAGGAAAATAACCGGCGGCTGGGGCTGGAGGGCGTTGTGTTGAACCGCAAGCTCTTTGAGACCCGGGAAGCCTTCCGCGGCAAGCGCAACACCATTTCCGCCCGGGGCGTCGCCCGGCTGCTGGAGCTGATCTGGAAGCGTCAGCTGGTCAGCGAAGGCGCCAGCGGCGAGATGCTGGAGATGCTTTTGGCCCAGCAGTGCACCAATAAAATGCCGCTGCTGCTGGCGGAGGGGGAGACGGCTCACAAGACCGGCGAGGACGAGGGCATCACCCACGATGTGGGCATCGTTCTGGCGAAAAACCCCTTCCTGGTGTGCTTCTGCAACTGGGAGCTGGAGCCGGGCACGGAGGGAAGACTGAACATCCAGATCGGCGAGATCACCCGGGAGCTCTACGATGCCAACGGCGGCGCGCCGGCGCAGGCCTGAGGAAAGAGAGGGAGCGCTATGGCTTATGTGGATAAGACGACCAGCCACCTTTACAGCGTTTATTTTGCCCCGCGCGGACGGGACCGGATGTATGCCCTGGGCATGCAGGTCGCCCAGCTGCACCTGAGTCCCTTTGACCGGATCATCGGCGTCATCGGCGAGGCTGGCTCCGGCAAAAGCATGCTCATCAAGGGGATGTTTCCCGGCCTGGAGCTGACCAACGATGACGAGGGCGTCAATATGCGGCCGCTGCCCCTGCTGGCCCAGGAGGAGGAGAGCCGGTTTTATTCGCCCCATACCTATCACATGGACGTGCGCTTTGAGCTGGGCTTCAGCCAGATGCACACGCTGGTGGACGCCACGCTGCAGGCCATTGCCCGGGGCAAGCGGGTGGTCATCGAGCACTTCGATCTGCTGCAGGAGCAGCTGGGCATGAACGCCGACCTGATCCTGGGCATCGGCGAGGAGGTCATCGTCACCCGACCCAACGTGTTTGGCCCGCTGCCGGCGGATATCGCCCGCATCGTGCATAAATCCGTCCGCATCCGGCAGATGGCCCACACGGCGGAGGACCTGTGCGAGCGGCACATGACCCCGGAGGAATATGACCGCTGCGAGCACGACGACATTAAAAACGGGTTTCTGCTGGTCTTTCCGGACCGTCCGCCGGAGGTGGATATCCCGGCGCTGGAGGCGGCCGTTCGGAAGGACATTGCCGCCAATCTTCCTGTGGAATATGTAGACGATCAGCATGTGAGCATCGGCGGACGCATCCACCGCTGCACCGGCCCCCGCACTCATGTTTCCGAGACGGGGGAGATCGAGGGCTTTCGTCTGCTGCCTAAGCCCATCTACGACGACCGGAAGGACCGGTGGCTGCTGGTGGGCAGAGTGGGCCCCAAGCAGCCGGACCTGCTGGGTCATATCAACAATGTGGATCTGGAGTGACGGTATGAAGATGATGGGCATCGATCTGGGACAGGCGCGGACGGGAGTCTGCGTCTCCGATCTCAGCGGCTTTCTGGCCGGCCGCAGCATCACCATCCCGGAGCACAACCGCCAGCGGCTTCTGGCGGCCATCTGCCGGGAGATCAAGGCGGAAAAGCCGGAGCGCATCGTCCTGGGCCTGCCGCTGAACATGAACGGCACGGAGGGCCCAAAGGCGGCGGAATGCCGGGCCTTTGCGCTCCAGCTGCAGGAGGTCTGCGGGCTGGAGGTGGTGCTTTGGGACGAGCGCTGCAGCAGCGTCACCGCCAACCGCATTTTGAGCGACGCCGGAAAAAAGCGGGGCAAGCAGCGGGCGCGGGTAGACGCCGTGGCGGCGCAGGTGATCCTGCAAGGCTATTTAGACTATTACAATTTGCATAAAAACAAGTAAAAATACGATAAGTTGTCGAGAAAGGGCGGTTTTATGGAGTTATTGGAGCTTTTGAAGGCGCGGTATTCCGTGCGGAAGTTTGCAGACAAGCCGGTGGAGGAGGAAAAGCTGCAGCTGGTGCTGGAGGCGGGCGCCTGCGCCCCCACGGCGAAAAACCAGCAGCCCCAGCATATTTATGTGCTGGAGAGCGCCCCTGCGCTGGAAAAGATCCGGGCCATCACGCCCTGTGCCTTTGACGCGCCGGTGGTGCTGCTGATCTGCGGCGATCGGCAGGCGGGCTGGACCAATCCCTTCAATGACCGCAACGCCACGGAGATGGATTGCTCCATCGTCACCGCGCAGATGATGCTGGAGGCGCAGTCGCTGGGACTGGGCACCACCTGGGTCTGCTGGTTCGATACGGAGGCGGTGAAGAAGCAGTTTGCGCTGCCGGAGGGCCACGAGCCCTTTGCCCTGCTGCCGCTGGGCTATGCCGCGGCCGACTGCCATCCCAGCCGGATGCATTTCAGTCGCAAGCCGCTGAGCGAGACGGTGGAGCGGCTGTAAGCCGGAAGATCATCACGAAAAACGCCCTCTGCAGCTTTTCTGCAGAGGGCGTTTGGTATTTCGGTCAATACATCCGATAGAGCAGCGCGGCAAACTCGGCCCGGGTGATGGTCCCGTTGGGGTTCACCTGGTTTTTCTCATTGCCGGTGACGATGCCCAGCGCGGAAAGCAGGTCCAGATGATCCCGGGACCAGGCGGGGATCTGCCCGGCATCGGCATAAGTGCAGGCGGTATAGGCATAGCCGCGGGTCAGCGTGCGGCCCAGCATGGTCATGATCTGCGCCCGGGAGCAGGCGGCGTTGGGATTCAGAACGGAGCGCCCGGCGGCATCGGTAGTGCCCTTCATCATGCCCAGCGCATACATGGCCTTCACATGGGGCAGCGCCCAATCGGGGATCTTTGCGGCATCGGTATAGGGCAGGACGGTGCTTTCATACTGGGTCACATCCACGCCCAGATAGCGGGAGAGCATGGTGGCGGCCATGGCGTTGTTCACCTGATCGCCGGGACGGAACTGCTCCGCGTCGGAGAAAACGCCCTTCCCGTGGAGATATTCCACGGCGGCGGCGGCCCAGTGGCCGTTCAGGTCGGAAAAGCTTGGCGCTGCGGCCTGGCCGATCTCCACGCTCTGCCGGGAAAGATTGCCCATGGCGTCCCGGGCGGTGACGGCGATCCGATGGCGAGCGCCGTCGGTGGGCAGCGCGCAGGTAAGAACGCCGCCGGAATATTGGAAGGCTGCGGCAGCGCCGTCGATCGCCACGGCGATGCCGGTGGAGGCAAGGCTGCCGGAATCATCGGTAACGGCGGCCTGCAGCGTGCCCTCCGTGCTTTGGACGGTGATGACCGGCGGCGTTACATCCCGCTCCATAGTGCCGTAATGAGCGCAGAGCTGATCCAGCCAGAGGGTCCCGCTGCCTTCGCCCCGCCGGGCAAAGCCCAGCAGAGAGACGGCATCCTGGGGAACCTCCGCAAAGACGGTCTGCCAGCCGTCGCCCTCCACCGTCAGCGGCTGCGCCAGCAGAGAAGCCGTGCTGTCAGCCGGGGCAAACAGGAAGTACCACTGGCCGCTGCCCTTGGCCATGACGGAGACATGAGAGACCTTTTCCAGAGCGATGCCCTCCGGGAAGAGATATTCCGCCAGCTGGCCGTTGGCGCCGGTATAGGAGAGCTTCACAGAGCCCTTGCCATAGCGGATGTTTTCCGGCTGGGTCTCCTGCAGGACCTGGGCCTGGGCGTTGCCGTAGATCCCCAGGGAAACGCTGTCCAGGTCGGAAAGCAGAGCGGCAGGCTTGGCCTCCAGCGTCACTGCCACAGTGCAGACAATGTTGCCGTAGGTGCAGGTGATGCTGCCGCTGCCGGAGCGCCGGGCGGCGGTAAAAACGCCGTTTGCGTCGATGGTACCGATATCGCCGGTAACGGCAAAGGAAAACTGATCGTCGGAGCAGACGATGGAGCGGATGCCGTCGCTGGCCAAAGCGTCCAGATCAGTAACGCTGCCCGGCTCCAGCGTCAGAGCGGAGACTGCCTTGCCGCCCACGGCGAGCTTCAGCGAGGCCACCGTATCGGTGACGGTATACAGAGCGGGCTGGCTCTCCAGCCTGGAGGTGAACACCTGATAGATCCCGGCCTCATGGGGGGCGTAGTAAACGCCATTGGAGACCCAGCCGCCATCGGCGGTGAGATCGTTGGTGGCATCGGCAAAGCTCAGATAGTGTTTATTATAGGAGATGGCGCTGACGGACAGGGAAGCGCCGGCCAGCAGCGTGGCCGATCTGGGATAGACCGTACTGCCCCAGGCGCGGCTGGAGGCGCTGCCGGAGCCGTCCTCCTCCGTGACAAACAAAAGATAGGTGGCGCAGGCCCGGGGGCTGCCCTCCGAGGGGGAGGAAAGAACAGCGGTGGCCTTGCCCGGGTAGGCCGCGGCCAGAATGGAGGAGCCGCCGCCGTCCAGATTGATGACGGTGACGCAGCCCTCCTCCAGCAGCAGCTGGGCGGCTTCGATCAGCGAGATCCCGGTGCTCAGCGCGGCCTGACGGCCATCGCATTCCAGGATCCGCACGGAGCCGTCCTCCCGGATGCCCAAAACCGTCCGGGGGGCCACCTCGGCGGTGGCGTCGGAGGTGAGCTGGCCGTTTCTTGCCAGCATATTTCCGCCGCCGGAGCCCCAGACCACGTTGTTCCAGGCGGGATCCTCCGTGGCGGCATAGATCGTCACCACATCGCCCACCGTCAGGTCGGAGAGCGTCACGCCGGCGGTACAGCTGTCCGTCAGGCTGAGCACCAGCTGATCCGGGCCGATGGGCGTGCCGGAGGCGTGGTCGGTGGAGACCACCCGGGCCTTGAGCCTGCGGCCAAGACAAAGGGGATCGCCCTTCACCGGCTCCAGCACCACCTCCGTGCCGGCGGCCGTGGTGGCGGTGGTGGCGTCGAAATCCTGCGTATAGAGATAAATGCCAGCGGCTGTGCGCACATTATTCAGGGCGTGGATGGGGCGCTCGGTACCGTCCGGCCCGGTGAGGGTGATGGAAAGCCTGGGCGTCCCGGCGATGGCCGTGCCGTCCTCAAAAAAGCCAACGCCATTCCAACCGCCGTCGGAGGAGACCAGTCTGCCGTCCTGAATGGTCATGCCCGTGGGCACGCCGGAGCCCATGAAGAAGAAATCGGAGTTCACCGCCGCCAGCACCCGATAGCCCATGCTTTCCGCATAAGCCACCACCGTGCCTACGGTGTTTTTTCCGTTGACATAGGTGCCGTAAAGGACCAGCGGCCGGACGCTTTCGCCGGGGGTATAGTCCAGCGTAAACAGCTGCCGCAGCTTGCCTGCGTCGGTATAGCCGTTGCCCTGGGTCAGCGTCAGGCCCGGGCCAAGGTCCGTCCGGACGGTATAGGTCAGCGGGTTGGCCGCCCGGGCGGTCAGAGGCAGGGCAGACGCCGCCAGCACCAGCGCCAGAACCAGCGCGGCGGCACGGGATGCGATGGATCTCATGGGGACTCCTTTCCAGATAAAGCGGGATCGTTTCAGACAGCTCCATTATACCGCACCCCATCGGGAAAGAACACCCCCGAAAATCTGAATAAATTCTGAAAATGCGGCCAAAAATAGAAAAATATAACAAAAAAACGGAGGCGGAAGCCTCCGAAAAGCAAGGGATCAATGATTGCCGCGGGAACACTTTTCCGCATCGATAGCCAGCACGATCATCAGGGCGTACAGGGCGTTTTCCGGGGAGACCACATCGATGGAATAGGTATCCGTCCAGTTCCAGAGCTCCTTGCTGACAGTGGCCACCGGCTCGCCATAGGCGTTGGTGATGGTATAGTCCCATTCCCAGAAGCTCCCCTGCACCTGCCAGCCGTTAAAATCCAGCGAAAAGGACGGGCGAAACAGGGAAAACTCCTTGGTGAGCGTGCCCAGCAAGGTCTCGCCCTCATAAAGATCAAAATGGGGCAGAAAACGGAAGAGCTGCTCCTTCACCATGCCGATGGGAGCGCCGTTGGCGTCCAGGATCTGGAGCTTGTGGCCCCAGGCCAGCTTGCCCTCCACTGTAAAAAGCGTTGCGCCGGTCTCGTCATAGATATCATAGCTGTCGAACCAGGAAAAAAACCGCTGCTTGAACAGCATCTTCATCAAACACACCTCCTGCGGATGATCTGCTCCCAGTATAGCAGACAGCCGCCGGCCATGCAAGAAAAATGCCGCTTGCCAAGCCGGGCGGAACATGGTATCCTGAAGGCAGAACAACAGGAAAACGGAGGCGTTTTTTATGAAGCAGGCGCTGGCGCGGGAGCTTTTGCGGTTCATCCGGAAAAGCCCCAGCTGTTATCATGTGATCGCAAATCTGGAGGAGCTGCTGCAGCAGGCGGGCTATCAGGCCCTGCGGGAGGAGGAACCCTGGTCCATCGGACCCGGCGGGAGGTATTATGTCGTCCGCAACGGCTCGTCCATCCTGGCCTTCCGCACGCCGGAAAGGCTCACCGGCGGCTATATGCTGGCGGCGGCCCATTCCGATTCTCCCACCTTCAAGCTCAAGGAGCAGCCGGAAAAGCTTTCGGCGGGGCATTATGTCCAGCTGAGCACGGAAAAATACGGCGGGATGCTCATGGGCACCTGGCTGGACCGTCCGCTCTCCGTGGCGGGCCGGGTGCTGGTCCGGCGGGAGGGGAAGCTGGAGCTTCGGCTGGTGGATATCGACCGGGATCTGCTGGTGATCCCCAACGTGGCCATCCACATGGATCGGACGGCCAACGACGGCAAGAAATATCTGGCCAATGTGGATACGCTGCCGCTGCTGGGCGGCGTCTCGGCCCAGGGCGGCTTTTACAAGCTGCTGGCGGAGAGCGCCGGCGTCCGGGCGGAGGACATTTTGGGCCACGATCTCTTTCTTTACTGCCGGGAGAGCGGCACGCTGCTTGGCCCGGAGGAGGAATATATCCTCTCTCCCAAGCTGGACGATCTGGAATGTGCCTATGGCTGCATGCAGGGCTTTCTGCAGGCGGCGCCTTCGGAGAGCATCCCGGTGTGCTGCGTGTTCGACAACGAGGAGGTTGGCAGCGAGACCAAGCAGGGCGCGGCCTCGCCCTTCCTGCGGGATACCCTGCGCCGCATCGCCCGGGGCCTGGGGCTGGATGAGGAGGCCCATCAGGCCATGCTGGCCCGGAGCTTTCTGGTCTCGGCCGACAATGCCCATGCGCAGCATCCCAACCATCCGGAATATTCCGACAGCGGCAACTGCCCCTTCCTGAATGAGGGCGTGGTCATCAAGTTCAACGCCAATCAGCGCTATGCCACCGACGGCCTTTCCTGCGCCCTCTTCCGGGAGGTCTGCCGTCTGGCAGACGCGCCGGTGCAGGTCTATGCCAACCGGTCAGATCTGGCCGGCGGCAGCACCCTGGGCAGCATCGCCAATACCAAGGTCCCGGTGAACACCGTAGACATCGGCCTGCCCCAGCTGGCCATGCATTCCGCCGTGGAGACGGCGGGCGTGGACGATCTTTCCAGCCTGGTCCGGGCCATGACCTGCTATTTCGGCAAAACGCTGGTCAAGGAGCCGGCGGGCGTCTATTGGCTGAAATAATTTCCTGAAAAAGGCGCTTATGCTTTTTCTGCAAAGGGGCAAAGCTAAGATCGGAGGTGCTGTGCAGATGAAGCAGAGAAAAAAGCATCGGATCCCGCCGGTGATCGCGCCGGCAGGCCTTCGGGCAGACAGTCTTCGCCCGGGCAATGTCCCCACGCCGGACGATCAGAGCGTGGAGGAGGAGCATCGCTGGCGGGAGGAGCACATTCAATAAAAGCCTTCGCCCAAGGGCGCAGGCAGACGCAAGAAAAAACACGGTGCAGCTTCGCAAGGGCGGCTGCGCCGTGTTTGCATTTGAGGGGAAATGGGGCCGCTCAGTCCTCTGCGCGCAGGGGCTGATCCTTCCAGGCGTCCAGCCACTTGCGGCGGCGGAAGCGGATAAAGCTGATGGCGCCCCGCACCACCCAGTCCAGCGCCATGGCCAGCCAGACGGCGGTAAGGTTCCAGGAGAAAACGCGGATGAGCAAAAGGGCCAGCGGCAGACGCACCAGCCACATACCGGCCACGGAGATATAGAAGGGCCAGCGGGTGTCGCCCGCGCCGCGCAAAACGCCGCCCAGCACATTGCCCACGGCCACCAGCGGCTCCACAAAGGCTTCGATGCGCAGCATCTTCACGCCCAGCGCGATGACGGCAGGCTCCCGGGTGAAAAACCGGAGGATCTGCGGCGCAAACAGAAACATGGCGGAGCCCATCACCGTCATGACGCCTATGCCCATCAGGGTGCAAAGCCCGCCCAGACGATAGGCCCGGTCTTTTTTGCCGCCGCCCAGATTCTGAGCCACCAGCGTGGTGGCGGCGATGGAAAAGCCGAAGACCGGCATATAGCAGATGGATTCGCCGGTGTTGGCCAGCTGGTGGGCCGCCAGCGAGACGGTGCCCAGGCTGGTGATCAGGGCCGTGCTGACGACCTGCCCCACGGAGATGGTGGCCCGCTCCAGCAGACTGGGAACGCCCAGGGAGACTGCCTGCCGGATGATCGCCGGCCGGGGACGGAAGCTCTCGGAAAGATGGATCTGCGTGGGGACTCTCCGCAAAAAGAGCATCAGCAGCATGCTGCCGCCGGAAAAGGCCGTGGCCAGCGCCGTGGCGGCCGCCGCGCCGGCAACGCCCCAGCCTGCGCCGGGCATGGTGAAGGTAAGACCGAAGACGGTGAGCTGCCGGGTGGGGTAGATCAGCAGAAAATTGCCGGCCACATTGATCAGGTTGGTGGCAAGGTTGAATTTCAGCGGCGTTTTGGTGTCGCCGGTGCAGCGCAGGATGTTGGAACACACCACCAGCGAGGTATTGAAGAAATAAGCGCCGCCGATGATGCGGAAATAGGCGGTGGACAGGGGCGCGATCTCCGGATCCGCCTTCATCCAGACGGGCAGATTGGGGGCGATGATCAGCTCCACCAGCAGCGTGAGAAACGCGCCGATGACGGCGATGGAAAGCACCGCCTGCCGGATCACCTCCCGGGCCTCATCGGGCCGGCCCGCGCCCAGGCGGCGGGCCACCATCACGGAATAGCCCACGCCGGCGGCGTTCATCACGCCCATCAAAAGCCAGATGGTGGAGCTGGTGAGCCCAACTGCGGCGGTGGCGTTGGTGCCCATATAGCCCACCATGGCGGTGTCGACATAATTCACCGCCGTCTGCAGCAGTTGCTCCACCACCGTGGGCCAGGCCAGCATCAAGATCAGCTTCCAGGCGGGCGTGCCGCTGTCCAAAAGGTCCAGTTGTCGCTTCGGCTTGCTTGTCATAAGAGCTCCTTTCCGGAACAGGTCATCTCCGGCGGCCGGAACGCATGGAAAAGCCCAGGGCCGTTCCGCAGACGCCGCCGATGATATGGGTCAGATGAGAGATGCCGTCGGTGGTGAACAGGGCGTCGTAGATCTCCTGCCCCAGGTAAAAGACGGCCACCAGGATCAGCGTCAGGGGGATGCGGCCGTTTTTCGTGCCGGCCAGGGAGGAAAGAAAGATCAGCATGAAAACGACGCCGGAGGCTCCCAGCAGCGCCGTGCCGGGAGAGAGGATGCAGTGGGCCGCGCCGGAGACAAAGGCCGTAACCAGCATGGCCAGAAGCAGGCTGCGGCTTCCGTATTTTTCCTCCGCCGCCGGGCCAAGGATCAGAAGATAGAGCACATTGCCCTGAAAGTGCGTCCAGCTGGCATGGCCCAGCACATGACCGAACAGGCGGAAATAGGTCAGCGGATCGGCCAGGCTGCTGCGGTAGACGCAGAAAAACAGGTCGTTGCTCCGCCCGCCGGTGGCGTCGGAAAGCAGCAGCGCCCCCGTGCACAGCAGCACATAGGTCAGGACCACCGGGGAATTGTACTGGAGCTTTTTCAGAAAAAACACCTCCGCATCGCCGGCTCAGCGCCGGAGCAGATCGTCGTCCTGCTTCAGCGAGCCGAAGGGATCCAGATCGGAGAGTCCCTCCATGCTCATCATGTTTTCCAGGACGGTGATGTCGGAGGTCACATCCATGGCCTCGCTGTCGAACAGAGCGTCCAGCTGCTTTTCAAAGCCCTGCACCAGCTTGTCCATGATCTCCTCCACATCCTTCATGGCGGCGGCGATGTTGCCGCCCTCCACGCCGGAGCGCTCCATTCTGGCGTAGGATTCCAGAATGCTGAAGGTCTTGGGCAGATAATGGTTGCGGAACTGCCGGAGCTGGGGCTCCTTTTCCGGGTGCTCGTCCGCGTAGGCGAGGATCTGGTGGGTCAGGTCCTCCAGACGCTCCATCCGCTGGGAGATATATTCGTCCTGAATGCTGTCGTTCAGCTGGCGGATGCGCGTTTCCTCGGGATAGACCCTGCGGCCGGCGGCGTCCTCCTCCGGCACCTGCGCCGGGGCCTTTTCCGGGGCCTTCTCCGGCGCGGCCTTGGATGCGGCGGCGTCGGGATAGGTCAGGGCGCGGCCTGCAGCATCGATATACATACCCTTCAGCAGGCCCTCGCTGAGCATCCAGTTCAGGTCGTCGCAGCAGCGCTTGTAGCTGGTGGGAATGGCGGCGGCCAGCTCGTCGATGCTCATCCGCCGCCGATCGCCCAGCATGGCGGCATAGGTGCGGCAGCGCATGACCCGGTCATGACTGCGGGAGCCGCTGATGTGGAGCACCGCGCCGGGGATACAGATGCTCATGGCGCAGATCAGCGAGGCGAGCGTGGCCTCCCAAAACGTCGCAGTAAAAAGCCCCGCGGAGATGGCCGTCAGCATAACGAGGGCAGCTATAAAGGCGCCGCAGCCAAGGATGATGGCGCCCGCCAGCCGCAGGCCCTTGCCGGTGCGGGGGTTCAGCTTATGATGATCCAGCAGAGAGGCGCGGGGACGGGGCTGCTGCGTCTGCGGCCGGGGCGGAGGGGAAGCCTGCCGGGCTTTTTCGGCCTGCGGCCCCTGCTGCGCCGGCTGGGCAGCGCCATAGTTATAATGATAGGTCCCGTCGGCGTTCCACTTGCCGTAGCGGGCGGAGGTGGAGGCGCCCGCAAAGGGCTGACTTTGCTGGGGCGGCTGATAGGAACGCTGTCCGTCTACCTCGCGCCAGGTGGCGTCCTGGGCGTTTTTGGCCCATTCGCTGTCGCTGCGGCGGGCCGCGCCGTTGGTGCGCTGGCTGTAATCCTGCCACAGACGGACGCCAAGCAGGATCGCGCCGGGCCAGAAGCTGAAGCAGAAGCCCAGGACGATGAGCCAGACGGGGATCTTCCCCTTTTCCGAGTTTTGATTGTTGTTTGCCATAGAGCGAAACCCCTCCTTATGAGAAGGCCGCGCCGGAACCGGGCGGCCGAAAGATCAGTCCAGCGCCTCCAGCGCCATGGGAATGACGGTGAGCCCGTCCTCCTGCCGCTCCGCGGCAGTGGCCCGGAAGCCCTGCTTCAGGAAAAAGCCCCGGGAATAGGGGGTGGCGTTGACGGTGATGCGGCGGATGGCCGGGTCGATGGAGCGGCAGTCGATGATGGCGTGCTTCAGCAGATTGGAGGCCACGCCCTGCCGGTGGTATTCTCCGTCCACATAGAGCAGCAGGATATGGTCCAGCCCCCGCATGGCGCATACGCCCACCAGATAGTCGCCGTCCCAGGCGCCCCAGAAGCGGATATCGCCATCGCCGGCCCGCTGGAGCATATATTCATAGTCGATGCGGGCCCAGAACTCATCCAGCGCCTCCTGGGAAAGCTCCTCCGATTCAAAGGTGGAAAATACATCCCATACCAGCGCCAGCGCTTCCTCCAGCTGACAGCCGGGCAGCGGGCCGATGGTCTTCCGATCCTGTTTCATTTCTTCCATAGGTCGATCCTCTTTTCAAAGATACATAGTCTGATAGGTCTGCCGGACGGTCTCCGGCACCAGCGCGCCGCCGGTGGCCCAGGCGATATGGGTGCAGGAGGGAAGCTTTTCTGCAAGGCCGTGGGCCTGCAGATAGGCGCGGCCCTCCGGCGTCCGGAGCAGCAGGACCGGGCCCTGGAAGGCGGCGCAGGCGCTGGGCTCCAGGAAGATATCCTCCTCTGCCAGCAGCTCCCGCAGGAAGGGATAAAGCGCCCGGTCCTGAACGGTCACCTCGCCGGAGAGCAGCGGCTCCATCACCCGGCCCACAAAGCCGGAGGGGCGGCCCACCGCCAGTCCGTCGGCCTCGGTAAGGCCGGAAAGGCCCAGGTCCTGAACGGAGACGGCATTGTGCAGGCCGGTGGCCATGCCGATGAGCATACAGGGGGCCTGGACCGGCTCGGCAAAAAAGCAGTGGACGCTGTCGCCGAAGACCTGCTTCAGCCCGAAGGTCACGCCGCCGGGCGCGCCGCCCACGCCGCAGGGAATGGTCACCAGCAGCGGATGGGCCGCGTCTACGGGGATGCTTTGGGCCTCCAACTGCTTCTGCAGCCGCAGCGCCGCCACCGCATAGCCCAGAAACAGATCCCGGGAGTTTTCATCATCTACGAAATAGCTCATGGGGTCCGCATCGGAGCGGGCGCGGCCCTGCCGGACGGCTTCGCCGTAGTCGGAGGCGTATTCGATGACCTGCACCCCGTGGGAGCGGAGCAGGTCCTTTTTCCACTGCCGGGCGTCTGCGCTCATGTGGACGATGACCCGATAGCCGATGTGGGCGGAGGCGATGCCGATGCTCAGGCCCAGATTGCCGGTGGAGCCCACCTGAACGGTGTAGCGGGAGAAAAACTGCCGCAGCTCCGGGCTGGCCAGCCGGGCATAGTCGTCGGTCTGCTTCAGCAGACCGTGGCCCAGCGCCAGCTCCTCCGTGTGCTTGAGCACCTCGTAGATGCCGCCCCGGGCCTTGACGGAGCCGGCGATGGCAAGATGACTGTCCTGCTTCAGCAGCAGGCGGCCGGGAAGCTCCATGGAAAAGCGCCGCTCCAGCGCCTTTTGCATCCGGGGGATGGGCGTCAGGGGCGATTCGATGATGCCGCCCTGGGCCGCCGTCTCGGGAAAGCAGACCGCAATAAAGGGGGCAAACCGGGCCAGCCGGGCCTCGGCGTCCCGAATGTCCGCCATGGAAAGCTCCATGCCGGCGAGCGCCTCCGCCGCAGGGCAAAGATGGGGGTTGATCCAGCAGACCTCCTCTGCCGCCGCCACCCGGGGCAGAACAGGGTCGCGCTGCAGCAGCGCATCACGGGTCAGTTTCATGCAAAAGCCTCCCTTTCAGTTGGCGTCGCCGCGCTCCTGCCGCAGCTCGCCGCCATAATACTTGAACAGCTTGCCCTGGGGATCCTCATAGAAAAAGGCGCTGAGATTTTTCTCGCAGCCGTAAAGAGTATAGTCCTCCGGCGCATAGGTCCGGGCCTTGTCCAGCGCGGCCTTGTTCCGGGCGGTGAGCAGATTGTTGCCCCGGCGGCACCGCTCCAGCCAGAAAAACTCAAAGGAGGCGGGCTGCAGGATCCGGCCCTGCAGCTGAGAGACAGAATCGATGCCGGCCTTGCGGCACCAGCCCAGCGCCATGCGGTAGAGCCGCTGCCCCACCTTGGAAACGGTATTGGTGTCCTTGTCCCAATAGACCGTCAGCGTGGGGCGGCCCAGCTGCCAGGCGGCAAAGGCCCGGTGGTGGCCGTCGGTCAGGACGGGCTTGCCGTCGCCGAAGTCAAACACCGGCAGCGGCGCAAAGCCGGAAAAATCCTCCTGCATGGCCTGCGCCTTGACGGCTTCCAGCTTGCGCTGGTTGAGATAGAGCTCGGTGACGCCCAGCTCCGGAATGGCAACTTCAAAGGTCTCCATAGACAAACGCTCCATTATTTCATAAAAATTCAACCTATATTGTAGCAGGTTTCTGCGCCGTTCGCAAGGGATTCCCGGTCGACTTAAAAAAGAATTATAGCGGGCGTTGTACGCTGGGGAAAACTGTGCTATAATCAACTTACTTATACGCCGGCAAGCTGCGGCGCAGGCAGCGCCCGCTTCCGGAAGGAGGAGCCTTTTTATGGAATATTTCAGCATTCAGGATATGAACGATGCGGCCCGGGATCCGGCGGAGCTGATCCGCTGGAGCGAGAAGCAGTATGCCGCCAAGATCCAGGCGGCGGCAGAGCGGATCCTGGAGGCCTCCCGGCAGGGCAAGCCGCTGGTGCTGCTGGCCGGGCCCTCCGGCAGCGGAAAGACCACCACTGCCCAGAAAATCGAGCAGTGGCTGGACGACCACGGCCACCCCTGCCTGACCCTTTCCATGGACAATTATTACTATCGCCGGGCAGACGGCTGGATGCCCACCGACGAGGAGGGCCAGACCGACTATGAATCGCCGGAGCTGCTGGATCTGCCGCTGCTGCGGGAGCATCTGGAAAAGCTGGCGGAATGTAAACCGGTGGAGATGCCCGTTTTTGACTTTGCCGCCCAGAAGCGCGCGGATCAGACCATCCATGTAGAGCGCCATCCCGGCGAGATCATCGTCATGGAGGGCATCCACGCGCTGAACCCCCAGGTCCTGGGCCAGGAGAGCGCCCTGGCCACCGGCGTTTATATCAGCGTGCGCACCCGGGTGGTGGAGGAAAACGGCTTCGTGCTCCATCCCTCCCGGATCCGGCTGGCTCGCCGTCTGCTGCGGGACGCTCACAGCCGGGGACAGAAGTTTGAGGATACCATCATCAAGCTGCGCTCCGTTTCCCGGGGCGAGCGGCTCTATATCATGCCCCACAAAAACAACGCGGAGATCCAGTTCAACACCTTCATGCCCTACGAGCTGCCCGTTTACCGCAACGAGCTGACCCTCGGGCTGAACAAGATGGATCAGAGATTTCTGGAGGACGAGGGGGTCTCCGAGCTGCTGCCCATGCTGCGGCAGCTGGAGCCGGTGAGCCGGAAGCTAGTGCCCAAGGACGCCCTGATCCGGGAATTCATCGGTCAGGACGATGACGAATAAGCGCGAAAGGCGGAACGGATCATGGAATATGGAAAGCTGCAGACAGAGCTTCGCAATCCCCGCACCATGCACATCGACCGGATGGCCACGCTGGAGATGCTCCGGTGCATCCATGAGGAGGACCGGCGGGCGGTGGAGGCGGTGGGGGCCGTTTTGCCCCAGATCGCCCCGGTGATCGACCGGATCGCAGCGGGCATGGAGCAGGGCGGCCGGCTCATCTATACCGGCTGCGGCACCTCCGGGCGGCTGGGCGTTTTGGACGCTTCGGAATGTCCCCCCACCTACGGAGTGGAGCCGGGACTGGTCATCGGCGTCATCGCCGGGGGCGATCATGCCCTGCGCAATGCCATCGAGGGCGCGGAGGACAGCCGGCCGGCGGGCCGGGCGGCGCTGGAGCCGCTGGAGCTGCAGCCGCAGGATGTGGTGGTGGGCCTTTCCGCCGCCGGCGGGGCGGCCTTTGTGCTGGGCTGCGTGGAATATGCCCGGGAGCGGGGCTGCGCCACCGTGGCCGTCACCTGCAATCCGGATACGCCGCTGCAGGCGGCCTGCGATTACGCCATCGTGCCGCTGACCGGGCCGGAGGCCGTCACCGGCTCCACCCGCATGAAGGCGGGCACGGCCCAGAAGCTGATCCTGAATATGCTCTCCACCTGCGCCATGATCCGCACCGGCCGGGTGAAGGAAAATCTGATGATCAACGTGCGCCCCACCAATGTGAAGCTCCATGCCAGAGCCATCCGCATCCTGCGGCAGCTCCATGACTGCACGGAGACGCAGGCGGAACAGGCGCTGGCGCAGGCACAGAACGACGTGGCCCGGGCCTCTGCCCTGCTGGAGGGGCAGGCATGAGACTGGCGGGGATCGACAGCGGCGGGACCTCCTGCCGGCTGGTGCTCTGCGAGGAAGACGGGGCCGTACTTTCCGCCTGCCGGGTGCCGGGCCACAATCCCAATGCCGATGGCTTCGGCCCGCTGGAGCAGAGCCTGCGGCAGGGACTGAAGGCGCTGCTGGCGCAAACGGACGGTCAGCCGCCGGACGCCCTGCATCTTGGCGCCGCGGGCGGATCGGGAGAAAACGGAGCAAAGCTGAAAACGCTGCTGCAAGCGCTTTTGCCCGGCTGCCGGGTCAGCGTCAGCACCGACGCCCTCATCGCCCTTTCCTCCGGCCTTGGAAGAAGAGACGGCGGCGTTCTCATCGCCGGGACGGGCACGGTAGGCTTTCTGCGGCAGGGAACGGACCTCCGGCGCTTCGGCGGCTGGGGCTGGATGGTGGACGAGGGCGGCTCCGGCTGGCACATCGGCCGGGATGGCTTCCGCGCCGCCATGGCCGGGGAGGACAGCGGACTGCCGGAGACCGGTCTGACCCGGCTCTATGAGGAGCATTTCGGCATGCCCATGGCCCGGGCGCTGACGGCCCTTTACCGGGAGCAACTGCCGCTGGCGGACTGTGCGCCGCTGGTCTTTGCAGCCTATGCCCGGGGCGACGCCGCGGCGGAGCAGATCCTGCGGCGCAACGCAGCCTGTCTGGCGCAGACGCTGGGCCGGATGGCAGAAGCCTTTGGCAGGCGCTGTCCGGTGGTGCTGGTGGGCGGCTTGCTGCAGGAGGGCTCGGATTACCTGACCCTGCTGCGGGAGCAGACCCGGGCGCTGCCGCTGGAGCTGATCCTGCCGCCGCTGCCGCCGGTCTACGGCGCGGTATGTCTGGCGGCGGAGCAGGCGGGTCTGCCGGAAACGGAAGCTTTTGCGCGGCGATTTGCCGCTTCTTACCAAAAAATCACCGAGGGAAAGGAGCTTGCCCTATGAAAGAATACTGGAACCGGGCGGCGGCCCTGCTTTTGGCGGCGGCCCTGCTTTTGACCCTGTGCGCCTGCTGGAAGGACCCCGTGCAGCCGGAGCAGCCGGAGGATCCCGTCGTGACGCCGGAGCAGCCGGAAACGCCCGAGGACCCCGAAACGCCCGACGAGCCGGATGAGCCGGAGGT
>DHMK01000010.1:49118-53823 GCA_002405755.1 Clostridiales bacterium UBA4644
GGCGTGACGCTGCTGGAATATACCCTGTCCTACCCGCAAACGGAGGGGCTGGAGCAGGTCTCGGCCTATTATCAGGCGCTGGAGCAGCGCCGTCAGGCGGAAATGGACGGCTACGAGGCCCAGCTGCCCCAGCTCCGGCAGGAGACGGAGGCGGAGGGGATGCCGTTTTTCCCCTATTCCTTTGATGCGGATTACAGCGTTTTGCGCAACGATGGCATTTTACTGTCGATCTTCCGCA
This sequence comes from Clostridiales bacterium UBA4644, assembly GCA_002405755.1. GTDB lineage: Bacteria > Bacillota > Clostridia > Oscillospirales > Butyricicoccaceae > UBA4644. The sequence goes on from DHMK01000010.1 coordinate 49,357, forward strand.
CCAATGAAGATTTTACCGGCGGCATCCATCCTCAATACAGCTACAGCGCAGAGACCTTTCTGGTGGCGGAGCAGCGGCTGCTGACGCTGGACGATATGTTCTCCGTGCCGAAGGAGCAGTATCTTCCTGTGATCCTGGAGGAGATCCGCCGGGCCATGGACGAAAACGAGCAGCAGGCCGGAGCGGCCATCTATTTCGATGACGCCCGGGAAAGCCTGGCGGACCTGCTGGATCCCTCCCATTTTGCCGTGGACGGCGCGGGGCTGATCTTCTTCTTTGAGGAATATACGCTGGCGCCCTATGCAGAGGGGCTGCAGCAGTTTCATTTCAAGGCGGCGGAGCATCTGGACATCCTGAACGGCGCGTGGTTTTTCGCATGAGCCTGCAGAAAAATGACTGCTGCGTCCTGACGCTGGAGGGCTACACCGCTGAGGGCCATGCCGTGGGGCGGACGGCGGAGGGCCTGACGGTGTTCGTGCCCGGAGGCGCCCGGGGCGACCGGGCGGAGGTGCAGCTGCTGAAGGTGCGCAAAACCTATGCCTTTGGCCGGATCCTGCGGCTGCTGGAGCCTGCGCCCTGCCGGATCACGCCGGACTGCCCGGTGTTTGCCCGGTGCGGCGGCTGCGATTTTCGCCATATCACCTATGAGGAGGAGCTTTGGCTGAAGGCCCGGCGGGTGGAAGACGCCCTGCGGCGCATTGGCGGCTTCTCTGCGGAGCCGCCGGAGATCGTCCCCTCGCCCCTGCCGGACGGCTACCGCAACAAGGCCATGTTCCCTGTGGGACGGCAGGAAAAAGCGGTGGTTTTCGGCTTTTACCGCAGCCGGAGCCATCAGCTGGTCCCTTTCTCCGGCTGCCGGCTGCAGCCGGAGCGCTTTTCCCGGGTGGCGGAGGCTGTCTGCCGCTGGGCGGAGGAGGCGCAGGTCTCCGTTTATGATGAGGAGACCGGCCGGGGCCTGCTGCGGCATATTTATCTGCGGGAGGGGAGCGGCGGCGTTTTGCTGACGCTGGTGTGCAATGACGACCGGATCCCGGCGGAGCAGACGCTCATTTCCCTGTGCCGTCAGGCGGAGCCGGAGCTTTGCGGCATTGTCCTCAATGAAAACCGCCAGCGGGACAACCGCATCCTCGGCCCGCTCTGCCGCGGGCTCTGGGGAGAGGAGCGGCTGGAGGATACCCTGTGCGGCAATGTGTTCCGGCTGTCGCCCCTGTCCTTTTATCAGGTGAACCACGCCCAGACGGAGCAGCTTTATGCAGAGATCGTCCGGCTGGCCGCGCCGGAGGGGACGGGCACTGTGCTGGATCTTTACTGCGGCGTTGGCACCATCACGCTGGCGCTGGCAAAGCGCTGCCGCAGCGTCACCGGCGTGGAGCTGGTGCCCCAGGCCATTGAAGACGCCGGGGCCAACGCCGCCCGCAACGGCGTTTCCAACGCGCGGTTTTTCTGCGCCGATGCGGGTCAGGCGGCCCAAAGGCTTGCGGAGGAGGGCTTTTTGCCGGAGACGGTTGTGGTGGACCCGCCCAGAAAGGGCATCGACCGGCCGGCAGCCGAGGCCATCTGCCGGATGGCCCCCCGGCGCATCGTTTATGTTGCCTGCGATCCGGCCAGTCTGGCCCGGGACGCCCGCCTGCTCTGCGATCAGGGAGGCTATACCCTCCGCGCCGTCCGCGCCTTCGATATGTTCCCCAGAACGGCAAATGTCGAGACGGTATGTTTATTGTCCAAACTTCAAAGCAAGGAACATATCGAGATCGAAGTGGCTATGGACGAGATGGATTTGACTTCGGCAGAGAGTAAAGCAACCTACGAGGAAATCCGGGAATATGTTTTCGAGCATACCGGACTGAAGGTCAGCCATCTCTATATCGCACAGGTGAAGCAGAAATACGGCATCATTGAGCGTGAAAACTACAATAAGCCGAAATCCGAAAACGCCAAGCAGCCGCAGTGCCCACCGGAGAAGGAAAAGGCAATCACGGAGGCACTGCGTCACTTTGGGATGATTTAAGAATATAGTTTGCTTAGTATAGAAAAATAGCTGCCGCTCAAAAGGTATTTATGCCTCTGAGCGGCAGTTGTTTTAGAGTTGTGCAATACTAAAATTCGCAAGAAGTTGCGAATTTTGGCGGCGTATTTGATGAAATTCATTGACAGCTACACTTTTGCGCAGTATACTATATTTTGGATATAAATAGGAGGCTCAACGTGAGAATCAGTTATAAGAAGCTGTGGATATTGCTCATTGAGAAAAATATCTCACCAGCTACTCTCAGGAAAGACCTGAATATAGCGACCGGCACCATGACAAAGATGCGCCGAAATGAGGAAGTTGCGTTGTCTGTCTTGCTCCGCATATGTGATTATCTGGATTGCAACATTGGTGATATATGCGATGCGGTACGCGTGGAATCTGATCAGGGATTTGAACAATAAACAGAAGTTGGAAGGAAGAGAAAATGAAAAAGCAATTCTGCCCTTACTGCGGAACCAAGTTGGATGAGGGAGCGCGATTCTGCAAAAACTGCGGCGAAGCGATTTGTGGTGATGCTCAAGAAATGCATAGGACATCAAATGAACAAGCCTATGCTGGAAATCCCACGGAAAGAAAGACAGTCTACGAAGGATATATACATAAGTGCCCGAACTGTGGCGAAGTAATGGAATCGTTCCTCACGGTATGTCCAACTTGCGGGTATGAGATTCGAGATGTTCGGTCTGCTTCTTCCGTCCGAGAGTTAGCTGTAAAACTGGAAAATATCTCGGCACAGAAAATGCCAGCCTTTGAAGAAAAGAAATCAGTCATGAAAATGGTGTTCGGTAAAGATTTCAAAGAGGGTGACGAAGCCGAGGAAGCCCTTAAGCGATTTGAGAGCCAGAAGAATCAAGAAAAGGCGTCTCTGATCATCAATTTTGCTGTGCCAAATTCCAAAGAGGATATTATGGAGTTTATGATATTGGCAGCATCCAACATTGATGTGAAAAAGGGCATTGATGACGATGTTACAAAAGCATGGATTTCCAAACTGGATCAGGTTTATCAGAGAGCGGAAATTTCAATGGGCAAGCATTCGGATTTCTTGCAGATAAAAACAATTTACGACCGAAAAAAGAAAGAAATTAAAAACAAAAAGCTAAAAGGCGTCTTGATTTGGGTAGGCGGTGTAGCGGGCTGGTTTTTCCTATTAGGCTTGCTGTGGAATCCTGCGGTAACAATCGGAATTGCTATTGGTGTTTTGATTCTTGGAATAATAGGCATTGTCCTGTTTAAGAAACGATAATCAAGTGATAGGGGGTAAAGGAAATGTCACTATTCAACAAGCAAAATCGCAAAGGCGGCTTTATGGACGAAATCCGCTGCGATGAGCCTTCCTATCTGATCTGGAAATGGCATCCTACTGGCGTGCAGCTTGGTAAGGGAGACAGAGAAAACGCTATTCGATGGGGTTCGTCTTTGCGCGTAAAGGATGGCGAAGTTGCCGTCTTTGTTTACAAGCAAAAGAACGGCACTATGCAGGACTTTATTGAAGGTCCATTTGACCAGATTCTTAAAACAGCAAACCTCCCCGTTCTTGCAAGTATTGTCGGGCTGGCATATGAGGGTGGCACACCGTTTCAGGCAGAGGTTTATTTTATCAACCTTGCCAAGATCATTCAGGTGAAATTCGGTGTACCGTTTTTCGATGTATATGATCCGAGGTTTGCAGATTTTGGTGTTCCGGTTGCCGTGAGAGGTACAGTCAGTTTCAGCATTTCGGATTACAGAGAATTTATCAAGCTACATCGGCTGAACAATTTCAGCCTTGATGATTTTCAAAAGCAGATTCGCGATGCTGTTTGCCGGTATGTCAAAGACAGCGTTGCCAATGCACCGGCAGCACACAGCATTCCCGTGATCCAGCTTGAAAGCAAAACCGCACAGATCAACGATGCAATCGAGTATGACATCAGCGAACGGCTGAAAGAGAGCTTTGGTGTCCTTGTTTCCGGCGTTGATATAGCCGCGATTGAGATCGACAAGGCGAGTGACAGCTACCGGCAGCTTATGGCAGTTACAAAGGATATTGCCGCGACAAAGATTCAGGCAGAAACCGCCGATTATGTTGAGCGGCTGCGTATTCAGCGTGAAGAAGGTCAGTATGCCCAGCACAAAGCAACGCAGACTGCAAATATCGGCGCATTTCAGGTCGAGAAGCAGGCAGAGGTTGGCGTTGCAGGAGCTGCTGCACTCGGTCAGATGGGTGCAAACGGAGCCGGCGGTGTAAATATCGGTGGCGGTGATGGTACTGGCTTTAACATGGCTTCAATGATGGCGAGCATGGCCGTCGGTGGCGCTGTTGGACAAAATATCGCCGGAGCGATGAATCACATGATGGGTGGTATTCAACAGCCTATGCAGTCCGGCATGACACCTCCCCCAATTCCTACAACGGCATATCACGTTGCTGTCAACGGGCAAGCGACTGGACC
>DHMK01000005.1:0-7273 GCA_002405755.1 Clostridiales bacterium UBA4644
ACATGACCCGGCTCCCACCGGGCATTTTCATCGAACACCTTGGTGGTTTCGTCTGCCTCGGCAAACGAATCAGCCCCTCTCTTTTTGTATTCAAGCTTGACATCCAGATTACCCGACTGGATCTTATTGACCCCCGTAGATGCCGTATCGGTGAACCACGCGAAGGTGGAGCCGACCAGCATGGCAAAGCAGATGAGCAGGGAGGTGAAGCTCATGAGCAATGCGCTTTTCTTGCTTTTCAGTTTCATGTGTTTTCTCCTTTTTCATTATTTTTATGTAAAGGCTGCCGCCTTTTCCATCAAGCAGCTTTCTGCGTCCTTCCACAAGGTGGGGACGCAGAAAAGGCCATGGCCTTTTCTTTTTCTTTTTTGGATCATAAAACTATATGCGAACAGGTTTCGTTTGCAATTATTTTACTGCAGATCGTATGGGATTGCAAGCACTTTTTGCTTTTTTGTGAAAAATGACGATGCTTTTGCAGTAAAAAAGCCTGCGAAACCGCAGGCCGGAGCCAAACTGTCGAGAAAAACCCAGCGAAGCGGTTTTTCGACAGTCTCAGCGCCTGCCTTGCGGCAGGCGCTTTTTTACTGCTTACTTTTTGCGGAACAGGCAGTAGCTGGGGTAGCGGTTGTCGCAATCCTTGGCCAGGACGGCGATGTCCACATAGGCCAGATCGCCCTCCACCCGGACCTTGCCCTTGCGGCCCTCGGATTCATACTTGTCCGGCGTCATGCTGGGATCCATGACGCAGATCTCCCGCCCCTTGGCGGAGACCAGCGTGATAAAATGGCCGCCGTGGGTAAAGACGCCCGTCCACCCCTCCCGGTCGCCGCCGGAATTGGCAATGGCCATGCCCTCGCCGTTCTGCAGGAACTGGAGCATTTTTCCGTGGTCGCAGGTCAGCTCATAGGTCAGGCCAAACCTTTCGCAGACGGCGGGTGCCAGAATGGAGATCTCCGTTCCGGTGTGGTCGTGCGCGCCGCAGGCGTTGGCCATGGCGACGGCTTCCGCCGGGGTAAAGCTCTGGCCTGTCATATTTTCCACCACCATGCAGGCGGCGCACAGGCCGCAGCCGCTGGAGGCCACCGTGCCGCTGCCATAGGGGATCTGCGGATAATTTCCCTGATTGTAATACTTGTAGCTCATGGTTTCGTTCTCCTTTTATTGCTTCCCTTGCGGGATGGTTCACGCGCTTTTCATGGTTCGCTCCAGCCAGTCCAGCACATCCTGCCAGACCTTCTGCTTAAAGGTCTCGTTGAGGATCTCATGCCGCCCGCCGGGGTAGAGGATCTTTTCCACATTCCGGCAGCCTGCCTGCAAAAATCCCCGCCAGGCCCGCTCCACGCCTGCCCCCTTTTCGCCCACAGGATCCTCCTGCCCGGCGATAAAAAGGATCGGCATCGCGGGATCCATCCGCTTCTGCTCCCTGGGGTCGGAGATCAGGCGGATGCCGCCCATCATGTCGTGATACAGGCTCACCGTGGGCAAAAACTGACAGCTCCGGTCGGCGCAGTAGGCGTCTACCACGGCTTCGTCGCTGCAGACCCAGTCGTTTTCCGTGCGGCGGGGCGAAAAGCCCCGGTTATATGCGCCAAAGGCCAGCTGCCTCACCATCTCGCTGCGGTAAAGCGGTCCATGGAGCCGGATCAGCGCCCCGGTAAAGGCCCGTCCGAAGGCCACCACCGCCGGACTCTGCTGGCCTGTGCCGCAGATGATGGCGCCGTCTGCCCGGCCGGGATAGCGGATCAGCCAGGTGCGGGTCACAAAAGAACCCATGCTGTGCCCCAGCAGAAAATAGGGCAGGCCGGGATGCTCCTCCGCCGTTTTGGCCCGCAGGGCCTCCACATCCTCCACCACCCGGTCCCAGCCGTTCTGCTCCGCAAAAAGGCCCTCCCGCTCGGGCTGCTGCCAGCTTTTCCCGTGGCCCAGATGGTCGTTGCCCACCACCAGAAAGCCCCGCTCCGCCAGAAAAGACGCGAAGGCGTCGTACCGGTCCACATATTCGCAGATGCCGTGGACCAGCTGCAGAACAGCCCTGGGCTGTCCCTCGCCCCGCCAGGTGACGGCGTGGATCTGCGTCCTGCCGTCGGAGGAAGGATAGAAGTTTTCCTGTTTTTGCACCATAAAACGGCCCCATTTCCTCAAAAACATGCTATAATAGTCCAAACCGCTGTTTTTTGCGGCCACCCCTATATCATACCGGTTTTTTCCCGTTCCGTCAACGATTGGAGGCAGAAAATATGAAGTATGCGATCGCCCTGGATCAGGGCACCACCAGCTCCCGGGCCATTGTCTTTGACCGGTCCGGCGCCGTCTGCAGCATGGGGCAGTACCCTCTGACGCAGCATTATCCCCAGCCCGGCTGGGTGGAGCACGACCCCATGGAGCTCCTGCGGACCCAGCTGATGGCGCTGGCGGAGGCCTATGAGCGCTCCGGCGCGGCTCCGGCGGAGATCGCCGCCATCGGCGTCACCAACCAGCGGGAGACCGCCGTGGTCTGGGAAAAGGACACCGGCCGTCCCATCATGAACGCCATCGTCTGGCAGTGCCGCCGCACGGCGGAGGAATGCCGCCGCCTGAAGCAGGCCGGGCTTGGGCCGCTGGTGCGGCAGCGGACGGGTCTGCTCATCGACGCCTATTTTTCCGGCCCGAAGATCAGCTGGATGCTGGATCATGTGCCCGGAGCCCGGGCCCGGGCGGAAAAGGGCGAGCTGCTCTGCGGCACGGTAGACAGCTGGCTCATCTGGAACCTCACCGGCTGCCATGTGTCAGATTATTCCAACTGCTCCCGCACCATGCTGTTCGACATCGACCGGCTCTGCTGGGACGAGGAGCTTTGCCGCGCCCTGCGGGTGCCCATGCAGCTTTTGCCCCGGCCCGTGCCCAACAGTCAGGTCTACGGCCGCATCCGCTCCAACCTGCGGGGCATCGAAGCGCTGGCGGGCATCCCCGTGGCCGGCTCCGCCGGCGACCAGCAGGCGGCGCTGTTCGGTCAGGGCTGCTTCGCCCCCGGCCAGGCCAAAAACACCTACGGCACCGGCTGCTTCACCCTGATGAACACCGGCTCCCGCTCTCTCCGCTCGGAAAACGGCCTGCTGACCTCCGTCGGCTGGCAGCTGGACGGCGAGACCACCTATGTTCTGGAGGGCAGCGTGTTCAACGCCGGCTCTACCATCCAGTGGCTGCGGGACGAGCTGCAGCTCATCGGCTCTGCCCATGAGACCGATCTGCTGGCAGAATCCGCGCCGGACAACGGCGGCGTTTATCTGGTCAGCGCCTTTACCGGTCTGGGTGCGCCCTATTGGGATATGTACGCCCGGGGCGCACTGCTGGGCCTGACCCGGGGCGCCACCCGCGCCCACATCGCCAGGGCTGCCCTGGAGGGCATTGCCTATCAGGTGGCGGAGCTGGCCGCCACCATGGAAAAGGATCTTTGCTGCCCGCTGGACAGCCTTTGGGTAGACGGCGGCGCTTCCGTCAGCGATTTCATGATGCAGTTTCAGGCGGATCTGCTGCGCTGCTCCATCTATCGCCCCCAGGTGGTGGAGACCACCGCGGCGGGCGCGGCTTATCTGGCAGGTCTGGCCGTGGGTCTGTGGAAGGATCCCCAGGCGCTGCTGCAGTGCCGCCGGCTGGAGCGGGTCTTCGCCCCCAATATGGACCCGGCCCAGGCAAAAGCCCTGATGGAACAGTGGAAAAAGGCCGTCTCCCGGGCGCTGCACTGGGCGGAGGCCTAAAGCTCCCCGCGCTCCTTACCCCTGCTTCGGCAGCTCCCAGCCCACCAGCAGCGGCCCGCGGCCCACGGTGACGGCGGCCCGTTCCGCGACAATATGATTGCTGACGCCCAGCGGAAAATCGCAGCGCAGCTCCCCGTCGGCAAGCGGATACTGCAGGCCCGTCAGCGTTACATGCTCCGCCCGGTCGCCCAGGCTGAACAGCGAGACCAGCCCCCAGGGCACGGTCCGCTCCAGCGTCAGCGTCTCGTTTTCAATAGCGGTATAGACAAAATCCCGGTCATAAAGATAGCCCCGCGCGCCCCGGCGGCAGAGAAAGGCCAGCGCCTGCAGATTGGCCAGCGTATGGTCCAGCCGCGCGCCGCCGGTGCCGCCGTAAATATGAAACTCCCGACAGCCCCGCGCCAGACCCTCCCGCAGGGCAAGCATGCTGTCGGTATCGTCCTTTTCCACGGGCACGCGAATGCTCCCCGCCGGCGCCTCCGCCGCTGGCATGGAATCAAAATCCCCCAGCACCAGGTCAGGCGTCACCCCCGCCTGACGGCACAGCCGCAGGCCCGCATCGGCGGCGATCTGCAGATCGCCCGGCTCCGGCCGCTGCCGCAGCCCGTAAAATGTCCCCGCCGCATAAACAAAGCACCGTTTCACGCTTGCAGGCCCCCTTTTGAAAAAACTGCTCCTATTTTACCCCAGCCCGCGCCGGATTGCAAGCATTCCGCTTGACAGCGGCGCGCAAAACTGTTATGGTTTTAACAGACACTGTCCGCCTGCGGTGGACAATTTGAACAGGAAAGGTCGGGATCCCCCTATGGAAGAACTGCTGGAGCGCCTGCTGACGGAATGCCGGCCCTATACCGCCCGGGGCAAGGCGGCGGACTATATTCCGGAGCTGGCCAAGGCCGATCCCGGCCGGCTGGGCATCTATGTGATCGGGGCCAACGGCAAGGAAAGCTGGGCCGGCGACTGCCGCCAGCCCTTTACCATCCAGAGCGTCATCAAGCCCATTCTGCTGCTGCAGGCGCTTCTGGACAACGGGGAGGAACTGGTCCGCAGCCGCGTCGGCATGGAGGCCACCGGCAAGCCCTTCGACGCCATCAACGCCAGCGAGCAATCGCTGGACAGCGGACACATCAACCCCATGGTGAACATGGGCGCCATTGTGATCTGCTCGCTGATCCGGGGCGAAAGCTATGCGGAACGCTTTCAGCGGCTGCTGGAGCTGACCCGAAGGCTCACCGGCTGCCCGGAGCTGGACATTGATCAGGCGGTCTATCGCTCGGAAAAGAGCCACGGCAGTAAAAACCGTGCGCTGGCCTATCTGCTGAAGTCCTACGGTCTGCTGGAGGACGATGTGGAGGAGGTCCTGGACTGCTATTTCCGGGCCTGCTCCATTCGGGTGGACTGCCGCGCCCTGGCCCACATCGGCGCGGTGCTTTCCAACCGGGGCCGGCTGCCCAATTCCAACGAGCAGATCTTCCCGACCCATCTGGCCCGCTATGTAAACGCCATTCTCACCACCTGCGGCATGTACGACGGCTCCGGCGATTTTGCCATCCGGGTGGGCGTTCCCGCCAAAAGCGGCGTGGGCGGCGGCATCATGGCCGTAGTCCCCACCCGCATGGGCATCGGCATCTATGGTCCCGCCCTGGACCGGAAGGGCAACAGCGTCGCCGGCATCCAGCTGCTGGAAAAGCTCAGCCACGAGCTTTATCTGAGCATTTTCTGAGCATTTCCGCCCTCTGCATAGAAAAAAGCCGCGGTACAGACCGCGGCTTTTGCGTTTGGAAAAATGATTTACTTGAGCTCGACCTTGGCGCCGGCAGCTTCCACCTTTTCCTTGATGGACTCGGCTTCTTCCTTGGAAACGTTCTCCTTGATGGCCTTGGGAGCGCCATCCACCAGCTCCTTGGCTTCCTTCAGGCCCAGGCCGGTGACTTCGCGGACGACCTTGATGACGGCGATCTTGTTGCCGCCGACTTCGGTCAGAGTGGGAGTGAACTCGGTCTTCTCCTCCTCAGCGGGAGCAGCGCCGGCAGCGGGGCCAGCCATCATGGCGACGGGGGCGGCGGCGGAAACGCCGAATTCTTCTTCCAGAGCCTTGACCAGCTCGCTCAGCTCCAGGACGGTAAGCGTCTTAACTTCTTCGACCAGATTGGTGACTTTCTCAGTAGCCATTTGTAGTTACCTCCAAATTTTTAATTCTTATTCTGCGGCAGGAGCTGCTTCGGCAGCTTCGGCGGGAGCGCCCTTCTGCTCGGCGATGGCGTTGATCGCCCGGGCCAGAGCGGCGATGGGAGCGTTCATGGTGCCCAGGACCATAGCGACCAGGACATCCTTGCCGGGCAGTTCGCCCAGCTGCTTGATGGTTTCGGCATCGACGACTTCACCGTCCACAAAGCCGGCCTTCACGCTGAAGGCGAGCTTGGGATTCTTCTTCATGAAGTCGGTGATCACCCGTGCGGGAGCGATCTCATCCTCCATGCTGATGGCAAGAGCGGTGGTGCCGTTCAGAACGGGATCCAGAGCCTCAAAGCCGACTTCCTTGGCGGCAAAGCGGGTCAGGGTGTTCTTCACGACGGCATATTCCACGCCGTTCTTTCTCAGTTCAGCACGCAGTTTGGTGTCCAGCTCGACGGTAATGCCCTTGTAATCCACCAGGACGCCGGAGGAAGCGTTTTTCATCTTCTCCACCAGAGCCGCGACGATCGCCTGTTTTTCAGCGAGAACCTTTGCGTTAGGCATGCGTGTTTCACCTCCGTGTGTATTTGCGGGAGCAAGCTCCCGTTCTTTTTGCTCATTCACTGCAAAAAGAGAAAAGTGCCCTCATGTCCACGGGGACAGGAGGGCACAGAAAACGATCAGATCATCGCTCTGCATCTCCTCGGCAGGACGGCTGCGCGCCGTTTACGGTCTCCTGCTGTCTCCGGAATGAGCATGAGTATTATATCAGCAGACCTGCGGTCTGTCAATATCTTTCGCCGGCAGCGCCGGAAAAATTATTTGGCCAGCGTCTCCAGGGTGAGCTTGGCGGGGTTCATCTTGACGCCGGGGCCCATGGTGGAGGCCACCACGCAGGAGCGGATATACTGGCCCTTGGCGGCGGCGGGCTTGGCCTTCAGAACGGCGGTGATCAGGGTGTTGAAGTTGTCCTGGATCTTCTCCTGGCCGAAGGAAGCCTTGCCCAGGGGGCAGTGGATGATGTTGGTCTTGTCCAGACGGTATTCGATACGACCGGCCTTGGAATCCTTGATGGCCTGCTCCACGTTCATGGTGACGGTGCCGGCCTTGGGGTTGGGCATCAGGCCCTTGGGGCCCAGGATCTTACCGAGACGGCCCACGACGCCCATCATGTCGGGCGTGGCGATGACCACCTCGAAGTCGAACCAGTTTTCCTTCTGGATCTTTTCCACCATGTCCATATCGCCAACATAATCGGCGCCGGCAGCGCGGGCTTCGTCGGCCTTGGCGCCCTTGGCGAAGACCAGAACGCGGGTGGTCTTGCCGGTGCCGTGGGGCAGAACGATGGCGCCGCGGACCTG
>DHMK01000005.1:7314-16756 GCA_002405755.1 Clostridiales bacterium UBA4644
CCGCGGACCTGCTGGTCGGCGTGGCGGGAGTCAACGCCCAGCTTGATGTGGACCTCCACGGTCTCATCAAACTTGGCCTTGGCGGTCTTGAGCATTGTATCGATGGCTTCATTGGGATCATACAGCTTGGTACGATCAATGAGCTTTGCGCTTTCTACATAATTTTTACCTTTGCGCATGTTTCTTTTCCTCCTTATAGTGGTTTTTCGGACGCTTTGTCCTCCCACATAGCGGTGAACCGTGACCGCTTGTCGAATTGCAAATTACTCCTTGACGGTGATACCCATGCTGCGGGCCGTGCCTGCGATCATGCTCATAGCCGCTTCCACGCTGGCAGCATTCAGGTCGGGCATCTTCAGCTCGGCGATCTTGCGCAGATCCTCCTTGCTGATCTCAGCGACCTTGGTCTTGTTGGGGACACCGGAACCGCTCTTGATATTGCAGGCCTTCTTGATGAGGACGGCCGCAGGGGGAGTTTTTGTAATGAAAGAGAAGGAACGGTCGGCGTAGACGGTGATGACGACGGGGATGATCAGATCGCCATCGTTCTTGGTACGCTCATTGAATTCCTTGGTAAACTGCATGATGTTCACGCCATGCTGACCCAGAGCGGGGCCAACAGGAGGAGCCGGAGTTGCCTTGCCGGCGGGAATCTGCAGCTTGATCAGACCAGTAACTTTCTGTGCCACTTTGAGCACCTCCTAATAAGAATGTGGTAAAAATGAGCTTTCGCTCTCCCACCCGTGCGGGGATCTTTCACGGACGAACCGTTATTTTTCCAGCGTTTCCAGGGCGGCCACCTGACCGAACTTGAGCTCGGCGGGCGTCGCTCTGCCAAACATGGAGACTGTGACCTTGACGGTCTGGCCGGGCAGATCGATCTCGTCTACCTTGCCGATGAAGCCCTCCAACGGGCCGTCGATGATCTTGACGCTGTCGCCGACGGCGTAAGAAAGCTTGACCTCCAGCTTTTCCATGCCCAGCGCCGCCACCTCCTGCTCTGTGAGCGGGACGGGCTTGGAGCCGGGGCCGACGAAGCTCGTAACGCCGCGGGTGTTGCGGACGACATACCAGCTGTCATCATTCATGATCATTTTGATGAGCACATAGCCGGGGAAGATCTTCCGCTCCACTTCCTTGGCCCCGGTATCCCGGAGCTCCGTCACCGTTTCGGTGGGGATGCGGACGTCGAAGATCTGATCCTCCAGATGGCGGTTTTCCACCGTTTTGAGCAGGGTGGACGCCACCTTGTTCTCATAGCCGGAGTAAGTGTGGACTACATACCACTTTGCCGCTTCAGACATGTTGACCTCCCCTGCGGGATCAAGCCAGCAGCTGGGCAAGCAGGTCGCGGAGACCGCCGAACACCAGATCCAGCACTGTGACCACAGCGCAGAGGATCACCAGCACGACGATGACCACCAGCGTGTTCTTCCAGACGGATTTGCCAGAGGGCCAGACGACCTTCTTGGCCTCCACCTTCAGCTCGTGGAACCACTTGCCGATGCGGGCGAAAACATTGGGCTTCTTTGCTTTTTTCTGGGGCTTGTCCGTCTTTTTGACGGCAACTTCCTTCGCGGGTTCGGCGGAAGCGGTCAGATTCTTGGATTCTTCAGACATAGAACTGTACCTACCTTTCCGTGTTCCTTACTTGGACTCTCTGTGCAAGGTGTGCTTCCGGCAGAAACGGCAATACTTGTTCAGCTCCAGACGGTCCGGGGTATTCTTCTTGTTTTTGACCGTGACATAGTTTCTCTGCTTGCATTCCGTACACGCGAGCGTGACTTTAACGCGCATTGATTCGGCACCTCCTTTAATATTCGCTCCGCCGGCAGCGGAGCTTTTGCCTCCCTGAGCAGGCATAAAAAAAAGACCTGACAGGTAAGGTTAGAATACCACATCCTGCGGCCTGCGTCAAGCACTATCTGCGATCTTTTCTGTAAAAAATGGAAAATTTCCTGCCTTTCCGGGCTTTTCAAGCCGAAAAACTTCTGTTATCATGAGTTTATCACACTTTGATCCCGATTTCAAGAGGAGATGAGCCGGATGGAACAGCTGGATCGGGCGGCAGCCCGCGCGCTTCTGCCGTCCCGGGAGGAGACCGCCGCCAAATGGAGCTTCGGCCGGGCGCTGCTGCTCTGCGGCAGCGAGCGCTTTTCCGGCGCGGCGCTGCTCTCTGCGGAGGCGGCTCTGCGCTCCGGGGCGGGGCTGGTGCAGCTCTGCTCTGCGCCCGCCGTGATCGCCGCAGCAAGGGTGCGTCTGCCGGAGGCGCTCCTGGGCGAGCTTTCCGGAAGCGATGCCGAGGGCCTTTCTCCCCCGGCGCGGCAGCTGCTGAAGGACGGACTGGAAAGGGCCTCCGCCCTGCTGTTCGGCTGCGGCGCGGGGCTTTCCCGCCGGGCACGGGAGCTGCTGGCCCTGGCGCTGGACGCGCCGCTCCCGCTGGTGCTGGATGCCGATGGACTGAATCTGCTGGCGGAGCGGCCGGAGCTTCTGGCCAGGCGCAGGGCCCCCACGCTGCTGACGCCCCACGCAGGAGAGTTCTGCCGTCTTTCCGGGCTGACCCGGCAGCAGCTGGAGGACGATCCCGCCGGCGCGGCGCTGGACTTTGCCCGGCGTCATTCCCTTTCGCTGGCGCTGAAGGGCGCCGTCACCTGGCTCACCGACGGCAGCCGTCTGCTGCGACTGAGCGCGCCCAACAGCGGCATGGCCAAGGGCGGCTCCGGCGATGTGCTGGCAGGGCTGTGCGCCGGTCTGGCCGCCCAGGGGATGGAGCTTTTCTCCGCCGCGGCGCTGGCCTGCTGGCTCCACGGAGAGGCCGGCGCGCTGGCCCGGCTGGCGCTGGGGCCCCGTGCAATGCTGCCCCGTGACGTGCTGGCGGCCCTGCCCCAGGCATTTCTTTCGCTGGAGCAGGTATGACCCTCCGTTTTCTGTCCATACTAAGATCTGCATACATTCTGCAGATCTTTTCTTTTTTGGAGGGCGTCTCATGAAAAAACTGCGCTGGACGCCGGCCTGCTCCGGCATGGCGGCAGGCCTGCTCAACGGCCTGCTGGGCGCCGGCGGCGGCGTCGTGCTGGCGCCGCTGCTGCTGCGGGTCCATCAGCTGCCGGAGAAAAAGGCCTTCGCCACCTCCCTGGCCGTGATCCTGCCCCTGACGGCGGTATCCGCGCTGGTCTATGGGCTTCGGGGCAGGCTCTGCTGGCAGGCGGCCCTGCCCTACGGGTTAGGCGGCATCGCCGGCGGCTTTCTTGCGGGAAAATGGCTGGAGCGTCTGCCCACGCTGTGGCTGCGCCGGGGCTTTGGCCTGCTGCTGATGCTGGCCGGCGCAAGGGCGGTGCTGGCATGAAGGCGTTTCTGCTTCCGGCGGCGGTGGGCGCGGCGCTGGGCTTTCTCACCGGCGCGGGCGTGGGCGGCGGAACGCTGCTGATGCTCTGGCTGACGCAGCTGCTTGCCCTTCCCCAGGCCCAGGCCCAGGGCATGAACCTTGTGTATTTTCTGCTGACCGCGCCTCCGGCCCTTTTGGGCCACCGCAAGCAGGGCCTGATCGACGGCAAAACGGCCCGCTCCGCCATTTTATGGGGCGTTCCCGTCTCCGCCGCCGCGGCCTTTCTCTCCGCCGGAGCCGCGCCGGAGCTGCTGCGCCGGGCCTTCGGCGCGCTGTGCTTTGCCGTGGGCCTGCGGGAGGTACTGACAAAAAAGCGCTGAGCCTTTCCGGCTCGATGAAAAAGCCTGCGGAACCGCAGGCTTTTTTCTATGGGATATTTTTCACGGGCAGGCGTCGGGGCCCGCCGTCTGGAACTGGCTCTCGTAGAGCCGGCTGTAAAAGCCGCCCCGGGCCAGAAGCTCCGCATGGGTCCCCTGCTCCACGATCCTGCCGTCCCGCATGACCAGGATCAGGGAGGCGTCGCGGATGGTGGACAGCCGGTGGGCCACCACAAAGCTGGTGCGGCCCTCCATGAGCGCGTCAAAGGCCTGCTGGATCTGCAGCTCCGTGCGGGTATCGATGCTGGAGGTGGCCTCGTCCAGGATCAGCATGGGCGGAAGGCACAGCATCACCCGCGCGATGCACAAAAGCTGCTTCTGCCCCTGGCTCAGGCTGTCCTCCGTCAAAACAGTATCCAGCCCCCGTGGCAGCCGGCGGATCATCTCCCAGCTGTGGGCCGCCTTTGCCGCCCGGAGGATCTCCTCCTCCGAAGCCTCCGGCCGGCCGAAGGCGATGTTTTCCCGGACGGTGCCGTTTTTGATCCAGGTCTCCTGCAGCACCATGCCGAAGGCGGAGCGCAGGGCGCGGCGGGAAAGACTGCGGATGGGCTTGCCGTCGATGGAGATAACGCCGCTGCGCACATCGTAAAACCGCATGAGCAGGTTGATCAGCGTGGTCTTGCCGCAGCCGGTGGGCCCCACGATGGCGATGCGCATGCCCGGCCGGGCCTGCAGGCTCAGATCCTCAATGAGGGGGCGGTCCTCCGTGTAGCGGAAGGACACATGCTCCAGCTCCACCTGCCCACGGACGCGCTCCAGCGCGCCGCTCTCCTCCGGCGGCTCCTCCGGCTCATTCAGCAGAGCGAAGATCCGGGAGGCGCAGGCCAGGGCGTTCTGCAGCTCCGTCACCACGGAGCTGATGTCGTTGAAGGGCTTCATATACTGGTTTGCATAAGACAGCAGCACGGAAAGCCCGCCCACGGAAAGGCTCCCGCCGGGGATCAGCAAAACGCCTGCCAGCGCCACGCCGGCATAGATCACGTTGTTGACGAAGCGGGTGGAGGGATTGGTAAGGCTGCTGTAAAACACCGCCTGCTGGCTGCACTGGCGCAGCTCCTCATTGACGCTTCGGAACCGTGCCGCGGCCCGCGCCTCATAGCCGAAGGCCCGGACCACCTTCTGCCCGCCGATCATTTCATCGATAAGGGCCGTCTGCCGGCCGCGGATCTCGCTCTGGCGGCGGAACAGCCGGTAGGAGCGGGTGGAGATGAACCGGGCCACCAGAAAGCTCAGGGGCGTCAGCAGCACCACCAGCAGAGAGATGAGAACGTTCTTGGAAAACATGAATACCAGCGTCACGCCCAGCGTCATCACGCCGGAAAACAGCTGGGTAAAGCCCAGCAGCAGTCCGTCAGACAGCACGTCGGTGTCGGTGATCACCCGGCTGACGATATCGCCGGCGCTGTGCTGGTCCAGATAGGAAAGGGGCAGCCTCTGAATGTGCCGGATGGCCCGGGAGCGCACATCCTGCACGATCCGGTAGGTGATCCGGTTGTTCAGCAGGCTCATGACCCAGGTACACAGCCCCGCCGCAGCCGCCAGCGCCAACACCCGGCCCAGAAAGACCTCCATGCCAGAAAAATCCACCCGTCCCGCTCCGGCGATCCGGTCGATGGCGTCGCCGAACAGGATAGGGACATAAAGCTGCAGGATCACCGCCACCGCGGAAAGCGCCATGCTCAGCGCCAGCAGCGGCCAGTATTTTCCCGTAAAGCGGGCCAGATCCCGCAGGGTCCCGCCGGCTCTGCCCCGGGTCTCCTTTTTCTGCTTCATGCGTTCAGCCCTCCTCTCCGCAGAGCGCTTCCCGCTCCGCCCGTTTTTCCGGGAGCTGGGAATCGCAGATCTCCCGATAGACGCTGCAGCTCTGCAGCAGCTGCTCGTGGGTGCCGGCTCCGACCAGCGTGCCGTTGTCCAGCACAAGGATCAGCTCCGCCTGCCGGACGCAGGCGATGCGCTGGGAGACCAGAAACACCGTGGTGCCGCCGCGGAGCGTCTGCAGCGCCCGGCGCAGCGCCGCGTCGGTGGCAAAGTCCAGAGCGCTGGAGCTATCGTCCAAGATCAGGATCTCCGGCTTTTTTACCAGCGCCCGGGCGATGGTCAGCCGCTGCTTCTGGCCGCCGGAAAGGTTCCGGCCGTTTTGCTCCAGCCTGTAGTCCAGCCCGCCGGGCTTGTCCTCCACCAGCTCCCTGGCCTGGGCCAGGGAAAGGGCCTGCCAGAGCTCCTCCTCCGTGGCGTCCTCCCGGCCCCAGAGCAGATTCTCCCGAATGGTCCCCTGAAACAGCGCCGCCCGCTGGGGCGTAACGCCCACCTTCCGGCACAGGGTCTCCCGGGGAAGCTGCCGCACGTCCACGCCGTCCAGCAAAACGCTGCCCTCCCCGGCGTCGTAAAACCGGGGGATCAGATCTGCCAGCGTGGATTTTCCGCTGCCGGTGCCGCCGATGATGCCGACGGTCTGCCCCCGTTTTGCAGAAAAGCTGATATGGGAAAGACTGGGCGCGCCTGCGCCGGGATAGGTGAAGGAAACGTCGCGAAAGACAACGGCGTCGGCGCTTTCCGGCGTCTCCGGCGCGGCGGCGGGATATTCCTGCTCCGGCTCCACCGCCAGAACAGCGGCCGTCCGCCGGGCGCAGGCCAGCGATTTGTTCAGGGTGATGATCAGCGAGGCCAGCTTGACCAGCTCCACGGTGATCTGCAGCATATAATTGTAAAGCGCCACCACCTGTCCCTGGGGCAGCGCCCCCAGCTCCACCTGCACCGCCGCCTGCCGGATGAGCACCACGGCGGCGATGTTGATGAGCACATAGGTCAGCGGATTCAGCAGGGCGGAGACCCGCCCCACAAACAGATTCAGCCGGGTCAGCTCCCGGGATCGCTCCTCAAACTCCGCCACCGACTGCGCCTCCCGACAGAAGGCCCGGATCACCCGGACGCCGGTAAGATTTTCCCGGGTGGCGGCCGTCACCCGGTCCAGCCCGGCCTGGGCCCGGCCAAACAGGGGGATGCTCACCTGCATGATGAAAAACACGGCGGCAAACAGCACCGGGATGGCCACGGCAAAGACCAGCGCGCAGCGGACGCTGATGGTAAAGGCCATCACCATGGCCCCCAGCACGATAAACGGACTGCGCATCAGCAGCCGCAGTCCCAGATTCAGGCCGTTCTGCACCTGGTTCACATCGTCGGTGAGCCGGGTGATCAGCGTGTCGCTGCCCAGCGCGTCCAGCTGGCTGAAGGAAAAGCTCTGGACCCGGTCGAACAGCGCCTGCCGCAGCGAAGCGGAAAAGCCCGTGCTGGCCCGGGCGGCGTAAAGCTGCGCCAGCACCGAGCACCCAAGCCCCACCGCCGCCATCAGGAGCAGCAGGGCAAAATCGCCGTAAACGGCGCGGCTGCCCGGCTCCGGCGCGTCGATCATCCGAGCCACCACCACCGGCACCAGCAGGTCAAAGACCGCCTCCAGCAGCTTGAACAGCGGGGCCAGGACGCTCTCCCTCCGATAAGGCCGCAAAAATGCGGAAAGCTGTTTCATCTGTCCTTCTCTCCCTTGCAGATTTCTTGACAGCAACAGTATAACGCGATATGATCCATATGTAAAATATCGTTTTTATGGTTCGGTAAAATAATTTTTATATTGCAAGGGAGATGCTTTTATGGAGCTGCGCCAGCTGGAATATTTCTGCGCCATTGCCGATGCCGGCAGCATCAACGAGGCCGCCCGGCGGCTGCATCTTTCCCAGCCGCCCCTGAGCTATCAGCTGCGGCAGCTGGAGGAGGAGCTGAAGACGGCGCTTTTTCAGCGCACCCGCCGGGGCGTGGAGCTGACGGAGGCGGGCAGGCTGCTTTACGACCGGGCCTCCGACCTGCTGCGCTATGCCGGCGCCACCCGGCAGGAGGTCGCGGAGGCGGGAAGGCGGCGGGTGCTGCGGCTGGGGCTGACCTCCACCACCGTGGGCACGCTGATGCCTTATCTTTCCCGGTTCTGCCGGCGCTATCCGGAGGTGCGCTTTCAGGTGCAGGACGGCTCCACCTTCACCCTGTACCACGCGCTGCTGGAGGGGATCCTGGACGTTTCCGTGGTGCGGACGCCGCTGCAGCTGGACGAGGTGGATTTCCGTCTGCTGCAGCAGGAGCCAATGCTGGCCGCCTCCGCCCCGGAAGCGCCCATGCCCGCCGGCGATCCCCTGCCTCTCTCCGCGCTGGCGGGCCGGCCGCTGGTCCTTTACCGGCGGTATGAGGAGCTGATCCGCAGCGCCTTCCGGCGGCAGGGGCTGGAGCCGGAGGTGCTCTGCCTGTGCGACGACGCCCGGGACGCCATGCTCTGGGCGCGGGCGGGGCTGGCCGCAGCGCTTTTTCCCCGGTCCATGTCCGGCCAGTGCGCCGGGCTGCGGCTGCAGACGCTGGAGGAGCCCTCGCTGGAGACCCGCTCCGTCCTCATCTGGAAGAAGGACCGCCGCCCCGGCCCGGTGCTGCAGGACTTTCTGGCCCTGCTGGCGGAGGCGGACGAGCCATAAAAAACGCCGCTTTCCTTCGTTCTCATACTTCGGAACGATTTACTTTTTCGAAATTTTCTGTATAATAAAAGTATCTGTAAAAAAGCGGCTGAAAGGAGGATGCCCGTGCCGGAGACCGTTGTGATCAAGCCTGCCGTCCGGCAGCGCTTCGAGCGCTTTTTGTCCCATGGCAGGATCTTCTTTTTCAGCGCGCCCTGCGGCTTTGGAAAGAGCACGCTGGCCGACGCTCTGCTTTCCGGGCAGCGCGTCCTGCGGCGCAGCGCCGCAGACCCGGGCTTTTCCCTCTCCGCCCTTCCGGGGGATCGGGACATCCTTCTTCTGGACGATCTGCAGCAGCTGCAGGAGGAGCAGGACGCGCAGGCGCTCTGCGAGCTGATCCGCTCCCAGCCGGAGCGGCGCTTCGTGCTGCTTTCCCGGGGCGCGCCCCCCGGCCCGCTGACGGCCTTTCAATACACCGGCCTGATGACCGTTCTGGAGGCCGACGATCTGCGCTTTGACCGGGAGGACGTCCGCCGGATGCTTTCGCTGCGCGGCGTCGCGCCGACGGAGGGCGAGCTGAGCGCCATTTTGCGGGAGTCCGGCGGCTATCCTCTGGGCGTGGCCATCACGGCGCGCTGTCTTTCCGACGGAAGGCCCTTCGGCCCGGAGCTGACGGCCCGGGTATTTCGGGAGATCTTTTCCTATTTCGATTCCGCCGTTTACCGGCGCTTCGATCTGCCCCTGCGCCGCTTTCTTCTGGAGCTGGCCCCCTTCGAGCGCTTCGATCTGGAAATGGCCCGAACGGTCAGCGGCGACCCGCAGACCGGCCCGCGGCTGGACTGGCTGCTGCGCTGCACCTCCACGCTCCGCTGCGATGATATGCGGCACTTCCGCTTCTGGCCCCAGTTCCGCGCCTTTCTGCTCTGGGAGATGGAGCGGGAATATCCCGAGGAAAAGCGCAGGGCGCTGTTCCGCCGGGGCGGGCTTTATTACGAGCTGAAGGAGGACTACGCCCACGCGCTGGACTGCTACACCCGGGGCGGCGACCACGCCAAGGTCTCCGAGCTTCTGATCCGCAACGCGGAGCTGCACCCCGGCATGGGGCACTACAGCGAGATGGAGGCCTATTACCGCAGCCTGCCGGAGGAGGAGATCCTCGCCTCCCCCTCCCTGATGCAGGGCATGAGCATGCT
>DHMK01000005.1:16806-18275 GCA_002405755.1 Clostridiales bacterium UBA4644
CAGGGCATGAGCATGCTCTGCGCCCTGAGCATGGACTATGAAGGCTCTGAGCGCTGGTATGCCGCGCTGCAGGACTTTGCCCGGCGCTGCGGCCCGGGCGACGCCGCCGGAAAGCAGGCCCGCAGCCGGCTGGCCTGGCTGGATATCTCCCTCCCCCAGCGGGGCGTGGAGGGCCTGACGGAGACCATCCCCGCCGTCTTCCGCCTGCTGACCAATAAGGAGGTGTCGCTGCCGTCCTTTTCCGTCACCAGCGCCCTGCCCAGCATCATGAACGGCGGCAAGGACTTCTCCGCCTGGAGCAGGAAGGACGATCTGCTCTATCAGACGCTGCGTGTCCCGGTGGAGGCCGTTTTGGGGCGCGACGGCGTTGGCCTTGCAGACTGCGCCATTGCCGAAAGCAAGTTTGAAAAGGGCGAGGACATCTCCGGCCGGATGCTCTCGCTGCTCCCCCGCATGAACGACATCCGCCGGCGGGGCACGCCGGACATGGAGCTTGCGGCCAGCGGACTTCTGGCCCGCAGCCAGCTGGCAAGCGGCCAGAGCGAGGACGCGCGCCGGACGCTCTGCACCCTGCGGGAGCAATTTGCCCGGGAGGGGCAGGAGCGCTTTCTGCCCAATCTGGACGCCATGCTCTGCCGCCTCGCCCTGCACACCGGCGATCTGGACGTCTCCGACGCCTGGTATCGGGAAAAAGCGCCGCGCAACCCCCTGCGGGTCAACATCATGAAGCGCTATCTTTATTTCACCCAGGCCATGGTGGAGCTGACGGACGGCCGTCCCGACGCCGCGCGGATGACCCTCGCTCCGCTGGAGCCTTACGTGCAAAGCTGCGCCCGGCACATCGACGGCATCCATCTGGACCTGCTCTCCGCTCTGGCCCTGTATCAGAGCCGGGACGAGGCCTGGCGGCAGCGCCTTACCGCTGCGCTGAACGCGGCGGCGGAGCTTCGCTTTATCCGGACGGTCAGCGTTTACGGCGCGGCGATATTGCCCCTGCTGGAGGGGCTGGAATGGCAAGGAAGCGTCAAGTGGCACAGGCGGCTGATGGCGGACGTGCGGGCGCAGGCGGCGTTTTATCCCCGCTTTCTGCAGCCGCGTCTGGCCCAGAAGGACGCGCTTACGCCCACGGAGGTGCAGATCCTGCGTCTGCTCTGCGCCGACAAGAGCAACGCGGAGATCGGCCAGATCCTGAACATCAAGCTGCCCACGGTGAAGACCCATGTGAGCCATATTTTGGAAAAGCTGGACGTGAGCCGCCGCTCCGAGGCCAAGACCGCCGCAAAAAAGCTCCGGCTGGTGCCGGAGGAGCTTTAACGAAAACCGCGCCCGCAAGCCGGGCTTGAACATAGATGCACAAGCACAAGCTCAAAGGAGGAAGCTTATGAAGAAGAGAATTTTCAGCCTGCTTTTGGCTCTGGCCATGGTGCTGAGCCTGCTGCCCGCCGGCGCGCTGGCAGCGGACGGCGAGG
>DHMK01000005.1:18342-23629 GCA_002405755.1 Clostridiales bacterium UBA4644
GAGCTGCCAGCGCGCCCGCGCTGCAGACGCAGAGCACAACGGCGGATGTAACCGTTGACGGCGTTGATGAAGCAAGCGGCGACATCAAGCAGAGCGACGGTGTCAACCGAAACGGCACTGTACTTACAACATCCAATACCGATGTGACATTGCCGAGCGGCCAACACTACATCGTGCAAAACGATGTGACCATCGACGGCGATCTGACTGTAGACGGCTCTCAGAACGGCGGTCTGATCCTCTGCGCGGGCGCGACGCTGACGGTCACCGGCGCTCTGATCCACACCGGCGGCAGTGCATTTTTCATTTACGGCCAGACGGCGAAAGGGAACAGTCAGAGCACCGGAAAGCTGATCATCCAAAATTCTAATAATGACGATGGCGCGGCGATCCGTTCGACAGCCCGTGATGCACAGCTGTCTATCAGCAGCGGCGAACTGGAGCTTCACGGCGGTGATTCCGGGAAACTGGTGGATAAGGTTCTCCTCTACAGCAGTCAGAAGATGCACATGGGCATCCTTGATGGCGAAACGGTATCCCCCGAGACATGGAGTCAAACCTCGCTGAATGGCAGCTCGCTCGTCCTTGAGTATTGCGACCATCCTGATGCCAAATATCAGCCCCACGGAAACACGCAGCATATCAAGTCCTGCACGCAGTGCGGCTTTAATACGGGTTATTCACCGACAGCAGCAGATTGCGGAACCGATGGCTATAACAGATATGTGTCGGTCAACAACACGGGGCACCGTCAGGAATGCCCCTGCGGGAATACGTTTGGCGATCTGATCGAGCATACGATCGAGACTGTGGCACTGGATGGCACATATCATAGTTCCGGATGCCTGCACTGCGATTATATCCAAGGCTCGAGAGAACCGCATATCTATGAAGACGGCGTATGCAAAATGTGCGGCTTTATGCCTGTAGCCAGCACGGACTGGGAGGACTATGCCTCTGTGCAGGAGGCTATGGATGCACTGGTTAAGGATAAAGTGCAAAATGGGACGATAAAGCTATGCCCTTCGACTACAGACAAGATCGTCTACGAAGAAATCGTTTTTAATTACCCAGGTCAACAGATCACCTTGAACATGAACGGCTACGCCCTTGTAAGCGGCACTGGCACTCCCATCACCGTTGAAGCGGGCACGCTGATCATCACCGGCGATGCCGCGATCCAAAACACGGGCACAAACGAGTTGGCCGCCCCCGCCATCCTCGTTGAGGGCGGCACCCTGATCTTCAATGGCACAGTCACCGCCACGGGCGGCAGCGGCAGCAGCAACGCCGCCCCCGCCATCAAGGTCACCGGCGGCAAGGTGGTCTTTCACGGCAAGGTCACCGCCACCGGCGGCTTGAAGGGTCAAAGCGGCAACGCCATGACCTGCCAGCCTGCGATCTATGCCAAAGGCGGCCAGCTGGAGTTCAACGGCGATCTTGACCTGAACAGCGGCCTGACCCTCACCGGCAGCGCAGAATTGACCAATGGCCTGACTCAGGGCACATTCAAGGTAGACTATCCCGGTAAAACCGTGACCGGGCCTCGCGTATCGGTCACGGGCAGCAGCGTCTACAAGAATGTGAATAATCTGCTGGCAGATAACCGAATTTTTGTAAAGCTTGATCCGGACGACACGGACGGCGCGAACGACAAGTATTTAATTGCTTCCTATCAATCTTTGGGCTGGAATGTTACCATCATGTCCCATACGCATACATGGCAAGAGAATAACGGGAAATATGAATGCTCCGAATGCGGCAAGACCTGCTACCACGAGGGCGGTTTCAAAACCGGCAAGTGCGAAGTCTGCGGCAAGGCCTGCCCGCATCCGTCTGACCAACCGAATCCGAATGGTCATGTCTACTGCGGGACCTGCGGAGCGCAGTTGGTCGCACATATTCAGACGGATACAACTGAGTGGTCATTCTTCACCAGCCTTGTGGACGCAATGAGCGCGGCAAAGGATGGGCAGACGATCAAGCTGCGGGATGATGTCAACAATGATGGGCAGTACGCGATCGTTACCGGCGACAATAAGACCGTCACGCTGGAGCTGAACGGGAATAAGATCACCGGCGGCTGGATGCAGGTTGGAATAGACAGAAACTGGAATAACTATACCTCCACCACACTGAAGGTCACCGGCAGCGGCAGCATTCTTACAACCGGCAATCTCAGCGTCGGCTATAATGCCACGCTCGACCTGAGCGGCTGGGGCGGCGGTGCAAAAGACGAGATCAGCAAGGTATCGCTGGCCAAGAACGGCAATATCTCCCCAAATCCCGAAAGCACGCTCATTGTCAGTGAAAACATTGGCCACATCGGAAGCCTTGGCTTTTTCAATTGGCCGTCAGCAGGCGTTAAGTCTAAGCTGAACGGCGGCAGCTACGGTGCAATTTCGATCGTTGTGCAGTATAACTCCGAACCGTTCGGCAGCTTGCTGGCCCCGGGCTATGCGTTCCAGTACACAGAATCCGGGAACTTTGAGCAATACACGCGAACCGCGACCAATCAGGGCAACACGATCTCCAACGTCAAGGTCGTTCGCTGCGCCGCCCATGTGGACGCAGACAACAACCAGCTCTGCGACTACTGCAACACCGACCTGACCGGCATGGCCGCCAGCGTCACGACGGCGGGAACGGGCAGCAAGACCTATTTCTTCTCCGACCTGGCAGACGCGTTTAAGGCGGTGGCTGACAAGAAGGCGGACGGTGCCACCGTCACGCTGCTGAGCAATGTGACGGTCAGCGAAGGGCTTTATGTCTACTACGATCAGGTCCTGGATCTCAACGGCTTTACCATTGACGGCAGCAAAGCAGCCGGTGGCACGCAAATTCTTATAACCGATGCTGGCATCACGCTCACCGTCTGCGACAGCAGCACTGAGAAAACCGGCGCAATCACCAACAGCAGCAACGGCTGGTCCGTATATGCCGGAACCGGCACGCTGAATGTCTCCGGCGGCAGCTTTGGCAGCGTTTTCCTCAGCAACACCTCCACCGTCTCCGGCGGCACCTTTGACTATCTTGCCTACAGCGGCTACAGCCGCTCGCCGCTTGGCGATGCGCTGGCGGAGGGCCTTGCCTTTGCGGAGAAATATAATACGAGCACGCTCGTAAACGCTTACGGCACTGCCAGCGACCCCGTAACCTATTTGTCCAACGTCACCGTGGTTCCCCACCCGACCCACACCGGCTCCCCCTGCGCCTGCGGCTTCATCTGCGAACACAAGGCAGGAATGAATGAATCCAACGGCAAATGCAAAACCTGCGGCAATCTTCTGGCGGTGGCCAGCGTCACGGCGGCGGGCGAAGCTCCGAAGGTCTCCTATTATAGAGAAATCGGAGAGGCCTTCAACGCGGTGAAGACCAGCAACGGCGGCACGCTGAAGCTGCTGCAGAATGTGACGCTTGCCGAGAATGACAACATCAACATCCATCCCGAAAATGCCGACCCCAATTTTGTCTTTACCGTCGACTGGAACGGCCATACCCTTTCCGGCAATACTTGGGGGAACCTGCTGGTGTTCTCGGGACGCACGAGCGTGACCCTGAAGGACAGCAGCGGCAATAACGCCGGCGGCGTCCGCAATAATAACAACTTTTGCGCGGCCGTTTGCGTTTCCCTCGACGGCTACGCGCACACCGTGACCATCGAGGGCGGCGCCTACTCCCCAAAGGTATACAAATCCAATTATTGCACCGGCGTTATCAAGATCAGCGGCGGCGTCTTCAAAAACCCGGAGGGCTCCGGTACGACTACCGCCCTTTATGACGAAGGGGGCGGCACGCTGGCGGGGCTGCTGGCCGACGGCGTTACTCTCGCTCGCGACGCAGACGGCAAAGATCTGCTGGATGTCTACTCGAACAGTCTTACCGGACACGGCACCTTCTACGTGGTCTCCCACACCCATGGCAACTTTGACAATGACGACAAGTGCGCCTGCGGCTACACCTGCCCCCACACAGAGGTAGATGATGAGGACAGCAAATGCCTCGTCTGCGGCAAGCCCATGGTCGCCCGCGTCACAAAGAACGGCACGACCACCCATTATAAAGCGCTTGACGCCGCCGTCTCCAACGCAGAAAACGGCACGCTGACGCTGCTGGCACGTAGTGATACGCTAACCATTTCTCATGCGCTCACCCTCGACCTGAACGGCCACCATATTGAACGGCTGAATGTCGGCGCTATGATCACCCTCAAGGACAGCGGCCCCGGCATCAAAGGCCAGATCGGCACGCTGACGATCGTCTCCAGTTCCCTCCCCTCCACCGTTCTGGGCGACCTCGTGACCGGCGGCGACAGCCTGACGAACGGCGGCGGATGGCTCACCGCCGCAGAGCTGCTGGGGCGGACTGCCAACAATGTGTCCGTGGTCAAGACGGAGCTCGACGGCGTGGCCCTCAACACCCCGCAAAACGCGGTCTACGGAAATACCGGAATTTCTGACGCCCTTCTCAAGCTTACCGTCACCCCCAATATTGAGACTCTTTCTTACTCCTGGTTTGAGCTGACAAACGGCGCGTGGACGCCGATCACCGGTGCAGGTGGCGACAGCTATCACCCCGCCAATCTGCCTGCGGGCAGCCACACGATCCGCGGCGCGGTCAGGGCCAACGAGGGCTGGGTGCTGAGCAATGCGGTCACCGTGCAGGTAAACCCGGCCAACATCGCGGATGCGTCTGTCACGCTGAATCAAGACACTTTCGTCTACGACGGCACGGAAAAAACACCCTCCGTTACCGATGTAGAGCTGGACGCCAAAAACCTGACCAAAGACACGGACTACGATGTTGCTGTTGAAAGCAAAACCGACGCGGGCAGCGGCTATACCCTCACCGTCACCGGCAAGGGCAACTATACGGGCAGCAAGACGGCAAACTGGAGCATTACGCCCATGGAGCTTTCCTATCCCTCCGTCGGCTCGCTCTCCAAGCGCTACAACGGCGAAGCAAGCTATGCGCTTTCTAAGAGCGCTGTGACCTTCGTCACCAGCAGTGGATCGGTTACGCTCCTCGAAGCGGACTTTGACATCTCCAACGCCCGCTTCACCATGCTGCAGGAGGATGGAACCTATGTGGATTCGCCGAATACCGGAAAAGGGAAATCCTTCTCCTTCACGGTGACCCTCAATAGCGGCAACTATGTGTTCAAAGATAAGCCGGAGGACAGATCGGCTGACTTCAATATTACCACCAATGACGCTGACAAGTTCACCATCACCAAGGCCATTATCCTAAGTGATCCCCGCCCCGCGGAGCTGACGGTCTACAACGG
>DHMK01000048.1:0-5555 GCA_002405755.1 Clostridiales bacterium UBA4644
GTTCCCTCAGAGGGAGCCAAGCCCTGCGGGGCCGGGAGAAGAGGCTCCATAATTTGGAAATTTTTGTCCGGCGCGAAAAAAGCCTTGACATTTTCCCTTCCCCGCCGTATACTATAAAGGCACTGATGCGATGGACGATTAGCTCACTTGGCTAGAGCGCCTGTTTGACGTACAGGAGGTAACAGGTTCGATTCCTGTATCGTCCACCAAAGGGTCACGAGGATCTCGTGACCTTTTCTTTTATGTTTTCCGGCGGGCGGCCCGGCACAGGGCAAAGCCGCGCCGAGGGAAAGGACGGCGAGGACATGAACTATCCCAGCGTGCAGCCGGCGGTCTTTCTCTCCCGGCCAAACCGGTTTGTGGCGCAGGTGCTGCTGCAGGGGGAGGAGACCACGGTCCATGTGAAAAATACCGGCCGCTGCCGGGAGCTTCTGCTGCCCGGGGCTTCCGTCTGGCTGACGCCGGGGCAGAACCCGGCGCGGAAGACCGCCTGGGACCTGATCGCCGTGCAGAAGGGCGGGCTTCTGATCAATCTGGACGCCGCCGCGCCCAACGCCGTTTTTGGAGAATATGCCCGGGCGGGCCTGTTTCTGCCGGAGACGGAAGCGGTGCGGCCGGAGGTGCGCTTTGGCGCTTCCCGCTTTGATTTTCAGCTGCAGGCAGGCGGCAGGACGCATTTCGTGGAGGTGAAGGGCGTCACGCTGGAGCAGGCGGGGCAGACGCTTTTTCCAGACGCCCCCACCCAGCGGGGCGTGAAGCATCTGCAGGAGCTGATCCGCGCCCGGCAGGAGGGCTATGGCGCCCATGCGTTCTTTGTGATCCAGCTGGCGGAGGCCCGCGCCTTTTCCCCCAACGACAGGACCCACCCCGCCTTTGGCGCGGCGCTGCGGCAGGCCGCCGCGGCGGGGGTCGCGCTCCATGCCTTCTGCTGCCGCATCACGCCGGAAAGCCTGACGCTGGACCGCCCGGTGCCGGTGCTGCTGTAAACGGGGCCTTGCCCTGCGCTTTTCGCAAAAGCGCTTCCCTTTTCCGGAAAAATCGCTTATAATGGCCTTAACAACCATCAAAGGAGGTCCTTACCATGCTGTTGGGACATGAAAAGGTATCGTTTCTCCATTTGCCCACGCCGCTGGAATATCTGCCCGGCGTTTCGGAGGATCTGGGCGCAGCGTTTTACATCAAGCGGGATGATCTGACCAACATCGGCGTTGGCGGCAACAAGCTGCGCAAGCTGGAATATCTGCTGAAGGACGCGCAGGATCAGGGGGCCACCATGCTGCTGACCCTGGGCGGCGCACAGACCAACCATGGCCGGCTCACCGCCGCCGTGGCCGCCAAATACGGCATGAAATGCGCCATCGTCTGCGTGGACGATTATCCCGGCGAGCTCAGCGCCAATCTGCTGCTGGACCGGCTCTTCGGCGCGGAGGTCATCCTGAAGCACGACGACGGCCGGCCCGAGGACGTTCAGTTTGCCGAGACGGCGGCCCAGGTGAAGGCCCGCTACGAGGCTCAGGGGGAAAGGGTCTATGAGATCCCCGTGGGCGGCTCCAACGTGGAGGGCGCTCTGGGCTATTACGAATGCGCCATGGAGCTGACGAAGCAGGCCCATGAGATGGGTCTGGACGACGCCGTCGTTTACGATGCCGTGGGCAGCATCGGCACCTACATGGGCCTTTACTGCGGCCTGAAAAACGAAGGCTCCTCCCTGGGGCTGGTGGGCATCGCCATCTCCCCCTTCCTGGAGGCCAAGGAAAAGCGCATCATGGAATATTTCCGGGAGGTCAAGGCGGCCTACGGCCTGCACATCAACGCCCGCCGGGAGGATTTCCACATTGAAAAGGACTATACCCGGGGCGCTTACAACAACCCCTGCAGGGAGGTCCGCGACGCCATCCGCTATATGGCCGGCCGGGAGGGCATCGTTCTGGATCCCTGCTACACCGGCAAGGCCTTCGCCGGCATTCTGGACATGGTCCGGGAGGGCAAGATCGCAAAGGGCAGCAAGCTGATCTTTTTGCACACCGGCGGCCTGCCCGGCATCTATACCAAGCACCACCGGGTGGAGCTGGAAAAAGAGCTGATGGACGGCGTTACCATTCTCGACTGAAAAAGGCCCCCCGCAAAGCGGGCCCCGCCGGCGAGTGCCGGCGTCTGATTTTCGGCAATTCATTTGCCGGAAACCTATAAAATTCTCGGGGACCCCGCAGCGTTTCGCCGCGGGGCATTCGTCCACTTTCCACCGGCGGAAAGTGGACAGAAAGGCCGCCGGGGGGCCTTTGTACCAAAGGCGAAATGCCCCCCGGAACCCCCCGTTCGCCCGTTTTGAGGAGGTTTTCTCCTGCACCCCAGCCCCGCGTCTGCCGCGGGGCTTCGCTTTTTCTCAGAGGAATCCCCGTCCCCCGTCCACTGCGGGGCAGGAAGTCCCGCGTTACTCCATCGCGTCCAGCCGTTGCTGCAGCTCCTGCAGCTGCCGCTCCAGCGCCTCCAGCCGCAGGGTATGTCCGCCGGTGGCCTGGGCGTTTTGGCTCTGATTTGCCGCCAGCAGCTGGGCCTGGGCAGAATTGGTCTCCAGGATCTGGGCGATGAGCATCAGCCAGTTGCCCAGGGTGTTTTGCTGGTTATAATCCAGCCTTCCCAAAAGCGCAAAGCCCAGGACCGTGCCGATGGCGGTCATCAGCGGGGCGGGCAGATCAAAAAAGCCCTCCTTGGGACCCATGGACGCGCTCCTTTCCTTCCGGTCTCCCTCTTGCCTTTGGCGGGGGAATGGGATATAATAAAGCAAAACCTGCAAGGGAGGCGAGACCCATGAAGCTGCTGCGCAAGCCGGCGGCGCTGCTGCTGGCGCTGCTGCTTTTGCTGCCGCTGGCGGGCGTTCCCTGCCGGGCGGCGGAGAGCTATATCATCACCGTGGCGGAGGATACCGTTCTGGAGGATACGAACGATCCGGGCATGGCCATGTATCTGGACGGCATCATCTATGTTCCCTACACCACCCTGCAGAAGCTCAAGGGCGCTTATGCCTCCTACAACGAGAAAAAAGCTCTGGTGACGGTCTACCGGGTGGGCTATATGATGTATTTCGAGCTGGACACCGGCCTGACCTACAACCAGGAAAACCGCTATGTGCAGGTCTCCGCCAAGCTGCGTTCCGGCGTGCCCTATCTGCCGGTGCAGGTGATCTGCAGCTGGATGGGGCTGTATTTTTCCTACACGGCGGCCTCGGCCTCCGGCGTGGGCTATCCCATCATGCGCCTGGCCAAGGACACGCCCCGCACCTCCGACGAGGAGCTTTATCAGCAGCAGGCGGAGACGCTGCGGTCCGTGGCCCGCAGCCGGGATCTGCTTTCCGGCATCGTCTCGCCGGAGACCCCCGGCCCGGTAACGCCGGAGCCGGCGGCCCGGGATATTTCGCTGATCTTTGCCGGCGCGCCGGAGGGAGAGCTTTCCTTTTTGCTGGACACGCTGGAGGGCGCCCAGACCCCCGCCGCCTTTTTCCTGCCCGCCGGACAGCTGACGGAGCTGGCGGAGCCGCTGCGGGAGATCTATGCCCGGGGCTTTTCGCCGGGGCTTCTGCTGGAGGGGGAGGATCTGCTTGCAGAGGCCCGGGCCGGCTCTGAGGTCTGCGCCCGGCTGCTGCATACCCGGGTCCGGCTGGTGACCTGCCGCCGGGCCATGACGGAGGAGGAGCAGACCGCCCTCTCTCAGGCGGGCTTTGTGACCGTTTTGCCCGACCGGGATCTTTACGCCGAGGGGGTGGAGCAGAAAAAGCTGCTTTCCGCCGTGAAAAAGCTGCTGCGCACCGGGGGCAACGGCCAGGTCCTGCTCCTGCAGCCGGACAGCGCCGCCCAGGAGCTTCTGCCCGTGGTGTGCAGCTATCTGGTGGCCCAGAATTATACCGCCCTGCCCGTGCGGGAGTGGCGGTGAGGGGAAAAGCCCCTGTCAAGAGAACCGTTTCCCTTGCAGATTCCGCTCCCTTGTCCTAAGCTTTTGGGACAAAGGAGTGGTTTTCTATTGTATGAGCAAAAAGTGACGGATATCCCGGAGGGCGCGGCCCTGCGGGAGGCCTGCGCCGGCGACCCGGCGCTGTTTGGAAGGCGCTATCTTTCCCATTATTTCACCCTGCCGGCCCCGGCCTTTCACAAAAAGCTCTGCCGGCTCTGGCAGAAGCAGGTGATGAAGGGCCTTTGCCCCGGGCCGGAGACGCTGGACAAAATGCTTGCGGCCAGGGGCTGCCGGCTGGCGGTGGCGGCCCCCAGGGGCCACGCCAAATCCACGGTGATGAGCCTGCAGAACGTGCTCCACGCCGCCCTTTACGGCTATAAGCGGTATATCCTGCTGATCTCCGACACCGAGGCCCAGGCGGCCTCCTTTTTAGACGCCATCAAGGCGGAGCTGGAGGAAAACGAGGCCATTTTGCGGGATTTCGGCGATGTGCGGGGCAAGGTCTGGAAAAGCACGGTGATCCTTTTGAAAAACGGAACGCGCATCGACGCCATCGGCTCCGGCCAGAAGCTTCGCGGCCGGCGGCACGGGGCCAGAAGGCCCGACCTGATCGTGCTGGACGACATTGAAAACGATCTGGAGGTCCTCTCCCCGGAGGGGCGGAGCCGGATGGAGCGGTGGTTTTTCGGCGCGGTGAGCAAGGCCGGCGACCGCTATACCGATATCGTCTGCATCGGAACGGTCCTCCACCACGACAGCCTGCTGGTGCAGCTTCTGCGCAACCCGGCCTACCAGAGCCTTTGCCTGCGGGCCGTGGAGCAGTTTTCCGAAAGCCCCCTCTGGCAGATCTGGCGGGCGCGCTATACCGACCTTTCCGATCCCCGGCGGGAAAAGACGGCGGAGCGGTTTTTTCTGCGGCATAAGCAGGAGATGCTGGCGGGGACGAAGGTGCTCTGGCCCAAAAAGCGCTCCTACTACGACCTGATGTGTATGCTGGTCAGCGAGGGGGAGGGGGCCTTTTACCGGGAGATGCAGAACGCGCCGGTGGATCCGGCCTCCTGCCTGTTTCCCAGGGAGTGGCTGAAATATTACGACGAGGGGACGGTGGATTTTCGCCGGGGCTTCCGGTTTTTCGGCTATTGCGACCCCAGCCTTGGCAAAACGGCGGACTCGGACTTTTCCGCCATCGTCACCCTGGCCCAGGACGCCCGGACCGGCGTTCTCTATGTTTTGGACGCGGATCTGGCCCGGCGGCACCCCGACGCCATCCTCCGGGATATTCTGGAAAAGGCCCGGTGGCTTCTGCGGGAATACGGCGGGCGCTATACCGCCTTTGGTGCGGAGACCAATCAGTTCCAGTGGTTCCTCAAGGAGCGGCTGGCGGCGGAGAGCGCCGCGGCGGGGATCTATCTGCCCATCACGGAGGTCCGCTCATCAACGGACAAGACCCTGCGCATCCAGTCGCTGCAGCCCGACGTGCGCAACGGCTATCTGCTGTTTCGCCGGGATCAGGAGGAGCTTCTGCGGCAGCTGACCCAGTTCCCCATGGGCCGCCACGACGATGGCCCCGATGCCCTGGAGGGCGCCGTACGCCTGTGTAAGCAGGGAAC
>DHMK01000048.1:5620-5754 GCA_002405755.1 Clostridiales bacterium UBA4644
GGCACCGTGGGGCTGAAGGTGTAAGCCCCCGGCGGCCAGTGCCGCCGTCATGCCGCAGGGAGCCGGTTTTTCCGGCGACCGAGGCGGTCAAATAAAAAGGGGCCCCCCGCCGCGCCTGCGCGGTGGGGAACGGG
>DHMK01000056.1 GCA_002405755.1 Clostridiales bacterium UBA4644
AGCAGCATATCGATCTGGATGGTCACCAGCGTGTCCTCCTTGCCGAACACGTTGTGATACTGGATATCCAGCTTGGGGCCATAGAAGGCGGCCTCGTCGATGCCGATGGTATATTCCACGCCCAGATCGTCCAGGATCTGCTTCATGGTGCTCTGCGCGTGCTCCCACTGCTCCGCCGTGCCCTCATATTTATTATTGGGGTTGGCGGGATCCCACTGGGAGAAGCGGAAGGTGCAGCCGTCCAGCAGGCCCACCGTGCCCAGGAAATACTTTGCCAGCTCCAGACAGTCGCGGAACTCCTCCTCCAGCTGGTCGGGGCGGACGATATTGTGCCCCTCGGAGATGGTGAACTGCCGCACGCGGATCAGGCCGTGCATCTCGCCGCTGTCCTCATTGCGGAACAGCGTGGAGGTCTCCCCCAGACGCATGGGCAGATCCCGGTAAGACCGCTGCCGGTTCAAAAACACCTGATACTGGAAGGGACAGGTCATGGGACGCAGGGCGAAGCACTCCTTGGCGTAATCGTCCGGATCGCCCATGACGAACATTCCGTCCAGATAATGATCCCAGTGGCCGGAGATCTTGAAAAACTCCCGCTTGGCAAACAGCGGCGTTTTGGTCAGCTGATAATCGTGGGCCTGCTCCACGTCCTCCACCCAGCGCTGCAGCGTCTGGATGACCCGGGCGCCCTTGGGCAGCAGAACGGGCAGCCCCTGGCCGATGGTATCCACCGTGGTGAAAAACTCCAGCTCCCGGCCCAGCTTATTGTGGTCCCGCTTGAGGGCCTCCGCCTGCCGGGCCAGATATTCGTCCAGCTCCTCCTTCTTGGGGAAGGCCACGCCGTAGATCCGCTGGAGCATCTTACGCTTGGAATCGCCGCGCCAGTAAGCACCGGTGGCGGAGGTGAGCTTGATGGCGTTGCCCTTGATGCGGCCGGTGGAATCCAGATGGGGGCCGGCGCACAGGTCGGTGAACTCGCCCTGCCTGTAGAAGGAGATATGGGCGTCCTCGGGCAGATCCCGGATCAGCTCCACCTTATAAGGCTCTTCCTTTTCCTCCATGAACCGGATGGCCTCTTCCCGGGGCAGCTCAAAGCGCTCCAGCTTCAGCTTCTCCTTGCAGATCTTGCGCATCTCCGCCTCCAGCGCCGCCAGATCCTCCTCGGTGAAGGGCTTTTCCGTGTCAAAATCGTAATAAAAGCCGGTCTCGATGGAGGGGCCGATGGCCAGCTTGACCTCCGGATGCAGGCGCTTCATGGCCTGGGCCAGAACATGGGAGCAGGTGTGCCAATAGGTCTTGCGGTATTCGGGGTTTTCAAAGGTATACAGATTTTCTTCGCTCATGTTGCGTCCCTCGCTTTATCTTATATTTTTTCCGATCAAAACAAAAAAGTCTCCGCACCCAAAAAGGTGCAGAGACGCATCAAACGATCCGCGGTCCCACTCTGCTTGCGCCAAAAAGGCGCCGCTTGCGGCTGCTGTAACGGGCGGCTCCCGTCCCGCTTGCTTCGCGGGCGGCTCAGGGGTGGTACGGCCGGCGCTCCCGCAGGATGCTCTCACCAAACGCATCCCTCTCTTGGCGGCGCTTTCCGGTTTCTTCCCCGTCTTTGCCATTTTGATGATGGAAGTTTACACCCGCGGGCCGGTTTTGTCAAGGGGCGCGGCGGGCAAAGGGGAAAAATCCGGGAATTTTCCCGGAGAGATCGGGCTTGCCGGACGGCAGAAAACATGCTACACTATAAGAATCACAAAATCACAACAGGAGCTTGGGAGGGACGGCCATGGGCCTTTATCAACTGGCCAGACGCGCCAACGCGCAGCTGAAAAAAATCAAAAAACGCCGGGCCGGGCGCATTCTTTCTCCGGTGCGGCGGATCGAACGGGTCTTTCCGCCGGCGGAGGGCCGCTTTGTGGCCATGACCTTTGACGACGGCCCCACCGTCCTGCCCACCACCTCCGACCCCAATACCGGCCTGACCGCCTCCCTGCTGGACACGCTGGCCCGCTTCGGGGCAAAGGGCACCTTTGACGTGATCGGCTCCACGGCGGACAATTATCCGGATCAGCCGGGAAGGCTGGGGGATTTTTCCTGGAGCGGCGTGCAGTTCGATCATTACCCCCGCTACGGCGAGGATACGCTGGCCGGGGCGGTCCATCAGCCGGAGCTGATCCGCCGCATCCTGGCGGAGGGCCATGAGATCACCAGCCACACCTATTCCCACCGGCTCTGGGGCCCCATGCGGGCCATTTACGGCAGGCGGGTCTGCTTTGAGACTCTTTCTCAGGTGACGGACGATCTTTCCCGGCTGGACCGCTATCTGGCGGAGGGCTTCGGGTGCCATGTGGCCCTGTCCCGTCCGCCCCATTATATCGACCGCATCCCGGACGGCGCCACCGCCTACGACGCTTACCGGATCCTGGGCTATCAATATCTGGCGGCCAGCTTCGACGGCGCCGGCTGGCAGCCGCTGCCCACCTATGAGGACGAGGTGGAGGCCATGGTCGCGCCCCTGCGCCGGGCGCTGGAGGCCGATCCGGACAGCCTGAACGGCCAGATCATCTTCCAGAAGGACGGCTGCAGCATGAGCGAGCGGACCCCCGTGGCCGACGCGCTGCCCCGGCAGCTGGAGCTTCTGACCCAATACGGCTACCGGGTGATCCCCGTCTCGGCGCTGCTGGCCCTCTCCCCCTTTGAGGATCTGCCCTCCCGCTGTCCTGAAATGGAGGATATCCGCTTTCTGCTCTCCCGTGGACAGGTCATCGGCTACCGCAGCAACACCTTCGCCCCCGGCCGGCGGCTGACGGCGGACGAGTTTTATATCATGGCGGCGGATCCGGCCATCTTCCGGCAGGCCCGCCCGCTGTCCTACGGCGAGATGAAGCGTCTGGCCCGAGCCTATGCAAAGAAGCAGGGCATCGATTTCCGCCGGGACGCCCTGCAGGGCCGCCGAAGCATCACCCGTCTGGAGGCCATCCCGCTGCTGCGGGCGCTGGTGGAGAAGCGCATATGGACCGCGTGATCGTTACCGACACCCAATACCGCATGGCGCTGGCTCCCATGCGGACGCTGGCGGACGCTGGCTGGGCCGTCACGGCGGCCGCCTTTGAGACCACCGCACCCGGCGCACGGCTGGGCTTTTTCTCCCGGGACGCCCGGGACACGCTGCTCCTGCCCGAGGACGGCGAGGGCTTCTGCGCCGCCCTGGAGGCGGCGGCGGGAGACGACCGGCCCGTTCTGCTCTGCGGCAACCGGAAAAGCATGGTTTTGGCCATGGCAAACCGCGCCCGGCTGGAGCGCCGGCTGGCGCTGCTTCTTCCCTCAGAAGCGGCCATGGCCGCCGCCGACGACAAGGGCCGGATGTATCAGACCGCCCTGCGGCTGGGCGTCCCCGCGCCGCAGACCACCTGCCTTTCGGAGCACGGCAGTCCGGACGCGCTGGAGCGCGCCGTCCGCTACCCCTGCATCATCAAATACCGCAACGGCGAGGCGCTGGGCCTGAAGCCTGCCGCCCGCTATGCCGTGGTGCATGAGCGGCAGGCCTTTCTGGAGAACTACGCCCGCATGGATCGGCTGGATCCCGATCCCATCGTCTCCGATTATATCGAGGGCCACGATCTGGGCGCGGCGGTGGTGATGGACAAGGCCTGCCGCCCGGTGAGCGTCCTCTGCTACGAGAGCCTGCGGGAATATCCCCTGGCCGGCGGCCCCACCTGCGCCCTGCGGACGGTCTGGTCGCCCCGGCTGGCCCAATATGCCTGCGCTCTGCTGCGGGAGATCGGCTTCACTGGCCTTGCCATGCTGGATTTCCGCGGCACGCCGGAGCAGCCCTGGTTCCTGGAGGTCAATCCCCGGGTCTGGGGCAGCGCCATGATCGCGCCTCTCTGCGGCAGCCCGCTGTTTCTCCGCTATGCGGAGGCGGCCCGGGATCAGGCGCTTCCGCTGACGCCGGACCGGCTGGAGCCGGATTATCAGGTAGGTCGGCAAATGCGCTTTACGCCCCAGAGTCTGGCCTGCTTTGCCGCACTGATGAAGCGTCCGGGCCGGGGCGCGGCGCTGGCCGCCGGTCTGAAGAGCGCGCTTGATCCCCGCGTCCGGGACGGTCTGTTCTCCTGGCGGGATCCTCTGCCCTATCTGCATTATCTGGCCGGTCTGCTCCAACGCCGCGTCTGAACCCTCCCCACCGGAAAGGAGAAACCACCCCATGGCCGAAAAAAAGCGTTCCCTTCTCACCTCCGCCAGCCTGATCGTGATGGTGATGCTGACCTCCAAGCTGCTGGGCTTTGTCCGGCAGGTGGTCATCGCCGCCGCCTTCGGCTCCGGCGCGGAGACGGATCTCTATTTCGTCTCCAGCGATTTTATGATCAGCCTTTCCGGCGCGCTGCTGTCTGCGCTGAGCACGGCGCTGGTGGCCCGCTATATCGAGATCTCCGTGAAGGATTCCCGGGAGGCCGCCGGCAAAGTGGCCTCCCAGATGCTCTCTTTATTCCTGCTCATCGCCGCCGCCTGCATCGGGCTGACCTGCCTGTTTGCCCCGCAGCTGGCCCGGCTCCTCTCCCCCACCGTCGCCGGGGAAAACGCCGCCCGGCTGGCGCGCTATCTGCGGTTTTTTTCCGTCACCTTTGTCTTTACGGCCTTTCAGTCCATTTATGCCTCGGTGCTCAACGCCAACGACCGCTATGTTCCGGGCAAGCTCTACGGCGTGGTCTACAACCCCATCGCCATCGGCTGCGCCGTGCTGCTCTCCGGGCGCTTCGGCATCCGCGTCCTGCTCTGGGCCTATCTGGCGGGCAATCTGCTGCAGACGCTGCTGCTGCGCCGGTGCAGCCGGAGGATCTTCACCTTCCGCCCCACCCTGAGCCTGCGCAGCGAAAATGTCCGCTATCTGGTGCGGCTCTCTGTGCCCCTGCTGCTGAGCAACCTCTTTCTGCAGCTCAACGGCGCGGTGGACAAGGCCCTCTGCTCCTATCTGGGAGAGGGCTTCGCCTCCAACTATCAGTATGCCTACACGCTGGAGCAGTTCGTCACCGGCACCATCACCGCCACCCTGAGCCTGATCCTGCTTTCCCGCTATTCCACCTATGTGGCGGAAAACGATACGGAGCGGCTCACCGGCGAGTTTCACCGGTCGGTGGGCGGGCTGGTGCTGCTGCTGGCCCCCATCGCGCTGCTGGCCTGCATTTTTTCCGCCGATCTGGTGCGCATCGTTTATCTCCGGGGCGAGTTTGACGCCGTCGCCGCCCAATACACCGCCCAGGCTCTGGTGGGCTTTTCCGTGGGCTTCCCCCTGGTGGCCATCCGGGAGATGCTGATCCGGCTGCATTTCGCCTATCAAAACACGAAAGTGCCCATGCTGTCCAACATCGCCTCCGTGATTCTCAACGCGGCGCTGAGCATTTTGCTGGCCCGGTATATCGGGATCCTGGGTATCGCCCTGGCCACCAGCCTCAGCGCCGTGCTGACCATCCTCCTGCTGGACCGTTCTGCCCGGCAATATCTCCCAAAGCACCGATTTTCCGCCTTTCTCCCGCTGTTTTGGCGGGTGGCGCTGGCCTGTGCTCTGGCGGCGCTGCCGGCGCTGGCCCTGCGGCGCTGGCTTGCCGCGGCTTCGCTGGCCGGTCTGCTGGGGCGCTTCCTGCTTTCCGTTTTGTGCGCCGGGGCCGTCTATCTGGCGGCGCTGCTGGCGCTGCGCTGTCCGGAGCTGAAGCAGGCCCTGCAGGGGCTCCGCAGCCGGCTCCGCCGGAGCTGACGGCCGGAAAATTTCAGAAACGGCTCCGTCTTTCTCTTTCTTTCCCGCTTGACAAGCCCCCGTCCTTTGTGCTTCAATAAAGTCAAATGCAGGCCGGGCTCTGCCCGTCCATATTTTGTAAGGAGGAAACCGATCTATGAAAAAGCTCATCGCGCTGCTGCTGTCTCTGATGATGATGGCCGGAATGTGCTCCGCCTTTGCGGAGGGCGATCTGGTGCTGATCTCCGCCAAGGATCCCCTGCCCGTGGACGCCGCCGCTCAGGAGGTGACCCTGCGCATCGAGGGCGCCGCCAAAAACCTGTATTACGGCAAGGTCGCCCTGCAGGAGAACGACACCGTCCTCACCCTGCTGGAGCGGGTCCTGAAGGACGCCAAGCTCACCTACACCGTTACCGACAGCTCCTACGGCGGGAAATACCTCTCCGAGCTGGCCGGCGAAAAGGAAGCCGCCTTTGGCGGCTATGACGGCTGGATGTATACCGTCAACGGCGAGATGCCCATGGATACCATCGACGCCCACGCCCTCAAGGCCGGCGACAGCGTTCTGCTGTATTTCGGCGATATGAGCATCCTGCAGCCCATCGTGACCGTCATCCGCACGGACGCTTCCGTGGTCCTGAAGGTGGAGGCCGACGTGACCACCTACGACGAGCAGTGGAACCCCACCACCACCCGTCAGCCCATCGCCCAGGCCAAGCTCACCGTGGACGGCGCGGACTATACCACCGATGAAGCCGGCCAGGTGACCCTCTCTGCCGAGACCGCCGCCAAGGACGCCGTCTCCTTCCAGATCGCCAAGAGCACCGAGGCCGGTCTGACCCAGGTGGTCCGCTTCGCTCCCGACTATCAGCTGCAGCTGAAGGCGGAGGAAAAGCCCCTGTCCTTCTCCGACGTGACTGAGAACGACTGGTACTACACCGCCGTTATGGCCATGGCGGAAAAGAAGGCCGTCAACGGCTATTCCGACGGCGCTTTCCGTCCCAACAACAATATCTCCCGCGCTGAGGTGGCCGTCATCCTGTACCGTCTGGCCGGCTCTCCCGAAACGGAAGCCGCCGCCTTCTTCTTTGATGTGAAGGCGGAGGACTGGTGCGCCAAGGAGGTCGCCTGGGCCGCCAAGGAGGGCATCGTCAACGGCAAGGGCAACGGGAAATTCGATCCCAACGCCAATATCACCCGGCAGGATCTTGCCCTCATGCTCAGCCGCTTTGTGGAAAAGGTCCTGAAGAAGACCCTGCCCGAGACCGCCGAGGCCCCTGCCTTTGCCGATAACGCCGACATCGCCGCTTACGCCTCCGAGGCCGTCTACCAGCTGCAGAAGGCGGGCATCGTCTCCGGCATCAACGGCCGCTTCCTCCCGTTGGAGTGCGCCAACCGCGCCGTCGCCTGCCAGATGCTGGACAATCTGCTGAAGGCCGCCGCCTGACCGGCTGCGCGCCCCGCGATCCCTGATCATCCTTTCATGGGAGCCTTTTGGCTCCCATGATTTCTTTTTGGGGGAGATTTTTTGGCTTCTTTGGTGATTCTTCCTTGACAGCGGCTTGCGAAAGCTATAGAATATAAGATAGCGTGGCTTGGTATGCCATTTTTTTGCACCCCGGCCCGCTTATCAAATCAGGAGGAATCGTGTAATGATACCAACCTATGTCTGGATCATTGCTTTATTGGTTGTCGCCGCCGCAGGTATTTTTGCAGGCTATTTTTATCGGAAAAAAGTTGCAGAAAAAGAGATCGGCAGTGCCGAGGATGAAGCAAAAAAGATCATCAACAGCGCCATCAAGACCGCAGAAGCCAAAAAACGTGAAGCCGTCGTAGAAGCCCGGGAGGAGATCTTCCGCGCCCGGACCGAAAACGAAAAGGAATGTAAGGAGCGCCGCGCCGAAGTCCAGAAGCAGGAGCGCCGCATCCAGCAGAAGGAGGAGGCCATCGACCGGAAGTATGAAAACGTCGAGGCCAAGGAGGAAAAGCTCAACCAGAAGCTGAAGCAGCTGGAGGAGCAGAAGGAGGAGGTCGCCACCATCAAAAAGGGCCAGCTGGAGATGCTGGAAAAGATCTCCGGCCTGACCGTTGAGGAGGCCAAGGCCCATCTGGTCTCCCTGGTGGAGACGGAGGCCCGCCACGACGCCGCCCTGAAGCTGAAGGAGATCGAGCGCCAGCTGAAGGACGAGGCGGATTCCCGCGCCCGGGAGGTCATCGCCACCGCCATCCAGCGGTGCGCCGCCGACCATGCCAGCGAAGCCACCGTTTCCGTGGTGCCCCTGCCCAACGACGAGATGAAGGGCCGCATCATCGGCCGCGAGGGCCGCAATATCCGCACACTGGAGACGCTGACCGGCGTGGATCTGATCATCGACGACACCCCCGAGGCCATCACCCTGTCCAGCTTTGACCCGGTGCGCCGGGAGGTGGCCCGGATCTCTCTGGAAAAGCTCATCACCGACGGCCGCATCCATCCCGCCCGCATCGAGGAGA
>DHMK01000039.1:0-1559 GCA_002405755.1 Clostridiales bacterium UBA4644
CAGCGTCGCGGTCAGCCCCAAGCATCCGTCCAAGGGCGACACGGTGCTCATCACGGTGGAGCCGGACGAGGGCTATGCGCTGGACGAGATCACCGTCACCGACAAGGACGGCGATGCGCTGCAGCTCACGGACAAGGGCGACGGAAAATATTCCTTCACCATGCCCTCAGGCAAGGCGGAGATCAACGCCAGCTTCAAAAAGCAGGCCGAGACCAGCCCGTTCGCGGATGTTTCCACCGATGCATATTACTACGAAGCTGTCAAGTGGGCGGCGGAAAACAACATCACCACCGGCGTTGGCGAAAATCGCTTCGCCCCGGAGGACCCCTGCACCAGAGCGCAGATCGTTACCTTCCTCTATCGCGCCTATATGGGCAAGTAAAAGCAAAACGCACAATAAAAGCGGTTGATCGAAGCGATCAAATAATGGTAGACATGAATCGTCTACCATTATTTTTATGAGGAGGTATAGAGCACTGGCATTTTTTCCGGACTTTTTTCTGCGCTCCATGCTTTTCGATCCGCAATATCCGGAAATATCCTTGACATTCTCAAATGTGAGAATATAATAGAAGAAAAGAATGGCTCGGAAGCAAGTCAGCCTTGGAACGATATCGCGAGAGGAGAAAGAAGAACGCTATGGATGATTACAGATTTTCGACCCTGGAATACAAGCGCCCCGACCTGGAGACGCACCGCGCAAAGCTTGCGGAATGGAAGACTGCGGTCCGGCAGGCGGAGAGCTATGAAGCGCTGCGGGCACTGATCTTTGAAATGGACCGGGAAAACTGTGCGCTTTTCACGCAGTATTCCATCGCACACATTCGCCACACGCTGGACACCCGCGATGCGTTTTACGAAGCGGAGATCCATTATCTGCAGGACACGCTGCCCACGCCCAGCGGCGCGGAGGTCGCCCTCAGCGAGGCCATCGCGGCCAGCCCCTTCCGTCCGGAGATCGAAAAAGAATTTGGCAGGCAGTATTTCGTTTCCATGGATCTGCAGAAAAAGCTGTTCTGTGAAGAAAATGTCCCTCTGCGCCAGCAGGAGAGCCGCCTGACCAATGAGTATCAGAAGATCATGGCCACGGCGGAGATCCCCTTCGACGGCAAGACGCTGAACCTCTACGGCGTGCAGAAATACTTTGAGCATCCCGACCGGGCCGTGCGCGCTGCCGCCGTCAAGGCGTATGCGAAATTTTATGAGGATAACGAGCCGCGCCTGGAGGAGATCTGGGATGAACTGATCCGCATCCGCAATCAGATGGGCAAAAATCTCGGCTATGAGAACTATATCCCCGTGGGCTATCTGGAGCAGGGGCGCACGGATTACGGCGAAAAAGAGGTCGCTTCCTTCCGCGAGCAGGTGCGCACCTTCCTTGTGCCCCTGTGCCGGAAGCTCTATGACGCCCAGGCCAAGCGCCTTGGCATCGACCATGTCATGTGGCACGACGAAAAAATGATCTTCCCGGACGGCAACGCCGAGCCTGCGGGCGACGACGAATTCATGGTCAGGACCGCGCAGAAGATGTATCATGAGATCAGCCCGGAGACCGGCGA
>DHMK01000039.1:1612-9187 GCA_002405755.1 Clostridiales bacterium UBA4644
GAGACCGGCGAGTTTATCGACTTTATGATCGATCATGAGCTGATGGACCTGCAGAACAAGCCGGGTAAGGCCTCCACGGGCTACATGACCAGCCTGCCCAGCCTGAAGGCGCCCTTTGTGTTTTCCTGCTTCAACCATACGATCTTCGATATGCAGGTGCTGACTCACGAGCTGGGCCACGCCTTTGCCGGCTATATGGCCATGCGCAGCCAGCCCATCTCGGACTATTACAGCGAATCCACCGACATCGCGGAGATCCACTCCATGTCCATGGAGCAGTTTGCTTACCCCTATGCGGAGTGGTTCTTTGGCGATCAGGCGGATAAGTTCCGCTTCGCGCACCTGCAGGAGGCGCTGACCTTCGTGCCCTTCGGCGTGGCAGTGGATGAGTTCCAGCATATCTGCTATGCCCATCCCGAGCTGACGCCCAAGGAGCGGACATACCAGTGGCATCTGCTGGAGGAAAAGTATATGCCCTGGCGCAGGTACGATAACGATCCCTTCCTGGAGCGGGGCGGCTACTGGTACCACAAGCTGCACATCTATCTCTATCCCTTCTACTACATCAATTATACCCTCACCACCA
Source organism: Clostridiales bacterium UBA4644 (assembly GCA_002405755.1). Taxonomy (GTDB): domain Bacteria; phylum Bacillota; class Clostridia; order Oscillospirales; family Butyricicoccaceae; genus UBA4644. Next base: position 2,199 of record DHMK01000039.1, read on the forward strand.
TGGGCGCGATGGAGTTCAAGAAGAAGTATGCCGAGGATAAGCAGGCCGCGTGGCAGGATTATCTGAACCTTTGCAAGACCGGCGGCAGCCGCAGCTATCTGGAGACGCTGCGCTATGCGAATCTGTCGAACCCCTTTGAGGCGGGCTCCGTGGAGCGTGCCTGCGGGTATGCGGAGAAGCTTCTGCTGGAGCAGCTGGCAGATCGTTGAACCGGCGCAGGAGCGCAGACAAAAAGAACAGAAGACGCCTTCCCAAACGCGGGAAGGCGTCCTTTTCATAGAAATCAGATCATTGCGCGCCCCAGGCGGCCGCCGCCCAGACCGGTCCGCCGCATTCCAGGTTGAGCTGGAAGATCTTTACGCTGTCTACATGATATTTTCCTGCAAGATCGACCTCCAGCTCCTGGAGCTGCCCGGGCGCAGCGTTCAGCTGGATGGTGGAAAGAGCTACCTGACTGCCGCCGGAATACAGAGCCAGAAGAACGGTGGTCCCCTCCGGCAGCGTGTCGGCAGGGGCATAGTAGAGAAAACGCACCAGATCACCGTCCTGTGTGCCGTCGGAGATCGCTGCGGCCAGGCCGGAGAAAACATCCTTTTTGGTAGGCGTTGGGTCCAGACAATCGGGAATGCCGTCGCCGTCGCTGTCCTTGTTTCCAGGCGAAACACCTTTTGGAAAGCGATAGGGGGTGATGGTGCCATCGGCCCTGCCATAGGCGTTGAAAATGCCGGAGAGACCATACAGCGCATGCTTGAACTCCACGCCAGCCCGGCTGGTGTTGGCCAGAAGAATATCCGTGAAATAAAGCTGCGGCGCATCGATCGTCTGGCGCTTATCGCCTGCCAGCACAAGGCGGGAAAGGCCGTTGATCATGGCGATGCCCTCCCCGGCGGGGGATTGAAGAAGGTCGCCCCGGAGCACCACGGCACAGTCGCTGGAGAAGCCCAGGTTTTGTTCGGTGTTGCTGCCGGCCAGCAGCAGGTCGCCGCAGACCGTTACCCTTGCGCCGCCGTAAATGCTGGCGGTGCGCGGACCGGAGGGAATAAGACTGCCGTCCTCCAGCGCTGTGCGGCAGACAAGATCGCCCTCAATCGTCAGATGCCCGTTGCACAGAGTCAGATCCGCACAATGCGGCGCATAATCGCCGCGGATCATGGCACGGTTGTGATCGGCTTCTGTGCCGGAAAAGCGCAGCCCCGTGCCGGTCAGATCGCCGTTTATCGTCAGCTGGGCGATCGGGCCATTGAAGCTGCCGATCTTGATGCTGCCGCCGGAAACGCTGCAGTCGAAGGTCAGGCTGCCGTAAACCTTTGGGAGAGCGGTATTCGTCAGCGTCACATGATCGGCCTTGATGGTCACGGCGGCACCTTCCGGGACCGTAAGAAGGCTTTCACCAAGGCCGTCCAGCTTTAGGACCCCGGAAAAGGTCAGATCCTCGGGGATCAGATCCAGACAAATGGGATATGGGGCGCAAATGGGGAAGGGATTGGTGGAGCGAAGGGTGTGGATCGCGGAGGACAGATAGGAAGCGTTCCCCACAGGCGGCGCGAAGGAGAGGGTCTGGGGCGCATCGCCGCTGAGCAGCACAACATGGTCGCCCTGGGCAAAAAAGACCGGCTCTGCTTGCTCGCCCGTGCTGGGAAGGACGAAAAGATCGCCCTTCAGCTCCAGCGTTCCTGCGGTCAGGCTTGACCGACCGCCCTGGAAATAGGCGTTGCCGCAGACAAGGAGCCTGCCGTTCGCTTCTTCCATGCGCAGAATTCCATCGCCGCCGGTATAGCCCTCCGCCGCAGGCTGCTGCAGGCGAAGATCGCCCTTCACGGTGAGCGTTCCATCACCTAAGACCAGCGCGCCGCGCTCGATGAGCAGGTCCTCCCGTACGATGCTGGAGTCGGCGCAGTAAAGCTGTCCGCCTGCCACAGCGAGGCTCCGCAGATCGTTGCCCTGCAGCGTCAGGTTCGCGTACTCCTGCAGACTCACACCGTATGGGTCAAAGCGGCGCTCCACCGCCGGCGGGATGCGGGTCCCGCCTTCCTGATTGGACCAGGCTCCCAGAAGGATCTGCCCCGGCGCATCTTCGGTGGTGTGGGCATAATGGTAGTAGCTCCCCGGCGCGGTGTTCAGCTGCGTGACGATATCCTTGTAGATGTAATTGATGCTGTGCTTGAAAATGGCGTCCATCACAGAGCCCTGCTGGGACTGCTCGCTGTGGGCCAAGATGATGTGCCCCAGCTTCACGCCAACGGTGAGAAGGTAGCCCACGCAGGGAGCGGTATCGCTGTCGTTGATGATGGTGAGGATATTGTCATCCGTCAGCTGCGCGGCCCGCTCTGCAGAGCAAACCTTCAGGGAAGCAAAGGTGCAGCAGAGGGTATTATAGATGTTTTTGGTGGCCTGATTGATATACTGGGCCGTCAGGATGCTGGCGACGGCGGCGCCGAGACTGTGGCCGGTGACCAGGATGTAGCAGCCGCTGTCCGGATCGGCGGCCTGCTTCAGCACCTCATCAAAGGTCATGCCGAGACTGGGGAAGGACTGTTTGCAAAGGCCAAGATATGCTTTATATGCCGAATTGTAAAATCCGGCATGAAAGCCATGTTCGTCTCCGATCAGCGCGTCGGTCACCAGGTCGATGCCGGGAACGGTGCCGCGAATGGAGATCAGAAGGGCCTTTTTTTCCACGCCGTCCACGGTGAATTTCCGGACGGCAGTAAACAGACTGCAGACCAGAACCACGGGCTTTGTTTCCTCATCAAAGGAAGCATCGGTGGGATGGTAGGTGACGCCCTCGCCGTCTACCGTCAGGGAGGTGCAATCGGTAAAGCCAAGGGCACCCATGTTGCGGATCAGATCCGCCTCCCGACCCAGGTCGTCCCGGTTCACATTGTATGCTTCTGCAGCGGCGGTGCGCAGCAGGGAGATTAGCTGCGGCTCATAAACGGGAAAGGCCTGGCTTGCCTGTTGATCCGGCGCATATTCCAGGAATTTTGGCTCCAGATAGGCCTCGTCCAAGGCGGCCTTGACGGAGACGGGGCAAAGGGCCGAGAGGACGAAAAGCGCAAGCAGAAGCGTCGTCAGTTTTTTCATAGCAGTAGGGTTCCTCCTCCAAATCCATCAGGCAAAGGCGGCCCGTTTCCTTGTCAAACGGTTCTCATCTCCGCCTCGATGGCTTCGAGCCGGTCTTTATTTTTCAGATAGGCGTCCACCTTGCGCTGATAGCCGAACCGGCGGTAAGCATAGGACACGCCGAAAAAGATCGCGGCAAACACAAGGCTGAGGGCAAGATGCGCAAGCTTTTCGCCCAGAGGATAGTTCTGGAACAGCGACATGACCCCCACGAGCAGCATAAAGCCGCAAAGGATCAGCGGAAGCAGATTCAGCAGCTTGCTCTTTTGCGGGAAAAAGGCCGGCTGCGTCCGCGGATAAAGTCGCCAGTATTCATCCTCTACGGTGCGGGCCTTAGCGGCGAGGGGGCTGTCTGCATCCCGCTGGAATACGAGCTTCACATAGTTTTGCGTGGTAGTAACATTATAAAGGTCATCGCCCCGATTTTCAAGATGCGAATCCCGGCTGAGGACCTCCTGAGAGCTTTTCAGCTCCCAGCCAAAGAGCTCGTGCTTTTCAATGATCGTCTGTTCCTCGCTGGGCGCGGCGGTGACGCTTTTGCTTTCCATTTTTCCCATGTTGATTCTCCTTTTTGTTTTTTATCCCCACAGAAGCGGGCGCTTGCCCGCCGGTTGCGGCGGTACTTTTTTTATACAAAAGTTTCCTGCGGAGGACAAGGCATATGGAATAATCAACGCAAAAAATGTAATAAATCTTATCCGCCGCCCAAAAGCCGGAGGAAATTATCCGGCGGCTCTTGCCGGGAGGGGAGACCCTATGCTACAATCGTGGCAGGAGAAATGGGGGAAGCGCGTTTATGATCAGAACAGTCATACTGGAGGATCGGCCTGCGCACAGAGACCAGCTGCTGGAGCAGCTGTCTGCATGGCCGCGGGCAGCCGGGCTGGAGCTGCGCTGCGCCGCAACGGCGGAGGAGCTGGAGGAGCTGCTCCGGGGGGAGCCCGTAGATCTTCTTCTCACGGATATCGATCTTGGCCAGGGGAAAAGCACGGGCATCCAGCTGGTGCAGCAGCTGATCCCGGAGGAAAGCGGCACGCAGGTCATCTACATCACCGGATATCCGCTCCAGTTCTGCACCACGGTGTATCAGACGGAGCATATTTATTTCCTCACCAAGCCGCTGCGGCAGCAGGAGCTGTTTGACGCGCTGGATCGGGCCATGGAAAAGCTCTCCGGCCGGCTGCACCGAACGGTGGCCATCCGTGCCAACGGGCAGATCCTTTCGCTGCCCACGGCCCGGATCCATTATGTGGAAAGCGACCGGCGGCTGGCCCGGCTTTTTACGGAGCAGGGGATCGTGGAGACCTATCTGCCTCTGTCGCAGCTGCTGCCGCAGCTTGGGCCGGCCTTTGTGCAGTGCCACAAGAGCTTTCTTGTGAATATGGCGCAGGTGTCCCGGCTGGAGCCGGAATGGATGCACCTGAAAAACGGCAGCCGGGCCCCCATCAGTCAGACCTACCGGAAAAGAACGCGGGACGCCTATCTGGATTTTTTGGCCAGCCGGCTGTAAAGGCGAAACAAAAGAAAAGCATTCTCCCCTTGTTTGGGAGAATGCTTTTTTCTTGCAGGCGCGGCAAAGCCCTGATCATTCCGCCGCGCCCAGCCATGCGGTAGCCGTAAATATCCCGTCCTTCTGCTCCACGGTCAGCCGTCCGCCCCGGCGCTCCGCGATCTGCCGGACGATGGAAAGTCCCCAGCCGTGACGGCCCAGCAGCGTGCCGCCCGCCGGAGCGGCGCTTTCTCCGCCCAATACCGGGTTCTGGACCCGCAGGGTCAAAAATCCGCCGTTGACGCGCCCGCGCACGGTGATCCCGCGAGGAGCGTCCTCCGGCAGGCGGCGGCAGGCCTCGATGGCGTTGTCCAGCAGATTGCCCAGCACCGCGCACAGCTCCGCGCCGGGGATCGGCAGCTCCGCCGGGATCTGCACCTGGCAGTCTGCCGGAAGCGCTTCCCTGCGGCACAGCGCCAGCTTTTCCGAGAGGATGGCGTCGGCCACCGGATGGGCGCAGCTGCGCGCCGGCGGGGGATAGAGGGCGGGCGTGCTGTCCATGCAGCTGCGGGCGTCCTCCGTGCGGCGGTCCTGCAGCAGCTCTGCCGCCTCCAGCAGCCGGGCAGAAAGCTCCCGACGCACATGGGCGGCCTCCTCCGCTGCCTGCGCCAGCGCCTGGCCCCGCTTCCGCTGGGCTTCTACAGAGCTTTCCATCAGCTGCCGGCGCTGCTCGGTCATGTGCAGCTGCGTGCTCTGCCGCAGGGCCTTAAAAAGCAGCAGATCGGTGACGGCGCAAAGAAGCAGCAGAAGAATGCCCGCAACGATCCACGCGGCGCCGGCGCCCCCGTCGGACAGGATCAGCGACATCATGCACCACCAGAGGGAAAGCTGCGTAATGGGGAAGAGCAGGGCATACCAGGGCAGACGAAGCTTCCGATCCATCAGACGCCCTCCTCTCCTGCGGCCAGCGGCGCGGCAAAGGCCGTCAAAACCTCCCGCGCCCGGTCATATTCGCCCCGATCCATCAGAGCATAAACGGTCTGCAGCTGATTGCGCAGGTCGTGCCGCAGCCGGGCGGTCTCCTCGATGCGCGCCACCACACGGTCATAATAGTCCAGCTGCTGCTGAAGCTGTTTTTCCAAAAGCTCCGCCTGCTGCCGGGCCAGCTGCTGCGCGGTATAATTCCGCAGCCCGCGAAACAGCAGAAAGTCTGCCAGCACGCAGCCCAGCGCCATGGCGCCCAGCAGCAGATAATCCTGCGGCGATGCATGGAGAAGCAGGGAAAACACCGTGGCGAAGATCAGCGGGAAATGCTGGCTCAGGGGCACCAGCACAAACCGCCGCAGATAGGGCTCTGCCTGGGAACGGACGCTGCGCTTCCAGAGCCGCACCAGCACCCAGCACAGCAGGGCAAAGATGTTCCAAAACATGATCTGGACCATCAGCATGATCCGCGGCTCGTTGAACACCAGAGCATTGTTGACATATCTGCCGAAGAGCAGCACCGTCAGCATGGTGGTCACGGCCTCCGTCACCACCGACAGCAGAGAGATCAGAACCGCGGCGAAGACCACCCGCAGGCTGCGCTTTTCAGAAAACAGCAGCACCAGCGTCAACCACAAAACAGAGGAGGCAATGGTGCGCAGCCAGCCGTAGACGCTCTCCCCGGGGATCAGAAAGATGGGAAGGCAGGCCACCTGCCACAGCAGGGAAAACAGCCATTTTCGGCGGATGGGCACCATGCGGAGGATCGCCCAGATACAGATCACATTATAGGGAACGGAGCACAGCATGCCCCAAAGCGGCAGAGACATCGAAACACCTCGATCCAAATATGCAGAATTCTGAAAAAGCATACCATATTCTGCAAAAAGAAACAAGTGCCGCCCGAAGGAAAATGCGGCTTTATTGCAAAACTGCAAAGCGGAGCAGGCTGCGCCCGCTGCCCTCTTGACATTTTTCCGGCAGGGGCTATAATAGTGCTAACGACTATTAGTTAGTGAGGGATGCAAATGCAGCGGGAGGATGTGAAACGGGAAGACACGAAGCAGAGGATCCTGGACAAGGCCCTGGAGCTGTTTTCCACCCAGGGCTACGATGCCGTAAGCGTTGGGGAGATCGCAAAGGCGGTGGGCATCAAGGCACCCTCGCTTTATAACCATTTTCCAAGCAAGCAGGCGATTTTCGACGCCATCGTGGAGTCCACGGCGGCGCAGTATGAAGCCGATACGGGCCGGATCGATATCCATGTCCAGAACGCGGCGCAGGATATTCCTGTTTTTGCCGAGATCACGCCGGAGGGCCTCTTCGAAAAGGTGCGGCAGATCTTTGAATATTCGCTGCACAACGAAGCCATCAGCCGGTTCCGCCGCATGAT
>DHMK01000007.1:0-338 GCA_002405755.1 Clostridiales bacterium UBA4644
TGTGTTGATGAAAGATGCAACGCAGAAAACGCCGCACAAAAGTGCGGCGTTTTCGCATATAATGCGCCACTTTTGGAATGAAAAAGTTGCAAAAAATCGATTTTTCAAAATTTCAGTTTTGCCCAGCGAGAGGCGACATTTTGAAGATGCGCCCTGCCAGATTTGTGGTCTGGTGTGGTTCGAACACCGAGGCTTAAAAAAGAATAAAGAATAAGAAGGCAGGCCGCCGTTCGGCTCCCTATGTGGGAGCGGACGGCGGCCTTTTTCGTCTCATTGGTGCTTATGTTGCTTTCGCCTTGTTTGTCTATCATTCCTTGGTGGTGTTGGTAATAGCTTTC
>DHMK01000007.1:385-5715 GCA_002405755.1 Clostridiales bacterium UBA4644
TAATAGCTTTCTCGTAACCTTTCGGGTATGCTTGCGTTACAAAAATACGAAAGAGGTGTCCGAGAATGGCAACCACTAAAAACTTGTGCGCTCAGATTCCCATCGACCTACATGAGCGGGTCAGTGAAGAACGAGAACGGCTGGGCCAGACCACCAGCGAGTACATCGCCAACCTCATCCAAGAATACTACGACATGATCGAAAATCAGAAAGGCGGCATTCAAATGACTGAAAAAGGCAGAACGATGGCATTCCAGATTCCCGAAGAACTCTTCCAGCGCATCAAGCGCCACCTGGAGCGCGAGACGCTCCGCAGCGGCAAAAAGCTCACCCAGCGAGACTTCGTGCTGAACCTGATCACGCAGGCGCTGGACGAAGCGGACGCTGAGAACGCCGCAGAGCAGAACACCCTCACTGAAGCCCCTGTCGCGCCCTGTGTGGCCGACGTGACCGCTCCAGCGGACACGGACACCCCCAATGAAGATAACGCCGTGTAAACCCGCATTAAAGCCAAAACAAAAGAACATGATTTAGGGAAAAGCCACCCAGGGCATCCGAATATATCGGATGCCCTGGGTGGCTTTTTGCGTTTCATCAGAAAGGAGGCACACATTATGGCAAGCGAGATCAGAAATCGCTTCACAGACACAGAAATGCAGATCGCCAGAGAAACGGACCTGCCGGAGCTGCTCTCCCACCTCGGCTATCAGGTGAAGCGCGTGGGACGCTTCCATACTACCACGGAGATGGACAGCCTGCGGATCAAGGATCGGCGTACCTGGTTCCGGTATTCCCAGAATACCGGCGGGGATGCCATTACCTTCCTCCAGCAGTTTTGCGGAAAATCCTTTCCGGAAGCGGTGGAGTACCTTCTGACCTTCCATGGGAAAGCCAGAGACGCGCCCATTCCGCAGCCAAAGCCGATCAGCCCGAAACAGGAGTTTTCCCTGCCGCCCCGCAATGCGGATGACCGCAGGGTCTTCGCCTATCTCCGTAAGCGGGGTATCGCAGCCCAGGTGATCCGGCAATTTCTGAATGCTGGGCTGCTGTATGAGGATGCGGTACATCATAACTGCGTCTTCGTCGGCAGGGATGAATCCGGACAGGCAAAGTACGCGGGGCTGCGTGGTACCTATGATCTGGACAGCCCCGGCTTCAAGGGAGACGCAACCGGCAGCGACAAAAACACAGGCTACTCCCTCCCGTACGATCCGCGCTCAGATCTGGTGCTTGTCTTTGAGGCACCCATCGATCTAATGAGTTACCTCACGCTCCACAGAGACACAACCAACGCCGTTGCTCTGTGCGGACTCTATGACGGCGCACTGCAGACCTATTTGCAGGTGCATCCGGAGATCCGCCGTATTGCGCTGTGTCTGGACGCGGACGAGCCTGGGCAGAAAGCCGCCCAGCAATTACAGGAAAAGTATCAGTTACAGGCGTATGCCGTTACCGTGGAGAAACCGCGCTGCGGCAAGGATTGGAACGAGTATCTGCAAAGAAAGATTTGCAGCCGGGAAAGGGGGCGATAGCCAAAAGGACATCGTTTTCAACGCGGATAAAAAACAAAAAATATAAGGAGGACCTATGAATCTGAAAAAGAACCATTATTCCCGCAGAGCGCTGGCGCTGCTGCTGACGCTGGTCATGTGCGTGGGCATGATCCCTACCGCCTTTGCCGCCCAGCAGAACAGCTACCACGACCCAGCCGAGCACTGGATGCAGGCATCCGGTCGAACCAATGAGCTGGACGCCAACAGTGTTGTGACCCGCGAGACCTTCAAGTGCGGTGAGTGCGGCAAAGCCACATCTTTTGAGGTGTTCCGCGTTCCCGAATATACCCGCAATGGTCAGCCGGCACTTAGCCGCAATGTGAAATATTCGGACGGCACGATGGTGGATGGCGCCGGTAAGGGTGATACCATGGACGGCATCCCCGGCAAGGACGCCACCTATACCGGATATCACTACACCAAAGCCGTCTGCGAAACCTGCGGCGGCATCAACACAAATATGAGCAAAAGCGAGTACGGCTATCTGAAAAATGTCTACTGGCTGTATGACTGTGCCGCCGCATTTACGCAGGAACTGGACGAAACCGTTTCCTACGAGTACACGGACGATACCTATCACACTATCACCACCAAGGGCGGCACCTACTGCGCATTCTGCTACGGTACCAATCATACGGTCAGCCGCAAGCTGGAGCGCCACAGCATGGTGACGGAAGTCCTGCCCCAGCCGGCAAACGGACGCTTCGCTACGGTAGAGAAATGCAGCCTGTGCGACTACGCCCGCTATGACTACACGGCGGCAAAGGCGGTCATTGCAGACTATTACGGCGTGGTGGACGGAAAGCCCCACACCATCACGGTCAGCGATCTCTCCGAAGCCGGTGTCCGCACCTCTATCCGCTATGGCAACAGTGCGGATAGCTGTACCATGACCTCCGCGCCCAACTACACAGAGGAAGGTCAGTACATGGTTTACTATGAGATCACCTACACCTACAAGGGCAAAGAAATGACCGAGAACGGCGTGGCAAAAGTCTGGCTCCGTGACGAATCCACCAAGGATGACGGCTCTTGTGCCTGCGGCTGCGGCGATCCCAACTGCGGCTGCCAGAACAAGAATTGCAATGGAAATTGCTGCACCGACAAGGGCTGTGGTGAAAACCACAAGTATATTCTGCTGGACAGCACTAAGGCCGGCTGCACCACCCTCGGCTATGACCGCTATCTCTGCACGGAGTGCGGCAAGATCGAAAAGCGTGACTATGTGGACTCCCTCGGTCACGCATGGCAGAGCATCGTCATCCGTGACGCCACCTGCGAAGCAGACGGCAAGCTGCTGGAGCTGTGCGCCCGCTGCGGACAGATGAAGCAGACCGCCACGCCCAAGGGCGAACACAGCTATGAGGTCTATACCGTGGCTGCCACCTGTACCAGCCCCGGCTATACCGTCCGCGAGTGCTCCGTCTGTGGGGATCGTCACATTGAGGACATCACGGCGGCGCTGCCTCACAATTACGAATCCCATGTCATCGCCGCTACCTGCGAAAACGGCGGCAAGACCATCCACCGCTGTGACGGCTGCGGCAGCAGCTTCGTCACAGACTACACCGATGCGCTCGGTCATAGCTGGGATAAGGGAACCCTTGTTACCAACGCCACCTGCACCGGCGAGGGCGTGATGGAATACCGCTGCACCCGCTGTGGCTACCACCGTCTGGATGCCGACCCCGCGGATGGACACATCCCCGGCACTCCTGCTACCTGCACGGAACCCCAGCTCTGCACCCGCTGCGGCGCTGTGCTGGAAAAGGCCCTGGGACATGATTACAAGTCCGAAGTGACTGCTCCCACCTGCACCGAGATGGGTTACACCACCAACACCTGCGCCCGCTGTGGCGACAGCAACAAGAGCAACTACACCGAGCCTGCCGGTCATAAGCCCGGCGACTGGATCATCGACAAGGAGCCTACCACCGACACTGCGGGCAGCAAGCACAAGGAGTGCGAGAACTGCGGAGAGAAGCTGGAAACGGCAGAGATCGAGAAGATCTACAACAGCGGCACCACGGACAGCAAGGGTGAGGCCATTGTGGGCGGCTACCTTGTGACCGTCACCGATACCGACACCAAGAATCCTATTGCCAATGCTGCCGTGGCTCTCCATAAGGACAACAGCATCTCCATCCGCCTGCCCAACAGTCGTCTGCTGGACTACGCCGACCAGACCACCGTGACCGTGCAGCTTGTCAAGGACAAGTCCGCTGTGCCGGACATGAGCATCGCTGTCACGGATAAGAATGACAACTACGCCTCCGGCAAGACCGACAAGGCAGGTCAGATCACCGTTCCCACCGGCAGCGGTAAGACCAACGAGGACGGCAAGGTCACTACTGGCTATGAGGACGCGGACGGCGACCGCTGGACGCTGACCGTCAAGGTCATCCGCACGGACACGAAGCGCCCCATCTCCGGCAGTGCAGTGTCCATCGGCAAGACCGGCAATATCACGGTGAAGCTGCCGGACGGCACAGATCTGGACGCCAAGCATCAGGTGACGGTCATCGTGACCGACCACAAGAAGGCTCCCCAGCAGGGCAAAAATGTCACGGTCAAGGGTGATCTCGGCCAGTCTGCCGCAGGCAAGACCGACAAAAACGGTGAGCTGACCGTCCCCGAAGTGGAGCAGACCGAGCGCCACGGCGTTTACATCGTCGGCTACACGGACGGCACCTTCGGCCCCAGCCGCAGCATGACCCGCAGTGAAGCCGCCGCTATCTTCGCCCGTCTGCTGGCGGAGAAGAACGGCGATACCATTTCCACGGCGGCAAATACCAAATTTGCGGATATTCCCGCCCATGCCTGGTATAGCGGCTATGTGAAGTATCTGAGCAACAACGGCATTACCTACGGTAAGAGCAAGACCATCTTTGCCCCCAACGATGCCATTACCCGTGCTGAGTTTACCACGATGGCTGTCCGCTTCTTTGATGTGTACGGTGATGGTGACGCCGAGATCATGGAGCAGTTCGGCGGCTTCAACGATGTTTCTTCCGGCTATTGGGCGGCAGAATACATCAAGTACGCCGCGCTCCACGGCTGGATCAACGGCTATGGGGACGGCTCGTTCCACGCAGACCGCGAGATCAACCGCGCCGAGGTCGTCACCATCGTCAACCGACTGCTGGGCCGCGAAGCGGATGAGGACTACATCGCGGACAATCTCCGCAAGCTGAACACCTTCCCGGATGTGAGCCGCAAGCATTGGGCGTATTACGCCGTCATGGAAGCTGCCAACGCCCACACCGCCGTGCTGGGCGAGAGCGAAAGCTGGAGCAAGTAAATTGTATCCCCCTGCGGGTGGTCTGAGAGCAGACCACCCGCACTTTTTAACTAAACCTAACCATTAAAAAAAGGAGCACTGAATATGCTGAAAATCACTGCCATTGGCAATCTGACCCACGATGTGGAACTGAAGATGAACGAGGCCACCGGCAAACCCTACGCTATCCTGCGCATCGCTTCGGACCGCCGCTATAAGGATAAGGACGGCAACAAGCTCACCGATTTTATCTCCATCAAGGTGCGCGGCCCTCTGGCGGAGCGCTGTGCGGCGTTTGCGTGGAAGGGCTGCAAGCTGGCAGCCACCGGCGATTTCGAGACCATCACCTTTGCGGACGATCCCCAGCGCCAGCCCGGTTTCCTCATCAAAGCCAGCGAGGTGGAATTCCTGTCTCCCCGCAAGGCGGAGGACGCGGCGCAGGCTGTGGATGCTGCGTCTGTTTGTGAGGATGCCGCCTGATGAAAAATACCGGGATC